>NZ_KV819937.1:216714-464225 GCF_001815235.1 Pseudomonas sp. HMSC065H01 | reverse complement strand
GCCGAAGCCCGCCTGGCCGACAACGGCAGCGAACAGACCGTGGACCGCCTGCATCGCAGCATGAGCCGTTTCGACCTGCGCACCGCCTGACCGCTCGCTACGCCGCAAGGCGCGAGAAAAGCCCGGCTCGATGCCGGGCTTTCCTATTTTCCCATCCCTGTCGCGCTGGGCGCATGGCCCGAGGCAAGCCGCACTCTCCCGCCTCAGACTCCGCTGAACCAGTTGTAGCCCTGGTCCTCCCAGTAACCTCCGGGATTGCTGTTGCTGACGAAGATCTCCACCACGTGCTTGGCGTTCTTGAAGCCGAGCTTGGTGGGAATCCGCAGGCGCAGCGGATAGCCGTTCTCCTCCGGCAGCGCCTGCCCGGACATCTCCAGCGCCAGCAGGGTCTGCGGATGCAGCGCGCTGGGCATGTCGAGGCTGGAGTAGTAGCGGTCGGCGCACTTGAAGCCAACGTACTTCGCCGAGGTGTCGGCGCCGACCAGCTCCAGAAAGGTGCGCAGCGGCACTCCGCTCCACTGGCCGATCGCGCTCCAGCCCTCGATGCAGATCAGTTGCGTGACCTGGCTGGCCTGCGGCAGCCGGCGCAGTTGCTCCAGGCTCCAGGGGCGCTTGTCGCGGACCCGCCCGGAAACCTGCAGGCGGTATTCCGGCAGGTCGATCTCCGGCACGTTGTAGGCCGGGTAGAACGCGTTGAAGGGGAACGGCGAGGCCACCTGCGACGGATCGAAGGTCGGCGCCAGCCGCGTACGGCTGAACAGCCAGGCCTGGACCCGGTCGTTCCAGCGCGACATGGCCCAGAGTACCTTGTCGACCGAATCGCCATCCTGTAGCCGGCACCCCGAGAGCATCGCCAGGGCGCCCAGGGACAGGCCGCCGCGCAACAGCAGGCGGCGTTGCAAATCGACCATCTGCCGCTCGCTGGACGGGTCGACCGCGATCTTCGCGCGCTTCTTCTCCGGCCCCTTCATCCTTCGCTCCTCCGTCCGCGCCGCCACTCGCGTCCGATGATCATCGGCAGCAGGGTGCGCGGCACCAACAGCACCAGCAGCAGGTGCACGACGACGAACCCGACGACCCCGGCCATGGCCAGGAAATGCACCCAGCGCGCACCCTGGAAGCCACCGAACAGCGCGGTCAGCCCGTGCAGTTGCACCGGTTTCCAGATCGCCAGCCCGGACAGCACCAGCAGCGCACCGAGCGCCAGGACCAGCCAGTACAGCAGGCGCTGCACCGCGTTGTAGCGGCCCGGCTCATGGACCAGGCGCAGGCCGAGGGCGAGGCGCAGGTCGCGCCAGACGCCGGCCGCGCTCAAAGGCAGGAAGTCGCGACGAAAATGCCCGCTGGACAGTCCGTAGGCGAGGTAGCACAGGCCGTTGCCGAGCAGCAGCCACATGGCGGCGAGATGCCAGGCGATGGAACCGCCGAGCCAGCCGCCGAGGGTCGCCCAGGCGGGAAAACGGAAATCCAGCAGCGGCGAAGCGTTGTAGATGCCCCAGCCGCTGCCGATCAGGCAGGCCATGGCATAGGCATTGAGCCAGTGGCAGAGTCTCACCGGCCAGGCGTGCAACGCACGGTTCATGGCTTTTCTCCCAGGAAACCCGGCCGGGACGGACGCGCCGTCCCGGCGAAACCTCACATCGGCGGGGTCACGCCGTCCTTGCCGACCGAGATGGCCAGGGCGGTGAGGCTGCCGTCGGCGCCCTTCTGCGGGAACAGCACGACCTTGGCGCCAGGCTTGAGCAGGCTGCGCTCGCCCGGCTCCAGGCTGACGATGGGCACGTCGTCCGGCACCACCACGGTCTTCTCGCCATCGCCGTATTTCACGGTCATGCGCCGGCCCTGGCTGACCACCAGGTTGCCGACCGTACCGTTGGTCATGGTCGAGGCGCTGCCATCGGCGTTCTCCCAGGGCCGGTGGCCTTCGCCGCTGCCGCGCAGGCTGGGGGCGAAGACATGCACCTCGAGGGCCTTCAGGGTGCCGTCGGGCTGCGGCACGGCGGCGGTGCCGATGAAGCTGTCGGGCTGGATGTCCTCCGGCTTCGCCAGCGACACGGCGCGGATCGCGGTCTTGTCGGTGAGTCTGACCGTCAGTTGCTGGCCGTTGCGGGCCTTCAGTTGCAGGTGGTCGTCGGCGGCCTGCTGGATGGTGCCGCGCAGCGGCTGCAGCATGCCCGCAGGCGGTTGCGCGGCGAAGCTGGCGGCACTGGCCAGGAGCAGGCCGAAGAACAGCGCGGGGGAAGCCTTGAGTCGAAGCATCGGTCGATCCTCGGTGGGGTTGAGCCTCGATGGTCGCCCCGCCGGCGGTACCCGGAGATGACTTTCGCATGACAAAAATGTCACCGAATCCGCGCCGCGCGCTGGCTAGAATGGCGGCGAACGAGGGGGAACGAGACATGCGCATCCTGGTGATCGAAGACGATACGAAGACCGGCGAGTACCTGAAGAAGGGCCTCGGCGAGTCGGGCTATGCGGTCGACTGGTCGCAGCACGGCGCCGACGGTCTCTACCTGGCGCTGGAGAACCGCTACGACCTGGTGGTCCTCGACGTGATGCTGCCCGGCCTGGACGGTTGGCAGATCATGGAAGTGCTGCGCAAGAAGCACGATGTGCCGGTGCTCTTCCTCACCGCCCGCGACCAGCTGCAAGACCGTATCCGCGGCCTCGAACTGGGTGCCGACGACTACCTGGTGAAACCCTTCTCCTTCACCGAGTTGCTGCTGCGTATCCGTACCCTGCTGCGCCGCGGCGTGGTCCGCGAAGCAGAGCAGGTGCAACTGGCCGATCTGCAGCTGGACGTGCTGCGGCGCAAGGTCAGCCGCCAGGGGCAGGTGATCGCCCTGACCAACAAGGAGTTCGCCCTCCTGCACCTGCTGATGCGCCGCGAGGGCGAGGTGCTGTCGCGCACCCTGATCGCCTCGGAGGTCTGGGACATGAACTTCGACAGCGACACCAACGTCGTCGACGTGGCGATCAAGCGCCTGCGCGCCAAGGTCGACAATCCCTTCCCGAACAAGCTGATCCATACCGTGCGCGGCATCGGTTACGTCTGCGAGGAGCGCCCGTGCCCGCCCGCCGCTCCCTGACCCTCTACGCGGCGCTGCTGTTCGCCGCGGTGGCGGCGCTGGTGGTCAGCGCGGTCGGCTTCTACCTGTACCGCTCGGTGGAAGAGGCGATGCTGCGGCGCAGCGACGTGATGGTCGCCGGCCGGGTCGAGCACTTCCGCAACCTGCTGCGCGACAACCTCACCCTGGCCGAGCTGAAGGCGCGCCCGCGTCTGTTCGAGAACATGCTCGGCAACGAGCAGGACATCCTGCTCCTCGGTCAGCCCGGCGAGGCGCCGATCGTCGCGGTCAACCCGCGCCACGAACGCCTGCCGTCGCTACGGGTGGTCGCCGCCGGCCAGGCGTTGAATCCGTCCGTCGTGCACGCCGCGCTGACCCACGACGGCATCCCGATGCGCGTGCTCGCCGCCGAGGTCCTGGTCGGCGGCCGCGAGCCGTTGCAGATCACCGCCGCACACCTGCTGCTGGGCGAGACGCGGATGCTCGCCCAGTACCGCGACCGGGTCATCGCCGCCGTGCTGCTGGCGTTCCTTGGCACCGCCCTGCTCGGCTGGCTGGTCCTGCGC
Source organism: Pseudomonas sp. HMSC065H01 (assembly GCF_001815235.1). Lineage (NCBI taxonomy): Bacteria > Pseudomonadati > Pseudomonadota > Gammaproteobacteria > Pseudomonadales > Pseudomonadaceae > Pseudomonas > Pseudomonas sp. HMSC065H01. The sequence continues at coordinate 460,594 of NZ_KV819937.1, read as the reverse complement.
CACGGCCTGCGCCCGCTGCGCACGCTGGCGGCGAAGGCGGCGGAGATCCATCCGACCAGCCTGGATACCCGCCTCGACGTCGCCGCCGCGCCTGCCGAGTTGCAGCAGGTGGCACAGTCGTTCAACGCCATGCTCGAACGCCTAGACGACGGCTACCAGCGTCTGCAGCAGTTCTCCGCCGACCTCGCCCATGAGATCCGCACGCCCATCGGTTCGCTGATGGGCCACGGCCAGGTGGCCCTGCGCCAGCCGCGCAGCAACGAGGAGTACCAGGCGCTGATCGCCTCCAACCAGGAAGAGCTGGAGCGCATCGCGCGGATGGTCGAGAGCATCCTGTTCCTCGCTCGCGCCGACGACGTACGGGCAGCGGTGGAGCGCAGCCGCCTGGACCTGGGCGAAGAACTGCGGCGCCAGGCGGAGTATTTCGAAGGGCTGGCCGAGGAACGTGGGCTGAGCCTCGACGTCCAGGTCAGCGGCCAGCTACGCGCCGATCCGCAACTGTTCCGCCGGGCGCTGAGCAACCTGCTGGCCAACGCCATCCGCTACGCCAGCGCCGACAGCCTGATCGAAGTGCGCGGCCTGCGCCGCTCGGGGGAATTCCTGCTGAGCGTGGAGAACGCCTGCGACAGGCTGCCGGCCGAGCCGCTGTCGCGCCTGTTCGACCGCTTCTACCGTGGCGACGCCGCGCGCAGCGACGCCCAGTCCAGCGGTCTCGGCCTGGCCATCGTCCAGGCGATCATGCGCCTGCACGGCGGCCGCGCCGAAGCGAGTGCACCGGCTCCGGGACGCATCCGCTTCGACCTGGCGTTCCCGGCTCAGGACTGAGCGGGTTTCTCGCCGGCGTCCGGCTCGCCGTCGGAGCGGCCGATATTCGCCGGCGCCTCCACCACCAGCTCCTCCGGCACTTCCTCGACGCGCGGGTCGAGGGTGGCGGCCATCGGGCTGACCGTGTCCGGCATCGCCACGTGTTGCAGCGGCGCCTCGTCGACCCGGTGTTCGCCGGTGACGCGCTTGGGCTGCACCCAGAACACCAGCAGCACCGCGTAGCCGGACACCAGCATGTAGAACAGTCCCGGACCGAAGTGGCGCATCAGCGCGCCGGCCACCAGCGGACCGATACAGGCGCCGACCCCGTAGGTGGTCAGGAGCATCGCCGACAACGCGACCCGGCGCGGCTGCTCGACGTGGTCGTTGGCCAGCGCCACCGCCAGCGGATAAAGGGTGAACAGCAGCATGCCGGTAACGAACCCGTTGGCCAGCAGCAACCAGTACGGCAGCGTCACCAGCCCCCACATCGGGATCGAGGCCAGGCACAGCAGCACCGCATTGCCGCGGATCAGCCAACTGCGGTCGAGGCGGTCGGACAGCCAGCCCAGCGGCCACTGCGCACAGAAGCCGGCGACGATGCACATGCCGACGAAGAAACTCGATTGCGAGGCATCCAGGCCGTTGCGGTTGGCGTAGACCGGCGCCAGGCCGTAGAAGGCGCCGACCATCAGGCCGGCGATGAAGATGGTGCCCAGCGCCTGCGGCACGCGCTGCCAGAAGAAACGCACTTCCAGCGGCGCGGCGACCAGCTTGGCCGGGTGCACGCGCCGGGTCATGGCCAGCGGGATCAGGCACGAGGCGAAGCAGATGGCGACCAGCAGCAGCGGCTTGTAGTCGAGGGTCGGGCTCAGCGCCAGCAGGCCCTGGCCGAGCACCAGGCCAAGGTCGACGGCGACCATGTAGCCGGCGAACACCTTGCCGCGCTGGTGGCTCTCGGCCTGCTCGTTGAGCCAGCTCTCGATCACCATGTACTGGTTCATCATCACCGCGCCGGTGATGAAGCGCAGCAGCAGCCAGACTTCCAGCTGATCGACCAGGGCATGCAGCAGCACGGTCACGGTGGCAATCCCGGCGCAAGCCACGTAGGAACGGATATGGCCGAAGCTGGCGATCAGCTTGTGTCCGAATTTTCCACCGCAGACCAGGCCGAAATAGTAGGACGCCATCAGCCCGCCGACCCACAGGTCGCCTGCGCCTTCCTGGGTCAGGCGCAGGCCGATGTAGGTGGTGAACAGGCCGGAGCCGGCCAGCATGAGCAGGGTGGCGGTGTAGAGCGCGGGAAAGGTGACGAGCGGGCTGAACATGACGGTTCCTGGACGGACGGGCCCCACGGCCGGCATCCGCCGAGCATTGTTAGATTCGGGAAGGATCGACGCTGCTGGCCGATCGCGGGCGCAGGCCGTCCTGCGTTCGGCGAGACTCCGACGCCACGCGGCGGCCGGAAGCCACGTCGCGGTGCACAGGGCGGCATTATCCCCGCTCCGGAGCGGCCCCGCCACGGGCGCCGCGAGCGTTCCGTCGGCTCAGCCGCGCCCCGCCGGGAGGGGCTCGCGCGGCGGCAGCCGATATACCCAGATGCGCCGCAAGACAGTGAGGAATTGCCGTCCCAGGCGTCCGCTGTTGTAGGTCTGCCCGTAGCGCCGGGCGATTTCGCGGACCTCGCGGGACAACGCGGCGTAGCGACGCGCCGGCAGGTCCGGGTAGAGGTGGTGCTCGATCTGGTGGCTGAGGTTGCCGGTCAGGATGTGGAACAGCGGCCCGCCCTCCAGGTTGCTGGAGCCGCGCAACTGGCGCAGGTACCAGTGGCCACGGGTCTCTCCCTCCAGCACCGAGGGCGGGAAGACCACCGCCTTCTCGGTGAAGTGGCCGCAGAAGATCACCGTGAAGGTCCACAGGTTGCGCAGCACGTTGGCCAGCAGGTTACCGACGAACACCGCGCCGAAGCCGCCGGCGAACAGGCCGAGAAGCGGGAACAGCAGGTAGTCCTTGGTCCACTGGCGACCCAGCTTGGCACGCAGGCGGCGTAGCAGCGGCATGAGTTCGGCCTTGTCCAGGCGCCCCTTGGCGTACTTGTCCAGGCGCAGATGCTGGATCGCCACCGCGTACTGGAACAGCAGCGCCTGCAGCGTCACCCACAGCGGTTGCCAGCGGTAGAACGGCTTCCAGCGCTGCTCCGGGAACAGGCGCACGACCCCATAGCCGACGTCGTCGTCCTTGCCCAGCACGTTGGTGTAGGTGTGGTGGATATGGTTGTGGGTGTGCCGCCAGAAGTCGGACGGCCCGGCGATGTCCCACTCGTAGGCGCGGCCGGCGAATTCCGGATCGTTCATCCAGTCGTACTGGCCGTGCATGACGTTGTGGCCCAGCTCCATGTTCTCGAGGATCTTGCCCAGGCCGAGAAGCAGGCTGCCGAGCAGCCAGGTCGGCGGCAGCCAGCCGAACATCAGCAGCGCCCTGCCGCTCCAGCAGCAGACGCGCACCGCCGCGCGGACCCGGCGGATGTAGCGCGCGTCGTCCGCGCCGAGATCGGCCAGGGTACGCAGGTGCAGGGCATCGAGTTCGGCGCCGAAGGCCGCCAGTTGTTCCGGGGTCAGTTCGCGGTCGTCGCGCATCGCAGGGCTCGCAGGTCGGTTCACAGGTCCAGCGCCAGGTCGCCGTGGGCGGCGCTGACGCAGAGGCGGATAGGCTGGCCGGGCTCGCTGCACAGCGCGCCGCTGCGCAGGTCGCGCACGCAGCCGCTGAGCAGGACGCAGGTGCAACTGGCGCAGATGCCCTGGCGGCAACCGTGGGCCGGGCGCAGGCCGTGGGCCTCGGCCTGTTCCAGCAGGCTGGCGGCGCTGTCGCCGGAGACTTCCCGCTGCGACCGGGCGAAGCGCAGGCGCACTTCGCGCGGCGCCTCCCCGCTGCGCCAGCGCGGGACGCTGAAGGATTCCGTCTGCAAGCCGGCGAAGCGTGCCCCCAGTTGCTCGCCCACCGCCTCGACGAAAGCCGCCGGCCCGCAGGCCAGGGCCTGGCTGCGTGCCAGGTCGGCTGCCCAGCCGTCCAGGTGGCGCGGCTGGAAATGCCCCTCCAGGCAGCCATCGGCCCGCGCCCCGCGGGTCAGGCTCCAGCGCAACTCCAGGTTCGGGTGGCGCGCCGCCAGCGCCTCCAGCTCGCCGAGCCAGGCGCGCTGGCCGGGATGACGGACGTAGTGCAGCCACAGCACGGGACCGCGATAGCCGTTCTCCAGCGCCTCGCGGAGCAGGCCGAGCAAGGGCGTCAGGCCGCTGCCGGCGGCCAGCAGGCAGACCGCCTCGGCCTGCATCGGCCAGCGCAGATCGCCTTGCGCGGGTTGCAACTCGACACGCTGGCCGACCGCCAGGTGTTCGCACAACCAGGGCGAGAGCAGCCCGTCCGGGTGACGCTTGACGGCGATTTCCAGGCGCTCGCCGACCACCCGGGTCAGGCTGTAGCTGCGCCCGACCCGCACCCCGTCGCGCTCCGCCAGCAGCTGGATGTGCTGGCCCGGCCGCGCCGGCGGCCAGCCGGGGGCGGTACGCAGGGCCAGGGCGAGCATATCGTCGGCCACCCAGTAGCGTGCCTCGACCCGCGCATAGTGGCGGTTCAACGACGCCAGCGGATGGGCGTGGCGCAGCAGGCCGTCGACATCGGCCTCACGCAGCCAGCCACGGGCGGCGAGACGGCGCAGGGGTGCGAGCAAAGGGGTCAGGAGCGCGAGGGGAAGCAAGGCCATGGAAAATATTTCAGTGAACGATCGTTCACAAAACTTTGCCCGTTCCGCGCAATCGAGTCAACAAGCGTTCACTGATGTATCCTTCGACCGCTGCCGTCCCCGGTTCGACCGGGTCGCAGGGCTTTTGCTACAGTCGCCGGTCCGCCAAAGGAAGCCGTATGTCCTCACCCCGCGCCGAACAGAAACAGCAGACCCGCCACGCGCTGATGAGCGCCGCGCGCCACCTGATGGAAAGCGGGCGCGGCTTCGGCAGCCTCAGCCTGCGCGAAGTGACGCGCGCCGCCGGCATCGTCCCGGCCGGCTTCTACCGGCACTTCAGCGACATGGACCAGCTCGGCCTGGCGCTGGTCGCCGAAGTCGACGAGACCTTCCGCGCCACCCTGCGCGCGGTGCGCCGCAACGAGTTCGAACTGGGCGGGCTGATCGACGCCTCGGTGCGCATCTTCCTCGACGCGGTCGGCGCCAACCGCTCGCAGTTCCTCTTCCTCGCCCGCGAGCAATACGGCGGCTCGTTGCCGATCCGCCAGGCCATCGCCAGCCTGCGCCAGCGCATCACCGACGATCTGGCCGCCGACCTGGCGCTGCTGAACAAGATGCCGCACCTCGACGGCGCGGCCCTCGACGTGTTCGCCGACCTGGTGGTGAAGACCGTCTTCGCCACCCTTCCGGAGCTGATCGACCCACCCGCCGCCGATCTGCCGCCGCACCTGATGCCGGCCGCGAAGATCACCCACCAGCTGCGTTTCATCATGATCGGCGGCAAGCACTGGCACGGCCTGCCCGGCTGACCCCGCACCTCCCCAGCGGACCTCCGGCTCGGCGTTCGTCCGCGGACTAGACGCGCGCGCACCTTTCCGGTGCGGCAAAAAAGTCGTTGCGCACCAACCTGGCGCGCTGCAATATTTTGTTACACCCCTATGGCCCCGTTTTCCCGGTACAGGCGTCCCGCATCGACCTGGCAAGGCCCTTGCTGGTGCTTGTTGTGATCCCTTTCCTGTCGCATTGCGGAAACTGCCCATGCTGGTCATCCACCAACGCCTGCCCGCCCGCTCGCCCCGCTGGGACGAAGAACTCCACCTGACCTACGAGGCGCGCAGCAAGAGCCGCCTGCGCTGCTTCGCGGCGAGCGGCGAGGAGGTCGGCCTGTTCCTCGAGCGCGGCCAGCCGCCGCTGGCCGACGGCGACTGCCTGGAGGCCCGCGACGGTCGCCTGGTGCGGGTCGTCGCCCGCTCCGAACGTCTGCTCCACGTCACCTGCGCCAGCCCGCTGGAACTGACCCGAGCCGCCTACCACCTGGGCAACCGTCACGTCGCCCTGCAGGTCGGCGACGGCTGGCTGCGCCTGCTCGACGACTACGTGCTGAAAGCCATGCTCGAACAGCTCGGCGCCACGGTGGAGGCCATCGAGGCGCCGTTCCAGCCGGAGCACGGTGCCTACGGCGGAGGCCACCACCACTCGCACCATGGCGAGGCGGAGTTCAACTACGCGCCGCGCCTGCACCAGTTCGGCGTGCGCCGGTGAACAGCATCTGGGCGCGCCTGCGCCTGGCCAGCTCGCAGTTGCCGATCGGCGGATACAGCTATTCCCAGGGCCTGGAGGCGGCCCTCGACAATGGCTGGGTGCGCGACGCCGAGAGCGCGCGGACCTGGCTGGTCGACCAGTTGCAACTGAACCTGGCGCGCTTCGAGGCGCCGCTGCTGGCCGGCCTGCTGCGCGCCGCGTTGATCGGCGACTGGGCCGCCTGCGATGCGGCCAGCGAGCGCCATAGGGCCAGCCGCGAGACCCGCGAGCTGGCCCAGGAGAGCCGGCAGATGGGCTTTTCCCTGCACCAATTGCTGGAAGCCCTGCCCGAACTCGACGCTCCCGGCCGCGCCTGGCTGGCGCGCCAGGACCCGCCCAATCTCGCCGCCGCCTGGGCGATGGCCGCGCGCGCCTGGCGCCTGGACGCCGAGGAGGCGCTCAGTGCCTGGTTCTGGAGCTGGCTGGAAAACCAGTTGGCGGTGCTGATGAAAACCCTGCCGCTCGGCCAACTGGCCGCGCAGAAACTTGCTTCCAGCCTGCTGCCGGAACTCGACCGCGCCTGCGCCGAGGCGCTGCGGCGGCCCGCCGTCGAGGGCAGCGCCGCGTTCGGTCTGGCGCTGGCCAGCATGACCCACGAAACCCAGTACAGCCGTCTGTTCCGTTCCTAGGAGAAACCCCATGACATCCCAACCCCTGCGTGTCGGCATCGGCGGTCCGGTGGGCTCCGGCAAGACCGCCCTGACCCTGGCCCTGTGCCGCGAACTGCGCGAGCGCTACAACCTCGCGGTGGTCACCAACGACATCTATACCCAGGAAGACGCAGAGTTCCTGGTGCGCAACGAGGCCCTCGCCCCCGAGCGGATCATCGGCGTGGAAACCGGCGGCTGCCCGCACACGGCGATCCGCGAGGACGCCTCGATCAACCTGGAGGCGGTGGACCAGCTCAACCGGCGCTTCCCCGGCCTCGAACTTATCCTGGTGGAATCCGGGGGCGACAACCTGTCGGCCACCTTCAGCCCCGAGCTGTCCGACCTGACCCTCTACGTGATCGACGTTTCCGCCGGCGACAAGATCCCGCGCAAGGGCGGCCCCGGCATCTGCAAGTCGGACCTGCTGGTGATCAACAAGATCGACCTGGCGCCGCTGGTCGGCGCCTCCCTCGATGTGATGGACCGGGACGCCCGGCGCATGCGCGGCGACAAGCCGTTCGTGTTCAGCAACCAGAAGACCGGCCAGGGGCTGGACGAAATCATCGCCTTCATCGAGCGCCAGGGCCTGCTGACCGCCGCCTGACGCCACTTCGCAACGACAAGGAACCACCAATGAAACTGCCCAAGCTGCTCGCCGCCCTCGCCCTGCTCGCCGCTCCGGCGCTGGCCTTCGCCCACCCCGGCCACGGCGAACACGGCCTGGTCGCCGGCCTCGCCCATCCGCTCACCGGCCTCGACCACCTGCTGGCGATGTTCGCCGTCGGCCTCTGGGCCGCCCAGCAACAGGGAGCCGCGCGTCTCGCCCTGCCCTGCACCTTCGTCGGCACCATGCTGGTCGGCGGGCTGCTCGGCTTCGAGGGCCTGCAACTGCCGTTCATGGAGACCGGCATCGCCGCCTCGGTGCTCGCCCTCGGCCTCTGCGTGGCCCTCGCCGTGCGCCCGCCGCTGCCGCTGGCGATGGCCGCCACCGCGCTGTTCGCCCTGGCCCACGGGGTCGCCCACGGCCTGGAGCTGCCGGCCCTCTCCAGCCCCTGGCTGTACGCGCTCGGTTTCGTCGCCGCCACCGCCGCGCTGCACGCCGCCGGCTACGCGCTGGTGCGCTTCCTGCCGCAGGCGGCCGCGCCCCTGGTACGTCTCGCCGGGCTGGCCTCGGCGGGCGCCGGGGTCTGGTTGCTGGCCGGCTGAGCCGCCGCGCCTCCCCTCAGCGCCTGATCAGCACCCGTCGGCCTTGGTGCACGAGGCGCAGGCCATGGGTCTGTGCCAGCATCGCCAGGGCCAGCGGCAGGTCGTCGACGGGAAAGGTGCCGGAGACACGAAGCGGGTCCAGCGACGGCTCGCACTCGATGCTCTCGCCGCCGTAGCGCATCAGTTCTCCCGCCCACTGCCGCAGCGGCATGTCGTCGGCCACCAGCAGGCCCTGGCGCCAGGCCAGCGCGGCCTCGCTGGCGGACTCGACGGGGCCGATCCGCTGGCGATCGAAGCGCACCCGCTGGCCAGCCTCGATCACCCGGCCATCCGCCGCGCTCGCGGCGCCCTCCGGACGCACCTGGACCGCGCCTTCGTACACCGCCAGCACTGTCTCTGCGCCCTCGCGTCGGACGCTGAAGGCGGTACCCAGCGCGCGCATCAGGCCCTGTTCGGTGCGCACCAGGAACGGCCGCGGCGGCTCGCGCCGATCCGCCGCGGTGCGGAGGTAGATCTCTCCGCGATACAGGCGCAGCAGGCGCTGGCCGGCGTCGTAGCGCACGTCCAGCGCGCTGTCGGTGTTCATCTCGACCTGGCTGCCGTCCTCCAGCACCAGGTCGCGCCGCTCGCCGACGGCAGTGAGGTAGTCGGCGCCGAAGCCGTCGCGCCAGACCTGCGCGCGCCATCCCCACCAGACCAGCGGTGCGCCGCCGAGCAGCAGGGCGAGGCCGCGCAGGACCGCGCGCCGGCCGCTGCCGGACGGACGCTCGAGCGCACGCCGGGCCAGCGCCGGCGGCAGCGAACCGATATTCGCCAGCAGACGCTCGGCGCGCCGCCAGGCGCGCTGGTGCTCGGGGCTGCGCGAGCGCCAGGACTCCAGCTCGGCCTGCTGCGCCGGAGCCAGCGGCCCCTCCTGCATCAGCAGCAGCCAGGAGGCGGTCTCCCTGAGCACCTGCGGGGCGATCGCCTCGGCGGCCGGCGGCCCGGAAAGCTCCGTATCGCCCGCCTGCGGCGCCCGGCGGGAAGCGCGGTCATTCATCGGGCATCAGGCTCAGGCAGGTCACGTAGGCCTGGTGGATGAACTTCTTCACCGTCGGCAGCGCAACGCCCAGCGCCTGGGCGATGTCCTTCTGCTTCATGCCGTCCAGCGTCGCCATCAGGAATGCCTGTTTCACCCGCGGGCGCAGGGTGTCGAGCAGCGCGTCGATCTCGTGCAGGGTCTCGACGATCACGCTCTGTTGTTCCGGCGACGGCTGCAACGGCTCGGGCAGCGTGGCCAGGGCCTCCAGCCAGGCAAGTTCCAGCGATTGGCGACGGCGCCAACTGACCAGCACGCAGTTGGCGATACGGGTGAGATAGGCGCGCGGCTGACGGATCGCTTCACGCTGGCCGCCGTCGCGGCTGGCGAGAATGCGCAGGAAGGTGTCATGGGCCAGGTCGTCGGCCACGCCGCGTCCCCAGGAGCGGAGTCGGTAGGCCAGCCAGTTGCGCAGCCAGGCATGGTTTTCACGGTAGAGCGTGGCGACGCCGTCGCGGTCCGCGGACAGGCAGGAACTCGGCGCATTCATCGGAGGCGCATTCATCGGAATAGTCAGCTGGATTCAATCGCAAATGAAAACTATTATCACTAATTTTGCGTTGACCACAATGCCGGCGACCCTTTCCGTCCGGCCCGCCGAACCCGAAATATCCCTTTTCCGATCTCGTGCGACAGAGGGAATGAGAGCCCGCAATGCCGGGCGCCAACCCTGCGAGCGAAGAAGTCATGTCCCTACAACGCCCTATCCCCAGCCTGGCGCGCCCCTTGTCGCGCCTCTCCCCGCTCACCCTTGCCCTGCGCTGGGCCCTGCTCGGCCTGTCGGCGGCCGGCGCCGGCCTGCTCGGCGGCGGCCTGGCCCACGCGCAGAGCGTCGGCCAGCACAGCGCGGCTACCCGCCTGGACGACGCCACGCCGCGCAGCTACGACATCCCGGCGGGTTCGCTGGGCGCCTCCCTGGGCGCCTTCGCCAGCCAGTCGGGCCTGCTGCTGTCCTTCGACCCCGAGCTGACCCGCGGCCGCACGGCGCCGGCGCTCAAGGGTCGCTACAGCGTACTGGAAGGCTTGCAGCGAGTCCTGTCGAACACCGGCCTGCAGGTCGCGGCGGGAACCTCCGGCGCCTACCTGCTGGTCGAGCCGCGCATGTCCGGAGAAACCCCGGCCGACCTGTCGCCGGTGGTGGTCTCGGCCGCCGAGCTGGCCGATCCGCAGAAGGAAACCTATACCGCGCCACGCTCGTCGGTGTACCTCTCCAGCGAAGACATCGACCGCTTCGGCCGGGTTTCCGTGGGTGACCTGCTCCAGGGCATCCCGGGCGTACAGGTCGGCGACAGCCGCAACGGTGGCGCGCTGGACGTCAACATCCGCGGCATCCAGGGGCAGAGCCGGGTGGCGGTGCGGGTCGACGGCGCGGAGCAGGCGCTGGACGTCTACCGCGGCTACGCCGGCACCCAGCAGCGCAGCTACATCGATCCCGACCTGGTCAGCAGCGTGACCGTCGACAAGGGTCCCTCGACCCGCTCGGGCGCGATCGGCGGCAGCGTGGAAATGCGCACCATCGGCGTCAAGGACATCCTGGTGGACGGCAAGGACCTCGGCGTGCGCTTCACCGGCGACGTCTGGAACAACGGCGTCGCCCCGCAGCACCGCAGCGCCAGTTCGAAGACCGAGAATCTCAGCAGCGTGCCGCACGATGACCGCGGCAGCCTGTTCGGCTCCCAGGCCAAGTCCGGCAGCGCCGCCTTCGCCTACCGCAACGAGCATCTGGACCTGGTCGCCGCCTATGCGCAGCGCAACCAGGGCAACTACTTTTCCGGCAAGAAAGGCCAGGACCGCTATCGCGTCTACAACCGCTACGGTCGCGAGGAAAGCAGCGTAGCCAAGGTCTACAACGCGGGAGAGGAAGTGCTCAACTCGTCGTCGGAGACCGAGTCCTACCTGCTCAAGGCGACCTGGCGCATCGCCGACGAGCACACCCTGGACCTCGGCTATCGTCGCTACGACGGGCGCATCGGGGAGATCATGCCGTCGGACATCTTCCGTTTCGGCACCGCCGGCATCTACCAGTACCCATTGAGCGAAGTGAAGATCGACACCTACACCGCACGCTACCGTTACCTGCCCGAGAACAATCCGCTGGTGGACCTCAGCACCGGACTGTGGATGACCGAGGCGAAGAGCGACATGCTGACCTCGGTGCTGGCGCCGCGCTCCCAGGCCTATCGCTCCGATCGCAACTGGACACGCCAGGACAACCGGCGCATCGGCGGCGACCTGAACAACGTGGCGCGCTTCGAAACCGACTTCGGCGATTTCAAGCTCGACCTCGGCGGCTCGTTCCAGGTCGAAGACATCCAGCCGCAGAAAAGCGTGGTCACCACCCTCCACGACATCAACGCCAACCGCACCCTGAGGGACGCCACCCGCCAGGAATACGGCCTCAACGGCAAGCTCGAGTTCAAGCCGGTCGAGCGCCTGACGCTATGGGGCGGCGGCCGCTACAGCCACTTCAACAGCAAGGACAACGGCATCTCCGCCTCGCCGCGGCGCGAGGATCGCGACATGCGCTTCATCACGGTGAGCAGGCCCGGCTACTACGGCTCGATGATGTGGTTCCCCGACCAGAACGGCCAGTACACCGACGCCACCGATCCCCGCCTCAACAACGGCATCGTCACCAACAACACCAACAATCCGTTCGAAGGCATTCCCTTCGACGAGTTCGGCCCGGCCAACGTGACGGTCCATCCCTCGCGGGTCACCAACGTGGTCACCGGCTACAACTACAGCAAGAAGGGCAGCAGCCGCGGCGGCGGTTTCTCGCCGGCATTCGGGATCAATTTCGAGCTGGCCCCGGATACCTTCGTCTACGCCTCCTATACCGAAGGCCTGCGTCTGCCGTCGCTGTTCGAGACCAGCCAGGGCACCCTCCAGGTCGAGCCGGGCAAGGACCTCAAGCCCGAGCGTTCGCGCAGCTGGGAGATCGGAGCCAGCGCGCTGCGCGACAGCCTGTTGGCCGACGGCGACTCGGCGGCGATCAAGCTGGCCTACTTCAACAACACCATCAAGAACTACATCACCCGCTATTACGATCCGGGCCAGATGGGCCTGATGACCTTCAGCAACACCGACAGCTACCGCACCAGCGGTCTCGAACTGCAATCGCACTACGACGCAGGGCGGGTGTTCGCCGACCTGTCGGCGACCTACTACCTGAAGACCGAGACCTGCGACGCCGCCTTCGCCGCCAGGCTGCGCGCCGGCGCCAACCGCTACCAGCGCACCGAGAACACGCCGAACTGCACGCCGGGCAGCTTCATGGGCTCCTATACCAACACGCAGAACCCGCCGCGGCTGGCGACCAACCTGACCGCCGGCCTGCGCTTCTTCGACCAGGCCCTGACCCTGGGCGGACGCATGACCTATACCTCCGGCCCCACCGCCACGGCGGACAAGCCCTGGCAGGTCGGCGCCACCACACCGCAGATCGAGTACCGCTCGGTGCAGCTGTTCGACCTGTTCCTCAAGTACAAGCTGTTCGAGCACACCGAACTGAATGCCTCGCTGCAGAACCTCACCGACCGCTATTACCTCGACCCGCTGGCACAGAGTTTCATGCCCGCGCCCGGGCGTACCCTGCGGGTGGGGATGCAGGCGAAGTTCTGAGCCGCCCTCTCCCCCTCCAGGCGTTGTCGGCGGAGCGCCGCTCCGGTAGGGCGAATAACCGCCCAGCGGCTATCCGCCGAAGCACCGGGCCTCCCGCTCCCCGTCCCTCCGGAACTGTCCGGAGGAGCGGCGAGACAGCGTCCGTCACCACGACAACGGATAACTCACCACCAGCCGCGTCTGGTCGAAGTCGCTGTTGAAGCTGCGTCGGTTGCTGGCGTGGTTGAGGCGCACGTTGAGCCGCGCCAGCGGACCGCTCTGCACGGTGTAGCCGAGTTCGACATCGCGCTCCCATTCCTTGCCACCGCTACCGGCCTTGGTGGTGGCGTTCGAGCCATGGCCGTAGCGGACCATGCCGATCAGGCCGGGCCAGCCGAGGCCGACGAAATCGTAGTCGTAGCGAACCTGCCAGGAGCGTTCGTCGGCGTTGGTGAAGTTGCCGTTGAACATGTCGTTGCCCATGCTCCGCCCACTGCTGCCGTAGACCGACTGCCAGCCGCTGTCGCCGCCGACCTTCTGCAGGCCAAGGTAGAAGGTGTGCAGGCCGATGCCGGCAGAAAACAGGCCGTAGACGGTATGGCTGTCGATCTCGCCGGCGCGCGCGGCGCCGTCGTCGCGGTCGACGAACAGGCCGAGGTTGGCGCCCAGGGTCCAGTCGCCGACACGCTGCTTGTGCAGCAGGTTGGCGTAGCTCTGCCGGTAGACGTCCTCCAGTTGCCCGTGCCACAGGCCCAGTTGGGTGCGCTCGCGGTTGAAGCGGTATTCGGCACCGGCGTAGTTGAAACCGTCCGATTTCTGCGTCGGCGCGCTCCAGGCCGACAGGTCCTGCATGTCCGCCGAATTGCGCAGGCTCACCGCGTCGAAGCGTCCGGCCTGCAGGGCCAGACCCGGCAGCTCGCGGGAAACCACGGCGAAGCCGCGGAACGTCTGCGGCAGCAGGCGTCCGTCGTCGTAGCGCAACAGCGGAATGTCCGGGAGCATCTCGCCGATCTTCAATTCGCTGGCCGAAACGCGCAGCTTGGCGGCCACGCCGACACGCCCATAGTCGTCCGCCGCGCGACCATCATCGTGCAACGGAAGAAGCTCGGAATTGCTGGTGCCACGTCCGCTGTTCAGCTTCACGCCGAACAGGCCGATGGCGTCGAGGCCGACGCCGACCGTGCCCGGGGTATAGCCGGAACTGAACTTGAGGATGAAGCCCTGCGCCCACTCGTCCACCAGGCTCTTGCCGGCATCGTGGTCGCGGAAATCGCGGTTGAAGTAATAGTTGCGCAGGACCAGGTCGGTCTTCGCATCCTCCAGGAAGCCGCCCTCGGCAGCTTGCGCGGCAAGACAGGCGAGCATCGGCAGGACCGCCCCTGCATTGCGCGGGACTGCGGTTTTACGACGGATTTTCATTGTTATTGTGCTCCGTTTTTCAGGGACGACCGAGCCCCGGCAGCCTCTGCGGGCCACCTGGCGACGACGGTCGGGTCAGCAGCGGGGCGCGGGCCCCGCCGCCAGGGTCAGAACGGGTACTGGCGCGGCGCGTGCTGCACGCTGATCCAGTGGTCGGTGGTGAATTCCTCGATGGCCCAGTCGCCGTTGAAGCGGCCAAGTCCGGAGTTCTTCTCGCCGCCGAAGGGCGCGTTGGCCTCGTCGTTCACCGGAATGTCGTTGACGTGGGTCATCCCCGCGCGAAGCTGGCGGGCAAAGCGCACCGCGCGTTCCAGGTCGCGGCTGAACACCGCGCTGGACAGCCCGTATTCGCTGGCGTTGGCCAACTCCAGCGCATGCGCCTCGTCGCGCGCGCGGAGCAGGCCGACCAGCGGGCCGAAGATTTCATCGCGGGCGATCTCCATCGTCGCGGTGACCTCGCCGAATACGTGCGGAGCCAGCAACTGCCCATCGACGCCGCCCTCGTACAGCGGCTTGGCGCCTTCCTGGCGGGCCAGGCGGATCTTTTCCAGCAGGCCTTCGAGCTGGCGCGCGTTGACGATCGGCCCGACCGCGGTATCGGCGCGCTGCGGATCGCCGACCCGGAGACCCTTGACCCGCTCGACGAAGCGCGCGGCGAAAGCGTCGTAGAGGCTGTCCTCGACGATGATGCGGTTGATCGCCATGCAGATCTGCCCCTGGTGGAGGAACTTGCCGAACACCGCGGCATTCACCGCCTGCTCCAGATCGGCGTCGCCGAGCACCACGAACGGACTGTTGCCGCCCAGCTCCAGCGCCACGTGCTTGAGGTGCGCGCCGCCGCTGGCGATGCGGCCGATGTTGCGGCCCACCGGGGTCGATCCGGTGAAGGTCACCAGGCCCGGCACCGGGTGCTCGACGAAGGCGTCGCCGATCTCGCTGCCGGGGCCGACCACCACGCTGAACAGCCCGGCCGGCAGCCCGGCCTCTTCGAAGATCCGCGCCAGCAGCAGTCCGCCGCAGACCGGCGTGTCGCTGGCCGGCTTGACCACCACCGCGTTGCCCAGCGCCAGGGCCGGGGCGATGGAACGCTGGGTCAGGTGCAGCGGGAAGTTCCACGGGCTGATCACCCCGACCACGCCGATGGCGCTGCGGTAGACCCGGCTTTCCTTGCCCGGCACGTCGGACTCGACGATGCGCCCGTGCACCCGTGCCGGGAACGACGCCGACTCCAGGGTGATCGCGCGCGCCGCGCCCCATTCGATCTCGGCCTTCAGGCGGGTGCTGCCGGACTCGCGGATGATCCAGTCGACGATCTCCTCGTGGCGGCGGTCGAACACCTCCACCGCCTTGTACAGTACCGCCGCGCGTGCCGAGGGCCCGAGCGCGGCCCATGCCGGCTGGACCTCGGCGGCCTTGGCGTAGGCGGCATCGAGGTCGTCGCGGTCGGCCTGCTCGATCTCCAGCAGCAGGCTGCCGTCGAACGGGTTGCTCACCTTCAGCCGGCGGCCGGCCCGGCCGTGGCGCCACTCGCCGGCCAGGGGCTGGAGACCGAGGTCGGTATAACGGGAATCGCTCATCGCTCTTCTCCTCTTTCGAAAATCACAGGGGTTTCTTCGCCGTCGCGTCGACGGACGCTTCCGCCGGCACGCGCGGCCGCAGGTGGATGCAGGCGATCGCCAGCGCGCCGATCACGCCGGGCGCGGCGAAGGCCAGGAAGTTCTGCTGGAACGGCAGCTCCAGGGCCAGCAGGCTGCCGCCGAGCATCGGCCCGGCGATGGCGCCGAGGCGGCCGACGCCGGCGGCCCAGCCGACCCCGGTGGAGCGCACCCAGGCCGGATAGAACTGCGCGGCGTAGGCATGGATCACCGCCAGGGTGCCGATGGTGGTGGCGCCGGCCACCACCAGCAGGCCGTTGAGCAGCCAGGGGCCTGGCCCCAGGCCGAGGGCCGCCAGGGAGGCCGCGGCCAGGGCGAAGAACAGCACCAGGGTGCGGCCGGCGCCGAGGCGGTCGGCCAGCCAGCCGCCGAACAACGCACCGAGGGTCGCCCCGACATTCAGGGTGACGAGGAACGCCAGGCTCGAACCGAGGGCGTAGCCGCCGCCGGCCATCAGTTTCGGCAACCAGGTGTTGAGCCCGTAGCTCATCAGCATGCACATGGCGAAGGCCACCCACAGCAGCAGGGTGCCCACTGCCTGGCGCCCCTCGAACAACTGGGCGACCCGTCCGCTCGGCGCTTCGGCCGCGACAGCGTTCGCCCGCTCGGCGCCGGGCCGGTAGTCGGGATCGACCTTGCGCAGCAGCGCGTCCAGTTCGGCGCGGCGGCCCTTGAGTTCGAGGAACGCCGCCGACTCCGGCAACCAGCGCAACATCAGCGGCACCGCCAGTACCGGCAGCACCGCCACGTAGAACACCGATTGCCAGCCCCAGGCGGGGATCATGGCGATCGCCAGTAGCGCCGAGAGCACCGCGCCCACCGAGAAGGCCGACATCACCGTGACCAGGGTGCTGCGCCGCCCGGCCGGGGCGAATTCGCTGATCAGGTTGATCGCGCTGGGCACCAGCGCGCCCAGTGCCAGGCCGGTGAAGAAGCGTCCGGCGCCCAGTTCCAGCGGGTCGCGGGCGTGCCCGGTGAGGAAGGCGGCGAGGCTCGCCAGCAGGGTGGTGGCGATCACCAGGCGGCGCCGGCCGAAACGGTCCGCCAGCGGCGCCAGCAGGGTGCCGCCGAAGAGCATGCCGAACAGCGCGCAACTGCCGAGGGTGCCGGCCTGCACCGGGCTCAGCTGCCACTCCTGCATCAGGCGTGGCACCACCGAGCCGTAGATGACCATGTCGTAGCCGTCGAACAGCATGATGAAACACCCCCAGCCGAGGATCAGCCAGTGAGTACGGTTAAAGCGGGCAGCGTCGATCACCGCCGCAGCGGATTGCCTGTTCATACCAACCTCTCTCTTGTTCTTGTTATGGGCGCACGCGGGCGTCGGTCGGCACCGCCCACTCTGGCATGGGGCGGCGCCGTGGAACATCAGGGTTCGATGGTTTGCGTCGGCACCTCGATCAAAACCGGGCGATCAGCGGCCAGGGCATGCTTCAAGGCGCTTTCCAGTTCTTCGCGGGTGGCCGCGTGGAGCGCCTCGACGCCATAGCCGCGGGCGATCGCGCAGAAGTCCAGGCCGGGCACGTCGAGCCCCGGCGCATCGGGCACCTCGAGCACCCCGGCGAACCAGCGCAGGGCGCCGTAGGTACCGTTCTTGAGGATGATGAACACCGCCGGCACACGGTATTGCGCGGCGCTCCAGAGTGCGGTGATGCCATAGTTGGCCGAGCCGTCGCCGATGATCCCGATCACCTGCCGCCGCGGCTGCGCCAGTTGCGCGCCGACCGCCGCCGGCAGGCCGAAGCCGAGTCCACCGGCGGCCGGGAAGAAGTAGCTGCCCGGCTCGCGCATCTCCACGCGCTGCCAGAAGGCGGTCACGGTGGAAGTCGACTCCTTGACGAAGATGGCGTCGCGCGGCGCCAGCGCATCGATCACGTCGAACACGGTTTCCGGCCGCAGCGGTCCGCCCTCCTCGGCCAGCGCCGGCGGTCGCGGCAGCGCCTCGGGCAACGGCCGCGCACTGGGGCGGACCTGTTCGAGCAGTGCCTCGAGGGTCAGCGCGATGTCGCCGACCAACGCGTCGCCCATCGGCGCCCGTGCCGCTTCGCCGGGATCGCAGGTGACCTGCACCAGCTCGGCGCCGGCCGGCAGGTAATCGCCGGGGGCGAACTGGTGATAGCGGAACACCGGCGCGCCGACCACCAGGATCAGGTCGTGGCCGTCCAGCAGCCGGCTGATCCCGGCGATGGCCGCCGGCAGCACGCCGCGGAAGCAGGCATGGCGAGTGGGGAACGGACAACGCGAGGCCGACGGCGCGACCCAGGCCGGCATCCGCAGCTTCTCCGCCAGTTCCACGGCCAGGCCGTTGGCATTCGCCCCGTCGACGTCCGGACCGAGCACCAGCACCGGGTTGCGCGAGCGCGACAGGCGCTCGCCGAGTTCGGCCAGCAATGCCGGCGCGGGCAGCGCGGCGCCGCTGACCTGGCGCGCAGCCAGGTGTTCGACGCCGGCCGGCGCCGGTTGCGCCCAGTCGTCGTAGGGAATCGACAGGTACACCGGCGCCCGCGGCGGCAGGCTGGCGGTCTGGATCGCCTGGCTCAGCGCGCGCGGTACATCCTGGGCGCAGGCCGGCTCGTGGCTCCATTTCACCAGCGGCTTGGGCAGTTGTCCGGCATCGACGTTGGCGAGCATCGCCTCGACCCCGATCATCGAGCGCACCTGCTGCCCGGCGGTGATGACCAGGGGGCTATGGGAGTACCAGGCGTTGGTCAGGGCACCCATACCGTTGCCGGTGCCAGCCGCCGCATGCAGGTTGACGAAGGCCGGGCGGCCGCTGGCCAGGGCGAAGCCATCGGCCATGCCGACCACCGCGCCCTCGTGCAGGCCGAGGATGTAGCGGAAATCCTCGGGGAAGTCCTTGAGGAACGGCAGCTCGTTGGAGCCGGGGTTGCCGAAGACGGTGGTCAGGCCGTGGCGACGGAGGATCTCGTAAGACGCGGAATGGACGGTTTTCATGCAGGCCTTCAAGCTCGTTTCCTGGATTTGCGCTACTGTTGCAGCCGCTCGATAATCAATCAAATCGATACTCTTTCTATAAAAAATAGAACTGGTCTATATGAGTCCGATCGATCTCAACCTGATCCGCACCTTCGTCACCCTCTACGAAGCCGGCAGCGTGACCCTCGCCGCGGAGCGCCTGTTCGTCACCCAGCCATCGGTGAGCTACGCCCTGGCGCGCCTGCGCGAACTGTTCGACGACGCGTTGTTCACCCGCACCCGCGACGGCATCCAGCCGACCTTCGTCGCCGAGCAGCTCTACGGCACCTTCCGCGAGTCGCTGACGCGCATCGAGGGCGCGGTACAGAGCGTTCGCCACTTCGATCCGGCGACCACCGAGCGACGTTTCCGCATCGCCCTCACCGATCTCGGCGAAGTGGGTTTCCTCTCGCTGATCCTCGAACGCCTGACCCGCGACGCGCCGTTCGCCGAAGTGGAAGTGCTGCCGCTGCAGGTGGACGAGGTCGGCGCCTGGCTGAGCAGCGCCAAGGTCGACGCGGCGATTTGCCGCCAGCCGGTGCCCGGCGCGCGCAGCCAGCGGGTCCTGCACGAGCGCTACGTGTGCCTGCTCAGCGACCGCCACCCGCGGATCGGCGACAGCCTGAGCCTGGAGCAGTACCTGGCCGAGCGGCACATCGTGGTGACCCGTACCTCCGGCCACGGCATCGCCGAGGACGTGCTCGAGGCCATGCAGGTGCAGCGCCGCATCAGCCTGCGGGTGCCGCACTTCTCGGTGCTGCCGAAGATCATTCCCGGTACCGAGCTGCTGACCATCCTGCCGGCGCAGATCGCCTATCGCTTCGTCGCCGAAGGCGGCATGCGCATGCTCGAACTGCCCTTCACCCTGCCGCCGTTCGACGTCTCCCTGCACTGGCACGAGAGCAGCGAACGCTCGGCGGCGCTGAACTGGTTCCGCACCACCATCGCCGAGGCAATCATCGCCGCCCAACGCTGAAACGCCGGCGGCCCTCACGCAGCGTCTCCCAGCGTCGGCGAGCGCTCGCGACGCCGCGCACCGAGCAGCGGCAACACGGCGGCCGCGACGACGAACACCGCCGCGAACGCCCCATAGAGGGACAGCGGCTGCCAGCCGTCGTCGAGCAGGAGCCCGGCCACCAGCGGCGAGAGGATCGCCCCGCCGCGACCGACGCCGATCCCCCAGCCGACCCCGGTGGCGCGCACCGAAGCGTCGTAGAGGCTCGGCGCCAGGGCATACAAGCCGGCCACGCAGGCGTTGGCGCAAAGCCCGATCAGCAGTCCCAGCGGCAAGGCCGCGCCGGGCAGCCCGGCGCTCAGCGAGAACAGCGCGAGCAGAGCGGCGGTAAGCAGCATGAACAGCGCCAGCACCCGTTCCAGGCGAAAGCGCGCGGCAAGCCCGCCGAGCAAGGCGGCACCGAAGATCCCGCCGATGCTCAGCAGGGTGCCGCCGGTGATGCCCTGGGCGGTGGACAGGCCGGCGGCGACCAGCAGCTTCGGCGTCCAGCTCATGATGAAGTAGAAGCCGAACATCACCAGGAAAAACAGCGCCCAGAGCAGCAGCGTGGTACGTCGCTGGGCAACGCAAAGCAACCGGGCGAGGCGGCTACCGTGCTCCGCTCCGCCACCGGGCGGGCTCGGCAGTTCCGCGAGCGCCGCGCGGCCCAGGCGCCGGGCCAGCGCGTTGACCCGTTGCAACGCCCGCGGCGGCCGGCGCGCCAGGAGGAAGTCCAGCGACTCCGGCAGGCACAGGCAGACCAGCGGGATCACCGCCAGGGTCAGGCCAGCGCCGAAGACGAACACCGAGCGCCAGCCCCAGGCGCCGATCAGCCATACCGCGAGCAGTCCGCCAAGGGTCGCGCCGAGCGCGTAGCCGGTGGACTGCAGGCTTACCGCCAGGCCGCGCCAGCGGCGCGAGGCGTACTCGCTGGCGATCACGTTGCTGCTGGCGAGGATGCCGCCGATACCCAGTCCGGTCAGCCCGCGCAGCAACGCCAGTTGCCAGGCCGCCTGGCTCAGCGCCGAAGCGAGCATGCCCAGGCCCGACAGCGCCAGGCAGGCGAGGATCAGCGGGCGGCGCCCCCAGCGGTCGGCCCAGGGCGCGATGAACAGCGAGCCGGCGGCCATGCCAAAGAGGCCGGCGCTGAGCAGCAGGCCGATCTCGGCGCCGCCAAGGTTCCATTCGGCGGCCACCGAGGATGCGGTGAAGGCCATCACCAGCACGTCGAAGCCATCGATCAGGTTGAGCACGATGCACACAGCCACCGCCAGCCACTGGAACGGACGCATCGGTTCGTCGTCGAGAGCGCGGCGCAAGTCCCGGTTCATGGGCGGCCCTCCCCGAGCGGACAGGAAAGAAGCGACGGCAGGCGGGAGCGAGGCGCGGGAATGCAGGAATCCATCATCGGGAAGACCCTTTTTCTTGTTGTTGTAGGCACGGCAAGCGCAGGCACCCTGGCACCGTTGCGTCGATGCCGCAATCCTATTGGATCCATTTTGGCGACAAGAAAACGGATGGCCAGCGGATATCCCACTGTCAGCGAAATCCGAGAAAGGCTCTGGAACGAGATAATTTGGCAATTTATTCCTGAAGTTTTTTATGTGCGACTATCGAACAGATTATTTTTTGTACAGAAGCGGTTGACTTGGAAAAGTTGCCTCGCGAATCATTGGATCCAATTACAAAAACAACGAGAGGATCCGACGATGTTTCCGAAGAACGCCTGGTACGTGGCCTGCACCCCCGACGAACTGGCCGGCAAGCCGCTCGGCCGACGCATCTGCGACGAGCCGATGGTTTTCTACCGAGGCGAGGACGGCCGCGTGGCGGCCCTCGAGGATTTCTGCCCGCACCGTGGCGCGCCGCTGTCGCTGGGCTTCGTCGAGGACGGCGTGCTGGTCTGCGGCTACCACGGCCTGGCAATGGGCGAGGACGGTCGCACCCGCGCGATGCCCGGCCAGCGGGTCCGCGGCTTCCCCTGCATCCGTCGCTTCCCGGTGCAGGAACGGCACGGCTTCGTCTGGGTCTGGCCGGGCGCGGAAGAACAGGCCGACGCCGCGCTGATACCCCGCCTGGAATG
This sequence comes from Pseudomonas sp. HMSC065H01, assembly GCF_001815235.1. Lineage (NCBI taxonomy): Bacteria > Pseudomonadati > Pseudomonadota > Gammaproteobacteria > Pseudomonadales > Pseudomonadaceae > Pseudomonas > Pseudomonas sp. HMSC065H01. The sequence goes on along the minus strand of NZ_KV819937.1, from coordinate 438,809 downwards.
GGCGGAAAGCCCCGATTGGGCCTATGGCGGCGGGCTGTACCACATCCACTGCGACTATCGCCTGATGATCGATAACCTGATGGACCTGACCCACGAGACCTATGTCCATGCGTCCAGCATCGGCCAGAAGGAAATCGACGAGGCCGCGCCGACCACGCGGGTGGAAGGCGACGAGGTGATCACCAGCCGCCACATGCAGAATGTCATGGCCCCGCCGTTCTGGCGCATGGCTCTGCGCGGCAACGGCCTGGCCGACGACGTGGCGGTGGACCGCTGGCAGATCTGCCGCTTCACGCCGCCCAGCCACGTGCTGATCGAGGTCGGCGTGGCCCACGCCGGCCACGGCGGCTACCAGGCGCCGGCGGAGCGCAAGGCGGCGAGCATCGTGGTCGACTTCATCACCCCGGAGAGCGCCACTTCCATCTGGTACTTCTGGGGCATGGCGCGCAACTTCCAGGCCCACGACCAGGCGCTCACCGAGAGCATTCGCGAAGGCCAGGGAAAGATCTTCGGCGAAGACCTGGAAATGCTCGAAAGCCAGCAGCGCAACCTGCTGCGCCATCCACGGCGCGACCTGCTGAAACTGAACATCGACGCCGGCGGCGTGCAGGCCCGGCGCATCATCGAGCGCCTGCTGGCGGACGAGCGCCAGGCCGCCGCCCCCAACCGCGCCCAGGCCTGACGGGAGCCTTCGCCATGATCGAGGTCATCGTCGGCGCCATCCGCCTGGAGGCGCAGGATATCCACAGCTTCGAACTGTTCCGGGCCGACGGGGCGGCCCTGCCGTCCTTCGAGCCGGGCGCACACATCGACCTGCACCTGCCCAACGGCCTGGTCCGCCAGTACTCCCTCTGCGGCCCCGCCGAACGGCCGCGCCACTACCGTATCGCCGTACTCCGCTGCCGCGACTCGCGCGGCGGCTCGGCCACGCTGCACGCCGAACTGCGGGTCGGCCAGCGGCTGCGCATCGGCGAGCCGCGCAATCTCTTCCCGCTGTCGCCGGAGCCCGGTCCGCGCCTGCTGTTCGCCGGCGGCATCGGCATCACGCCGCTGCTGGCGATGGCCGAACGCCTGACCCGCGATGGCGCCGACTTCCAGTTGCACTACTGCGCGCATTCCGCCGAGCGCGCGGCCTTCGTCGACTACCTTGGCCGGTGCGCCTTCGCCGACCGCGTGCACTGCCACTTCGACCACGGCGAAAGCAGCCGGCGCGCGGACCTTCGCGCCCTGCTGGCGACCAGTCCGCGCGACGCCCAGCTATACCTTTGCGGGCCGGCGGGCTTCATGCAGTGGATCGAAGAAAGCGCCCGCGAACTGGGCTGGGAAGCAAGCCGCTTGCATCGCGAGCACTTCGCCGCCGCGCCACGAGACGCCAGTGCGGACGGCACCTTCGAAGTGCAGTTGGCGAGCAACGGAGCGCTGATCCGGGTCGCCGCCGGGCAGACCGTGCTGGCGGCCCTGCGCGAAGCCGGGGTGGACCTGCCGGCCTCCTGCGAGCAGGGCATCTGCGGCACCTGCCTGACCCGCGTGCTGGACGGCGAGCCGGAGCATCGCGACCTCTACCTCAGCGAAGAGGAGCAGGCCGCCAACGATTGCTTCACGCCCTACTGTTCGCGTTCGCGCAGCCCACGGCTGGTGCTGGATCTCTAGTCGGCGGCGACGTCGCCGTGAAGCACGGTGACACCCTGCCGCGCCGGATCGAAGTAGTCGGCGTAGCGCAGGGTCGCGTTGGCGTGCTCGCGCATGATCGCCTCGGCGCGCGCCCCCTGGCCGTTGACCAGCGCGTCGACCACCGCGTGGTGCTGCATGTGGGCGAAGTTGAAACGGCGGAATTCCTGCTCGAGATTGTCGCGATCCACCGCCAGGGCGCTCACCGAGGCGAACGGCAGGTGGTCGTTGCGCGCCAGCGCCACGGCGATCGCCGGGTTGCCGCTGGCCTCGATGATGGTGCGGTGGAAACGCATGTTCATGCGCTGGTAGCGCTCCAGCTCCTCCAGCAGGACCTGGCCGTTGGCGAACAATCGGTCGCCCTCGGCCAGGCATTCCTCCAGGGTCGCCCGTGCCTCGGCGGACAGCCCGCGCTCGGCCGCCTGGCGTGCCGCCAGGCCTTCCAGAACGCCGCGCACCTCGACCGCGCCGGCGATATCCTCGCGGGTCACCGCGCGCACCCTGTAGCCGCGCCCGGTCTTGCACAGCAGGCCTTCCTGCTCGAGGGTACGCAGGGCGATGCGCACCGGCATGCGCGAGACCTGCAGGCGTTCGGCGGTGGGAATCTCGACGATGCGCTCGCCGGCGGCGAGTTCGCCGGAAGCGATCAGCTTGCGTAGCTCGGCCAGCACGCGTTGGCCCGGTTTGCTCATGGAATTCGCTTATTCGATCGGGACGTCCGGGGCATCATAGCGTGCCCCGGCCGCCTCCGCCGGTCAGCTTTCGCGGTGGATGGCGAAGCCGGCCCAGGACTGGCTCACCGGCATGATCTCGAGGCTGTTGATGTTCAGGTGGGCGGGCTGGTTCATGATCCAGAAGATGGTCTCGGCGATGTCTTCCGGCTGGATCGGATGGGCTCCGGCGTAGGTCTTGTCGTAGCGCGCCTGGTCGCCGCCGAAGCGGACCAGGGAGAACTCGCTCTCGCACAACCCCGGCTCGAGGTTGGTCACGCGCACCCCGGTGCCCTGCAGGTCGCAACGCAGGTTCAGGGAGAATTGCTCGACGAAAGCCTTGGTGCCGCCGTAGACATGGCTACCCGGATAGGGCCACTTGCCGGCCACCGAACCCAGGTTGACGATGCTCGCCCCGGCGCCGTGGGCGATCAGCCGCGGCAGCAGCAGGCGCGTGCTGTAGAGCAGGCCCTTGATGTTGGTGTCGACCATGGTGTCCCAGTCGTCCAGGTCGCAGGACTGCGCCGGGTCGGTGCCCAGCGCCAGGCCGGCGTTGTTGATCAGGCCGCGCAGGGTGGCGAACTCTTCCGGCAGGTTGTCCACGGCCGCGCTCATCGCCGCGCGGTCGCGCACGTCCAGGGTCAGCGGCAACACCCGGGTCTTCGCCGAAAGCTCACCGGCCAGGGCTTGCAGACGCTCCTCGCGACGGCCGGTGAGCACCAGCGACCAGCCGGCCTCGGCGAAACGACGGGCGCAGGCTTCGCCGAAGCCTGAGGTGGCGCCGGTGATGAACAGGGTGGACGACATGGGCATCTCCTCGTACGGGGCGGAAAAACGATGTCCGGGGATTCTAGAGCCTCGCCGTGCCCGGTTGGCCATACAGTTGCGCACGAGTTTGCCGAGGCGTCTGCTCAAAAAACGACCAACCTCGCGGAACCCGCACCGTGCCTGGGCCGAAGCGAACAGCCACCAACTTGTCCACAGGGCGTCGCACAGTTTTCCTGAACAACTGTGGCAGCGGGATGACCACGCGTTGGGGATAAGTACCTGGCGCGAGCGCTGTTCATTTTCTGACCAGCCACGCATAACCCTCGCCGATTCGGGGGTTTGGCGGTTCTTACCCACCTTATCCACAAGCCCCCGCACAGAAATCCTGAACAACCTCAGGCGGCGTTATCCACAACCCGGCGCGCGGCGACCAGGTCCTCCAGCGCATAACCCACCGACTTGAACAGGGTGATTTCCCCGGGATCGCCGCGCCGCCCTGCCCCGCCCAGCAAGTCGCGCAGTTCGGTGGATATCGCCTCGCGCCCGATGGCGCCTTCGGCGATCGCCTGCAACAGGTCGCCGGCCTCTTCCAGCGCGCCTGCGCGGGTATCCACCACGACCCGCGCGCGCGCCACCGCCAGGGCGTCGGTCTCGCGCATGGACGGCAGGAAGGCGCCGACCAGGTCGAGATGGACGCCCGGCTTCAGCCATGCGCCGCGCACCAGCGCTTCGCGGGAGGTGGTAACGCAACTGACGCAGTCGGCCGCCTCCACCGCCGCGCGCAACCCGTCGGCCGCTCGCGCCGGGTAGCCCTCCTCGCGCAGCCGGGCGGCCAGCGCGGCGGCCTTGGCCGGATCGCGGCCCCAGATGTCGATGTGGCGATAGTCGCGCACGCAGGCGTGGGCCCGCACCATGTGCGCAGCCAGGGTTCCGCAGCCGACCACCAGCAGGCGCCGCGCATCGTCCCGCGCCAGGTAGTCGGCGGCCAGCGCCGAGCTGCAGGCGGTACGCCGGGCGGTCAGCTCCGAAGCCTCCAGCAACGCCAGCGGGCGACCGTCTTCGCCGTCGAACAGAGCGAACACCGCGGCCACCGCCGGCAGGCCACGCGCCCCATTGCCAGGGAACACCGTCACCAGTTTCACGCCGATCCCCGCGCCGGCTTGCCACACCGGCATCTGTAGCAGCGAGGCCTGCGCCGGCAAGGCATGGCAGTTGCGCAGCGGCGCGCTGCAAGGCTTGGCCAGGCCGATGCGCAACGCCTCGATCAGTTGTGGATAAGCCAGGCGCTCGGCGACCTCGGCGTTGCTGAAAAAGCGCAGGCTGTGCATAAGTCGAGTTTCCTCCGTGGCTCCAGGGCAGCGCCCGCCCCGGCGGCCAGGCAGCCGGGGCGGGGCGTGCTCAATGTCCGCCGAGATAGGCGTTGCGCACCTCCTGGTTGCCGAGCAGTTCTTCGCCGCTGCCGCTCATGCGGATTTCCCCGGTGACCATCACGTAGGCGCGGTCGGAGAGCTTCAGCGCATGGTTGGCGTTCTGCTCGACGAGGAAGATGGTCATGCCGCTCCTGGCCAGCTCGCGCAGGGTCTGGAAGATCTGCTTGACCACGATCGGCGCCAGGCCCAGGGAGGGCTCGTCGAGCAACAGCAACTTCGGCCGGCTCATCAGCGCGCGGGCGATGGCGAGCATCTGCTGCTCGCCGCCGGACATGGTCATGGCGCGCTGGTTGCGCCGCTCCTTCAGGCGCGGGAACAGCTCGAACATGCGCTGCATGTCCTCCTCGGCGTGGTCCATGCCGATGGGAATGGTACCCATCAGCAGGTTTTCCTCGACGCTCATGTCGGGGAACACCCGGCGTCCTTCCGGCGACTGCGCGATGCCGTTGGACGCCACGTAGTGCGCCGACTTCTGGCGGATGTCCTGGCCGCGATAGAGGATCTGCCCGGCCGCCGCACGCGGCTGGCCGAAGATCGACATCAACAGCGTCGACTTGCCCGCGCCGTTGGCGCCGATCAGGCTCACCGTCTCGCCCTCGTTGACCTGCAGCGAGACCTTCTTCAGCGCCTGGATCGGCCCGTAGAACACGTCCACCTCACGGAATTCCAGCAACGCCGCGCTCATGACAGCTCCTCTTCGTCGGCACCGAGATAGGCGGCGATCACCTTCTCGTCATGGCGGATCTGTTCGGGGTTGCCACGGGCGATCACGTCGCCGTGGTCGAGCACGATGATGTGGTCGGAGATGTTCATCACCATGCCCATGTCATGCTCGATCAGCAGTACGGTGATCCCGTGGTGGTCGCGCAGGTAGCGGACGATGTTGCTCAGGGCGTGGGTCTCGGCCGGGTTGAGGCCGGCGGCCGGTTCGTCCAGGCAGATGAGTTCCGGCCGCGTGCACATGGCCCGGGCGATCTCCAGGCGCCGCTGCTGGCCGTAGGACATCTCGCCGGCCAGGCGGTTGGCGCAGTCCACCAGGTCGACCACCTCCAGCCAGTAGAACGCGTGGTCCAGCGCCTCGCTCTCGGCGCGGCGATAGCCGGGAGTGTTGAGGATGCCGGCGAGCAGGTTGCGGTTGACGAACATGTGCTGCGCCACCAGCAGGTTCTCCACCACCGACATGTCCTTGAACAGGCGGATGTTCTGGAAGGTCCGCGCCAGCCCGGCGCGGTTCACCAGGTGGGTGCCGCCGAACATCTTGTAGTAGAGGCGACTGCCCAGTTGCGGCGGCTTGACGAAGTCGTCCAGCTGGAACGGCTCGCCGAGCACCTGGATGACGTCCGTGGTGCGCCCCTGGGTGTTGAGCAGGATGTTGCCGCCGGTGGCCTTGTAGAAGCCGGTGAGACAGTTGAACACGGTGGTCTTGCCGGCGCCGTTGGGGCCGATCAGCGCGGTGATCGAACCGCGCTCGACGTCGAGGTTGACGTCGTTGAGCGCCTTGATGCCGCCGAAGTGCATCATCAGGTGCTCGACGCTGAGGATCTTGTCGCTCATGGCGCCACCCCCTTGCGCGGGGCGAAGCCCACCCGGCTGATGCGGATCAGCCCGCGCGGCCGCCAGATCATCATCACCACCATGAGTATCCCGAGCAGCAGCACGCGGATGTCGGCGAAGCTGCGCAGCAGCTCCGGCGCCACGGTGAGGACGAAGGCGGCGATCACCACCCCGACCGTCGAGCCCATGCCGCCGAGCACGACGATGGCGAGGATCAGCGCCGACTCGAAGAAGTTGAACGAGGACGGGTTGACGAAGCCCTGGTAGCTGGCGAAGAACACCCCGGCCAGTCCCGCGGTGGAGGCGCCGAGCATGAACGCCGAGAGTTTCACCAGCACATGGTTGAGGCCCATCGCGCGACAGGCGATCTCGTCCTCGCGCAGCGCCTCCCAGGCGCGCCCGACCGGCATCCGGGTCAGCCGGTGCTTGATGTAGAGCACCAGCAGCACGACCAGGAACAGCACCACGTAGATGAACAGGAACTTCATGTTGGGGTTGTAGGCGATGCCGAGGAACTCGTGGATCGGCACCCCGCCATCCTTGGCCCGGCGGCCGAACTCCAGGCCGAGGAAGGTCGGCGCCGGCGCCGGCATGCCGTTCGGCCCGCCGGTGAAGGACAGCCAGTTGTTCAGTACCAGGCGGATGATCTCGCCGAAGCCCAGGGTGACGATCGCCAGGTAGTCGCCATGCATGCGCAACACCGGGAAGCCGAGGATCGCCCCGGCCACCGCGGCGGTCAGCGCGGCCAGCGGCAGGACGGTCCAGAAGCCCAGGCCGAGGTACTGGTAGCCCAGCGCCAGGCCATAGGCGCCAATGGCGTAGAAGGCCACGTAGCCGAGGTCGAGCAGCCCGGCGAGGCCGACCACGATGTTCAGGCCCAGGCCCAGCAGCACGTAGATCAGGCCGAGGATGACCACCGCCAGCAGGTACTTGCTGGCGAAGAACGGGAAGATCACCGCGGCCACCAGGATCAGCGGCACGATCCAGCGCAAGCGGGTCTTGTAGCCCGGCGGCAGGACGTGGACGCCGCTGCCAGCCCCCTCGAAGCGCTCCAGCACGGCGCGCCCGCCGCGGGTCTGCAGGTAGAGGCTGAGCAGGAAGCGCCCGGCCATCACGATCGCGATGATCCAGCCGACCCGCTCGTAATGCAGGTTGAAGCCGTAGCCGTCGAGGACCACGCCGACGATGGGGCCGAACACCACCAGGGCGATCAACCCGGAGAGCACGGCATCGACGACGCACTGCTTGAGATCGATGGAAGTCTCGTTGCTCATCGTCGTCCCCTTACACCTTGGCGATCTGCGGGCGGCCGAGCAGGCCCTGGGGACGGAAGATCAGGATCAGTACCAGCAACGAGAAGGCGAACACGTCCTTGTAGTCGGTGTTGACCATCCCCGAGAACTGCGCCTCGGCCACTCCCAGCACCAGGCCGCCGAGCATCGCCCCGGGCAGCGAGCCGATGCCGCCGAGCACCGCCGCGGTGAACGCCTTGATGCCGATGATGAAGCCGGCGTAGAAGTCGAAGGTGCCGTAGTTCATGGTGATCAGCACCCCGGCCAGGGCGGCCATCGCCGCGCCGATGACGAACACGTAGGAGATCACCCGGTCGGTGTTGATCCCCAGGATCGAAGCCATCTTGCGGTCCTGCTGGGTCGCCCGGCACATGCGCCCGAGCTTGGTGTAGCGGATCACGTAGGTCAGCACCGCCATGCCGATCAGCGAAGCGATCAGGATGAACAGCTTGGTGTAGGTGAGCTGGACGAAACCGTCGCCGACGTGGAATTTCAGGGCGCCGTCGAGCAGGGTCGGGATCCCCTGCTGGCGCGGTCCCTGCGCCACCTGCACGTAGTTCTGCAGGATCAGCGACATGCCGATCGCCGAGATCAGCGGCGCCAGGCGCGTGGAGTTGCGCAGCGGCTTGTAGGCGATGCGCTCGATCACCCAGCCGTAGGTGCAGGTCACCAGCACGGTGAACAGCAAGGTGCCGAGGATCAGCAGCGGGAAGTTCTGCAGGCCGAAGAAGGCCAGCAGGGCAAGGGCGATGGCCGACAGGTAGGCGGAGATCATGTACACCTCGCCGTGGGCGAAGTTGATCATGCCGATGATGCCGTAGACCATGGTGTAGCCGATGGCGATGAGGCCGTAGACCGAGCCGAGGGTCAGCCCGTTGATCATTTGCTGGAGGAAGATGCCGTCCATTTTTCAGTCTCTTCAGGGCGAATCGCGACGGCCTTTGTAAGGCGCGCCGGCGCTCGCCGGTGAAAGCGGACGGGTGCTACTGAAACGGCCCCGGATCGCGGGACTCCAGACCGACCACACGCAGACGTCTTCGGTGAATCCGCACTACGGCGGCAAGCACGGGCGAGCACTTCAGCAGCTCCCGGACTTACCCATGCGCCGGGCCTGTGCCCGGCGCATGGCGGTCGAGCGCGATCAGGGCAACTGGTGGTACTTGCCCTTGTCGTCCCACTCGTAGACCACGTAGTCGGAGACTTTCAGGTCGCCCTTCTTGTCCCATTCCTTCTTGCCCATCACGGTCTGCACCGGATGCGACTTCAGCCACTCGGCGGCCTTGGCCGGATCGTTGGCGCCGGCGCCGTTGAAGGCCGCCGCCAGGGACTGGATCGAGGCGTAGGAGTAGAGGGTGTAGCCTTCCGGCTCGAAACCGCCGGCACGGAATTTCTCCACCACCGCCTTGCCGTCGGGGATCAGCCGCGGGTCGGCGCCGAAGGTCATCAGCACGCCCTTGACGTACTGCGGACCGCCGGCGGTGGTCGCCAGTTCGTCGGTGACCACGCCGTCGTCGGACATGAACTTGGCGGTCAGTCCCTGTTCGCGCATCTGCCGTACCAGCGGACCGGCTTCCGGATGCAGGCCGCCGAAGTAGACGACCTCGGCACCGGAGGCGCGGATCTTGGTGACCAGCGCGTTGAAGTCCTTCTCGCCGCGAGTCAGGCCCTCGTAGAGAACCTCTTTCACGCCGAGCTTGTTCAGTTGCGCCCTGGTGGCGTCCGCCAGGCCCTGGCCGTAGGTGTCCTTGTCATGGATCACCGCGACCTTCTTGGCCTTGAGCACGTTGACGATATAGTCGCCGGCGACCACGCCCTGCTGGTCGTCGCGGCCGCACATGCGGAACATCCCGGAGAGTCCGCGCTCGGTGACCTGCGGGTTGGTGGAACCGGGGGTGATGGCGATGATCCCGGCCTCGTCGTAGACCTCGGATGCGGGGATGGTCGAAGAAGAGCAGAAATGGCCGACCACGGCGATGGCCTTGTCCTGGTCCACCAGGCGGTTGGCCACGGCCACGGCCTGCTTCGGTTCGCAGGCGTCGTCGGCCTTGACCAGCTTGATCTTCTCGCCGTTGATCCCACCCGCCGCGTTGATGTCTTCCGCCGCCTGGGACGCGCCGCGCCAGTATTGCTCGCCGAAGGAGGCGTTGGCGCCGGTATGCGGTCCGGCCACGCCGATCACGACGTCGGCCAGCGCATGCGTGGAAAGACCCATCACGGATGAAACCGCGAGAGCCAGGATGCCTTTTCTGAACAGCTTCTTGGACATGGGGTGTTGCTCCTGAGGATGATGTTGGCGCTCGTAACTACGATGTTGTTGTTGTGTTTCGCTCAACAGGCAGAGCAAGCGGCGTGCCATTCGTTTTTTTCCTGAGTGGCCGGCCACAAGAACTTTAGCCCTCCTTTCCGTTTTTATCTTTGTTATTGGAAATCAGTCATTTAGGCATTTCTCCGAATCCCCTTCGGAGAGCTACAGCCCAGGCTTCACAAGGCCTGAACCGTTCCTAGGAATAACTCTACAACGATATTGAAGCGGTTAGAAACTGCACGTCACTGGTGCGTTCCACGCACTAATTGAGGTCCTCTTTTTCAATGAAAGTGCAGGACAGAGCGGTTTTTAAAATTAATATGAACATGAACTTCCCGTAATTCGGTACTTGGCGGAAAAAGTCGATTCGAATACGACATGAACATATCCGTTAGCGACGCCACGTTCGGCGCAAAACCCTGTGACGGATTCGTCATAAGCCAGCGAATGCTCTATCGCGAGACTTGCCGGCAGTAATAAGCGTCGCGCGGCACTCCGGCAAGCGAGCTTTCCTCCCCACGTCATTCCGTTTATTCATATAACGCGTTCCGCCCGCTCCACCCGCGCCAGGAAACCCGCCATGCTGAACAAACGCCGCCTGCCGTCGATGACCGCCCTGCAATGCTTCGAAGCGGTAGCCCGGCACCTGAGCTTCACCCGCGCCGCCGAAGAGTTGAGCCTGACCCAGAGCGCCATGAGCAAGCAGGTCGCGCAACTCGAGGAGCAACTGCAGCACGCCCTGTTCCGCCGGGTGCGCAAGCGCTTGCAACTGACCCCGGCCGGCGAGCTGTACCTGGCCGAGGTACGACGCATCCTGCAACAGGTAGAGCTGTCCACCCGCTTCCTGCTTTCCTACGGCGGCGAGACCGAAGTGCTGCGAGTGGCGACCCCGCCGACCTTCGGCGCGCGCTGGCTGATCCCGCAACTGAACGGCTGGCGCCACCGCCACCCGAACATCCACCTCGACCTGCGCCAGGAACTGGAACCGGACGACCTGCGCCAGGGCCATTGCGACCTGGCGTTCTTCTTCGGCCCCGGCACCCTGCCGGGCGCCGAGTGCATCCGCCTGTTCGGCGAACAACTGGTGGCGGTCTGCGCGCCATCCCTGTTGCCGGCCGGCGGACTGGACGAACCGACCCAACTGGCGGAGCTGGTGCTGCTGCAGAACGCCAGCCGCGCGGAGGCCTGGCACGACTGGTTCGCCAGCCTGGAGCGAAATTGCCAGGGTTGCTACCACGGTCCACGCTTCGACACCTTCTACATGTGCATCCGCGCCGCCCAGGCCGGTTGCGGGGTAGCCCTGCTACCGCGCTTCCTGGTCGAGGAGGAACTCGCCGAAGGCAAGCTGGCGATCGCCTGGCCGCACGCCCTGCCCAGCCAGGAGGCCTACTACCTGGCCTATCCCGAGCATGCCGCGGAAGTCCCCAAGGTGCGCCATTTCATCGAGTGGATGGTAGAGCGCCTGGAGCAGGAGCAACCCTCAGCGGGCCCCCGCCAGACGCGCCACGGCCCGGTTTGACGTTTCCGCTGCGCGGAACCATCTTTACTCTCACTCGGTTCACCTCGGAACGTCCCATGCTCACTGGCGTCACGGTTCGAATCCGCCTGCTGGTCCTGGCGCTGCTACCGCTGACGATGCTCGTCACGGTCATCGCGATGGCGCTGGCCAACGCCAGTCGACTCGATGCCAGCTTCCAGGACCTTTTCAACAACCGGATGAAGCCCATCAGCCAGCTCAAGATCGTCGCCGACGCCGTTGCGGTCAGCGTGGTCGACGCCCTGCACAAGTACCGTGCGGGGGTCTTCGATGAAGAGCGCCTGCAGCAGGAGTTGAGTGGGGCGCTGTCGCGCATCGAGAAGTCGTGGGCCGACTATTCCGCAGACCACCGGACTGCCGCCGAGAAGGAAATCATCGAGTCGCTGGTCCCCACCCTGGAACGGGTCAAGCGGATGACCCTGGCATACGGCGAGCAGGCCAGGGCCGGAAGCCTGCGAAACGTCGAGGCCGGCACGTTCAATCGCGAGATGTATGGTGCGTTCGATCCGCTGGGAACCGCGCTGTCGACGCTGATCGACCTGCAGCTCAGTGAAGGCGCCAAGCTCAACGAGCAGATGGAGAAACGCTACGACTCCATGCGCACCACCTTCCTGCTCATCGGCGCCGCAGCCCTGGTCCTCATCGTCGCCGCGGCCTGGTTCATCAGCCTGTCGATCATGCGCCCGCTTTCCGATCTGCGCGGGGTGATCCGCCGCGTGCAGGACTCCTCGAATCTCACGCTCCGCGCCGATGCGCGCGGGCGCGACGAAGTGTCCGATACGGCGCGCGCCTTCAATATGATGCTGGAAAGCCAGCAGGCGCTGCTTCGGCATCTCGCCGAGACAGCCAGGAAGCTCACCATCACCTCGGACGAGATGAGTGCCATCAGCAACCAGGTCAGCCATGTCGCCACGTCCCAGGGCGACCAGACCGACATGGTCGCCACGGCGGTACACCAGATGAGCATGGCGGTCCAGGACGTGGCGCGGAACGCCCAGGCCGCCGCAGCCAGCGCGGAATCGGCGAACAGCGAGGCGCACACCGGAACCGGACTCGTGCATGCGAACCTCGACGCCATCCAGGGCCTGTCGGTCATGGTCGGAGAGGCGGGAGCCGTCATCGACACGCTACGCAACAAGACCGAGGAAATCAGCACCGTTCTGGAAGTCATCCAGAACATCGCCCAGCAAACCAACCTGCTCGCCCTCAATGCCGCGATAGAAGCCGCACGGGCGGGCGAGGCCGGACGCGGGTTCGCGGTGGTCGCCGATGAAGTGCGCAGCCTGGCCACCAATACGCACAAGGCCACCGAAACCATCCGCGAGATGATCGAAGCCCTGCAGGCAGGCGCCAGCAGCGCGGTCAGCGTGATGCAGCAGTCACGCGAGCAGGCCCAGGTCAGCGTCCAGCGCGCCCACGAGGCGGGAAAGGCGCTCGGTCTCATCGCCCAGGCGGTCGAAGGTATCGCCCAGAGCAACGCGCAGATATCCACGGCGACGGAAGAACAGACCGCCACCGCGAGCGAGGTCAGCCAGAACATCGACTCGCTCAATGCCAGCATCGGCGAAGTCGCCGAGGGCGCGGTGAAGACCTCCACCTCCAGTGTCGAGCTGGCGAAGCTGGCAAACGGACTGGAGCAGCAGATCCAGCGCTTCACCGTCTAGCAAGCGCGGCAGGGAGCGGCCTCACCGGCCCTGCCGCACCCGTTTGTCAGGACGCCAGCAGGCTGCGGTCGAAAACGAAGGCGCCGCCCGGCTTCGGGGTGAAATGCAGGACGTGTTGCGGGCGCCCCATGGGCGGACGCTGGCGTTCGCCGGTGTCCTCGACCCAGCCAGCCTCCTTCATCCGCTCCAGGCGCCCGCGCAGGCTGGAATGCTGGACTTCCTGGCCGATGGCGCACTCGAAGGCCTTCAGCGCCTCGGCCACGGTGAAGCGCGGCGCCAGCAGGAACAGCGGCAGGGCGCTGTACACCGACTTGCTCGCCAGGCGCTCGCAGGCCTGCTGTACCAGTTGGGCGTGGTCGAACGGCAGGGCGAAGCGCTCGCTGCGAACGTCGCGCAGCGGCACGAAGTCGAGGTCGTCGTCCTCCACCCGGGTGTCCGGACCGACCAGCACCAGGTAGAACACGCTCAGCGACCAGCCGCGCGGGTCGCGTACCGCGTTGCCGACCGTGGCCACCTGCTCGATGTAGGCCGGCTCCAGCCGCGCCTTGTCGCGCAGGGCGCGCACCGCCGCGTCGTCGAGGCTGTGGTCGGCGCTGCGGCCGTTGACCAGCACGCCGGGCAAGGCCCACTGGCCGGCGAAAGGCGCCTGGGCGCGGCGGATCAGCAACAGCTCCAGTCCGTGCCCGGGGTTCAGGCGCAACGCCACGATATCCACGCTGGCCAATACTTCCGCTGAACTCATCGTCACTCCTCTCTTCAGCCCGCCTGGCGTTCGCCGCCATAGCAGTGCAGTTCGTCCTTCACTTCCGGCAGGCACCAGGCCTCCGGTACCGCCAGCCCTTCACGCAGGCGCTGGCGGATCATCGAGCTGTGCAGCGGCAGCCGCTCCTCCGCCACCAGCCGGCCGAAGCGCCAGCACAATTCGGCGGCGCGTTCGAAGCGCGGCAGCTCCGCCTCGTTGTCGGCGCCGATCAGCAGGGCGATCCGCGGTGACGCCAGGCCGCTACGCGCGGCCAGCGCTTCCAGCAGGTCGATGCTGTAGACCGCCGGACAATCAGGCATCAATCCTGCTTCGATCGGTTCGCAATACACCCGCCGCGGATCGATCCGCCGGGCCAGCCGCGCCAGCCAGCGGCAGCGCAGCTCGAAATCGCCCATGCGCTTGCCGAAGGCGTGGCGGTGGCTCGGCACCAGGGCGACCCGTTCGGCGCAAAGCAGCGCCCGGCGGATCACCGACTCATGGCCGGGGTGCGGCGGGTCGAACGCCCCACCGTAGACCGCGAGGGCGAAGTCGGGGGCGCGTCCGCCGCTCATCCCGGCAGGCAGTCGGCGAATCCGGTAACTTATTTCATCACGCATAGAAAATACCTTCCACTGCGAAATTTTGTAGTACAAGTGCTTGACGACTTATTTCACGTGATGAATTATGTACCCACATTCAGCCCCAACCCGTCAAGCGGAGGCTTCCATGAATCGTCCCAGCAAGATCGCCAGCTTCGATGTCGACGCCCAGAAAGGCTTCACCCCGCTGTGCGCGGACGAACTGCCGGTGCCCGGCGGCGACGCCATCGGCGCCGCCCTCAACCAACTGGCCAGCCGCGCCGCGCTGCGCCTGGGCAGCAAGGACGCGCACAGCCCGAAGGCTGCCTGGGTAGTGGAAAGCGCCGAGCAGATGCTGCGGCCGCTGGCCTATCCGGATGCCGACCTGACCTGGGTGAGCCACTGCGTACCGGGTACGCCGGGTTTCGAGCTGCTCGACGAACTGCCGCGGCCGATCGACTACGACTTCTTCGTCTGGAAGGGCGTGGAGCCGGACCTGCATCCCTACGGCGCCTGCTACCACGATCTGGCGGAACGCCGCAGCACCGGGGTCATCGAATACCTGAGGCAGAATGGCGTGAGCCATGTGCTGGTGGGTGGCCTGGCGCTGGACTACTGCGTGAAGAACACCGCCCTGCAACTGCGCCGCGCCGGTTTCGAGGTGCTGCTCTACCTGCCCGCCTGCCGGGCCATCGCCGAGGACACCGCGCAGCGGGCCTGCGACGAGATGCGCGACGCCGGGGTGATCCTCTGCGCCGACCTGGAACGACTGGATAGCGCCCTCACCGGCGCCGACAAGGAGAAGTGAACATGGCCGAAAGCGTCTTTGCCGAGCGCATCGTGCAGAACCTGCTCGATACCGATTTCTACAAGCTGACCATGATGCAGGCGGTGCTGCACAACTACCCCAACGCCGAAGTGGAGTGGGAATTCCGCTGCCGCAACGCCGAGGACCTGCGTCCGTACCTGGCGGAGATCCGCTACCAGATCGAGCGCCTCGCCGAAGTCGAGGTAACCGCCGACCAACTCGCCTTCCTCGAACGCATCCCGTTCATGAAGCCGGACTTCATCCGCTTCCTCAGCCTGTTCCGCTTCAACCTGCGCTACGTGCACACCGGCATCGAGGATGGCCAACTGGCAATCCGCCTGCGCGGCCCATGGCTGCACGTGATCCTCTTCGAGGTGCCGCTGCTGGCCATCGTCAGCGAGGTGCGCAACCGTTATCGCTACCGCGAGGTGGTCCTGGAACAGGTCGGCGAGCAGCTCTACCGCAAGCTCGACTGGCTCTCCGCCCAGGCCAGCAGCGAGGAACTCGCGGAATTCCAGGTCGCCGACTTCGGCACCCGCCGGCGCTTCTCCTACCGCACCCAGGAGGAAGTGGTGCATATCCTCAAGCGCGACTTCCCCGGGCGCTTCGTCGGCACCAGCAACGTGCACCTGGCCCGCGAGTACGATCTCAAGCCGATCGGCACCATGGCCCACGAATGGCTGATGGCCCACCAGCAACTCGGCCCGCGGCTGGTCGACAGCCAGCAAGCGGCACTGGACTGCTGGGTCCGCGAGTACCGCGGACAGCTCGGCATAGCCCTGACCGACTGCATTACCATGGATGCCTTCCTCGACGACTTCGACCTGTACTTCGCCAAGCTCTTCGACGGCCTGCGCCACGATTCGGGCGACCCGCTGGCCTGGGCGGAGAAAGCCATCGCCCACTACCGCCGCCTGGGTATCGACCCGCTGAGCAAGACCCTGGTGTTCTCCGACGGGCTGGACATGCCCAAGGCGTTGCAGCTGTTCCGCGCGCTACGTGGCAAGATCAACGTCAGCTTCGGCATCGGCACCAACCTGACCTGCGACATCCAGGGAGTCGAGCCGATGAACATCGTCCTGAAGATGACGGCCTGCAACGGCCATCCGGTGGCGAAGATATCCGACGCCCCGGGCAAGACCCAATGCCGCGACGAGAACTTCGTCGCCTACCTCCGCCACGTCTTCAACGTGCCGGCCTAATCCTTTCGCACCTAACGGGAGCCCGAACATGCAACAGATCCAACGCGACATCGCCCAAGCCCTGCAGGTCCAGCCGCCGTTCCAGTCGGAGGCCGACGTGCAGGCGCAGATCGCCCGGCGCATCGCCTTCATCCAGCAGTGTCTGAAGGATGCCGGGCTGAAGACCCTGGTGCTGGGGATCAGCGGCGGCGTCGACTCGCTCACCGCCGGCCTGCTGGCCCAGCGCGCCGTCGAGCAACTGCGCGAGCAGACCGGCGACCAGGCCTACCGCTTCATCGCCGTGCGCCTGCCCTACCAGGTGCAGCAGGACGAGGCCGATGCCCAGGCTTCGCTGGCGACCATCCGCGCCGACGAAGAGCAGACCGTCAACATCGGTCCTTCGGTGAAAGCCCTGGCGGAACAGCTGGAAGCCCTGGAAGGACTCGAGCCGGCGAAGAGCGACTTCGTCATCGGCAATATCAAGGCGCGCATCCGCATGGTCGCCCAGTACGCCATCGCCGGCGCCCGCGGCGGCCTGGTGATCGGCACCGACCATGCCGCCGAGGCGGTCATGGGGTTCTTCACCAAGTTCGGCGACGGCGCCTGCGACCTCGCTCCGCTCAGCGGCCTGGCCAAGCATCAGGTACGCGCCCTCGCCCGCGCCCTCGGCGCTCCGGAGAACCTGGTGGAGAAGATCCCCACCGCCGACCTCGAGGACCTGCGCCCCGGCCATCCGGACGAGGCTTCCCACGGCGTCACCTATGCCGAGATCGACGCCTTCCTGCACGGCCAGCCGCTGCGCGAGGAAGCCGCGCGGGTGATCGTCGACACCTACCACAAGACCCAGCACAAGCGCGAACTGCCGAAGGCGCCCTGAGCCTCCCGGTCCGTGCGGCAGGCCCGTCGTCGACGGGCCTTTGTCGCGGGCGGGAATGTACCTGTCGCAACCAGGTCTTCAAGTCCGCGCGGCGGCGCGCTAGAAGGAAGCTGTATCCCTGCGAAGGCCAGCCATGTGCACCCGTCTCCCCGCCCTGCTCCTCGGTGTCCTGCTGGCCGGCCAGGCCTGCGGACACACATCCCCGCTGCTCGCGCCGGTACGGCAGATCCACGCCTTCGGCGACAGCTATTCGGACAACGGCGAAAGCCAGCGACTGACCCGCGAGATGCTCGCCAAGGGCATCGCCGGCGCCCAGGCATTGCCCGGCGAAGTCTACTGGCAGGGCCGCTGGAGCAACGGCCCGACCGCCGTCGAGGTACTCGCCCGCCAGCTCGGCGCACAACTGGCCGACCATGCGGTGGGCGGCGCCAAGAGCGGAGCGGACAACTACTACGGCTGGATGAGCGCCTACCGCCATACCGGCCTCGCCGGCCAGGTCGACGCCTACCTCGCCACGCTGGACGGCAAGCCGGTCGATGGCCAGGCGCTGCACTTCATCTTCGTCTCCGCCAACGATTTCTTCGAGCACGAGGATTTCGCCGGCGAGCAGCCCCTGGAACAACTGGCCGGCAGCAGCGTGGCGAACATCCGCGCCGCGGTGCAGCGTCTCGGAGAGGCCGGCGCACGACGCTTCCTGGTGGTCAGTTCGACCGACCTGAGCGTGGTCCCGGCGGTGGTCGCCGGTAACCGGGTCGAGCGGGCGCAGCGCTACCTGCAGGCAGTCAACGCCAGCCTGCCGATCCAGCTCGCTGCCCTGCGCAAGACCCGCGGCCTGGAGCTGAGCTGGTTCGACCATCTCACCTTCAGCCGCCACTTGCGGCGCAACCCGGCGCGCTATGGCCTGGTGGAGCTGGACGCGCCCTGCCAGCCGACCCAGCCCAGCGTCCGCCCGGCCTGCGCCAACCCGGACCAGTACTACTTCTGGGACGAGTGGCATCCGACCCGGCGCGTGCACCAACTGGCCGGCGAGGCGATGGCGGCACGCTACGCGCGCTGAGCCCGGCGCGCGCCCATGAAAAAGCCCGGCAGCGGCCGGGCTTTTTCATGCAGCGGATCGCTCGCGCATCACTTCAGGGTCAGGGTGCCCTTCATCAGCGCGGAGTGGCCCGGGAAGGTGCAGAAGAACATGTACTGCTCGCCTTCCTTCAGCTTGGAGACGTCGAAGGTCACCGAGTCCTTCTCGCCCGAGCCGATCAGCTTGGTGTGGGCGATGACGCGGCTGTCGTCGGGCTTCAGGTAATCCTTGTCCAGGCCGGAAGCCATGCCGTCGGTGACCACGCCCTGCATGTCGGCGGCGGTGCTCAGTACCCAGTTGTGGCCCATGACGTTCTTCGGCAGGTTGCCGGGGTGGGACAGGTTGACGGTGAACTGCTTGCAGCTCTTGTCGACGGTGATGGCATTGGTGTTGAACTGCATCTGGTCGTTACCCTGGATGTCCACCGAGCACTCGGCAGCCAGCAGCGGCGCACTGAGCAGGGACAGCAGGGATACCGCAGCGAGTTTACGTAGCATGGAGCAGCCTCCTAGGCAGGTTGGGCGATGAATCCTGAAAGAGCAGACTGCCCGATCGGGCACCGAGTTCCACTGATTCAGGTCAAACCCGAACCGGACGTGGCGGGGCATCGAGCGGGATCTGCCCGGCGTTTACTACGGGGAACTCCTGTTTTAGCACAGATGTGCCGCTTCGCGCCTGCGACGCAACGTCCGGCAACGCTTCGCACGGCTTGGTCGAAGCGCTCCCAGCCGCTACCCTGTGCGCCTTTTTCCACCCCCGACAGGAGTCGATCATGACCTTGCGTTCCGTCTGCGTATTCTGTGGCGCCAGCCCCGGCGCTTCCCCGGTCTACCAGGAAGCCGCCGTGGCCCTCGGCCGGCACCTGGCCGAGCGCGGCCTGACCCTGGTCTACGGTGGCGGCGCGGTCGGTCTGATGGGCACCGTGGCGGACGCCGCATTGGCCGCCGGCGGCGAAGTGATCGGGATCATCCCGCAGAGCCTGCAGGAGGCCGAGATCGGCCACAAGGGCCTGACCCGCCTGGAAGTGGTAGACGGCATGCACGCGCGCAAGGCACGCATGGCCGAACTGGCCGACGCCTTCATCGCCCTGCCCGGCGGGCTCGGCACCCTGGAAGAGCTGTTCGAGGTCTGGACCTGGGGCCAACTGGGCTACCACGCCAAGCCGCTGGGCCTGCTCGAAGTGAACGGTTTCTACGACCCGCTGCTGACTTTCCTCGACCACCTGGTCGACGAACGTTTCGTCCGCGCCGAACACCGCGGCATGCTGCAGCGCGGCGCCAGCCCGGCGGCGCTGCTCGATGCCCTCGCCGCCTGGACGCCGAGCGTGGCGCCGAAGTGGGTCGACCGCACCCCGCAGTGATCCGCTCCTCTCTCAGGACGGCGGCAGCAGGCTCAGCGGGTCGAGCGGCCGGCCGTTCTGGCGGATCTCGAAGTACAGCTGCACCCGGTCGGCATCCGAGGAACCGGCCTCGGCGATCTTCTGGCCCTTGCCGACCATCTGCCCCTCCTTCACCAGCAAGCGGCTGTTGTGCGCGTAGGTGCTGGTGTACGAGGTACCGTGCTGGATGATCACCAGGTTGCCGTAGCCACGCATGTTGTTCACCGCGAACACCACCTTGCCGGCCAGCGAGGCCTGCACCGGCTGGCCCAGGGTGCCGGCGATGCGGATGCCCTTGTTGAGCTTGTCGGAACTGGAGAAGCGGCGGATCACCGGCCCCTTCATCGGCCACTGCCAGCCGCGCAGGGTCACCGACGGCGGCGGAGGCGGCGGCTTGCGCGCACGGGTGTTAGACGAGGAGCGGCTGCTGGCGACGTAGGTCGACTTGCGCCCGTCGAAGCGCACCACCTGGCCGACCTTGACCGCGTAGGGCGGGCGGATGCCGTTGGCGCGCGCCAGGTCCTTGTAGTTCCAGCCGTGCCGGGTGGCGATCGAATAGAGGGTGTCGCCGCGCTTGACGCGATACTCGCCGCGCATGACCTTCGGCACCGACGCCCCCGGGCCGGGAGCCTTGGAGCTGCACGCGGATACCGCCAGCAGGACGGCGATCAAGAGCAATCTGAAGAACACACGGAATCCTTTTCCCGATGAAACCCGGCCGGCTGCGGCGACGGTTGCAGGCCCGCACTATACCTTGTTCGCCGGGGTGCCCGTTGGACTCGCCGATGGCCCGTTTTCTCCGCGCGGCCCGCCACCCGGTCCGCGCACAAACGCCAACGCCCCGCAGGACGGGGCGTCGGTGCCGAGCGGGAAACGTCAGGCGCCGGCGGACTGCTGCACGATCACCGTCTGCGCCGGCATCGGTGCCGGGAAGTCGGCGCCGAGGGCGTCCTTGATCACCTTGTTGGTATCGAAATAGACCTGCCAGTAATGGTCGTTGTGGCAATACGGGCGCACCGCCAACACCGGCCCGACCAGGTTGAACTCGAGGATCTCCACGTCCACCGGCGGCTCGCCGAGCACGTTGGGAATCGCCGCGACGCGCTGCTTGAGCAGGGCGATGGCCGCCTGGTAGTCGGCGGCACCGGAAAGCTGCGCCTTCAACTCGACCCGGCGGAACGGGTTGTGGGTGAAGTTCTGGATGTTGTCGCCGAATATCTTGTTGTTGCCGACCATGGTCAGCACGTTGTCCGGAGTGTTGATCGCCGTGGTGAACAGGCCGATCTCCTTGACCGTGCCGGTCACTCCGCCGGCGCAGATGAAGTCGCCGACCTTGAACGGCCGCAGGACGATGATGAAGCCGCCGGCCGCCAGGTTCGCCAGCAATCCCGACCAGGCCATGCCAATGGCCAGGCCGACCGCCGCGATCAGCGCCGCCAGGCTGGTGGTCTGGATGCCGAAGAAACCGAGGATGCCCACCACCAGCAGCACGTTCAGGGTCACCGTGATGAACGAACCCACGTAGCGCAGCACGGTGGGATCGACCTTTTGCCGCTCGAGGGATTTCTGCACCATGCCGACGGCGAAGCCGATCAGCCAGCGGCCGATCACCCAGAAGGCGATGGCCGCGAGAATCTTGATGCCGAAGGCGAAGGCGTACTGGGACACCGTCGCCCAGAGCGCGTTGATCTTCTCGGTACCTACGTTGACGATCGTCGTGTCATCCATATCGCTCACCGTGCGCAAGGAAGGAGTCTGGCTCCGTACGAGAACCGCCCCTGGCACCGGAAAGGCAGGCTCCGGCCCTTGGCCCGACAACGTCCGTAGCGGATTCTGGAAAAGCTAGCACGGCGCCGCGAATTTGCCGGAGCACCGCTTCGTTGTCCCCAAACGGCGTGGGCGAGGCTGTGGACAACCTGGGTGAAAAGGTCCGGGAGTCCCGGGCGGCAGGGCCTCCGCGAGACCGATCGCTTTTTGATCAGCCGGCTGTTTCCTGTAGCGGCAGCACCGTCACCCGCACCTCCGGGTCATGGCTACCGCCACCGAGGATCACCCCGCGCAACGGCGACACATCGGAAAAATCCCGCCCCCAGGCCAGGGTGATGTGCTCCAGGTCGGGCAACAGGTCGTTGGTCGGGTCGAAATCCACCCAGCCGTTCTCCGGGCAATACAGCGAGACCCAGGCATGCGAGGCGTCGGCACCGATCAGTCGCGCCTGTCCGGGCGGCGGGCGGGTCAGCAGGTAGCCGCTGACGTAGCGCGCCGCCAGTCCGCGCGCGCGCAGGCAGGCGAGCATCAGGTGGGCGAAGTCCTGGCAGACCCCGCGACGGCGCTCCAGCACTTCGTCCAGCGGCGTCGCCACCTGGGTGGCCTGCGCATCGAAGGCGAACTCGCGGAAGATCTTCTCCATCAGTGCCGCCGCCGCCACCAGCAACGGCCGTCCGGGCGGGAAGCAGTCGGCGGCGAACTCGGCGAATCGCCGCTGGATGCGCACATAGGGCGACTCGACGCGATAGCGGCAGGCTTCCAGCTCGGCGGCGGACAGCGCCCGCCCGGAAAATGCCAGCCCGGCGGCGACGGTTTCCCATGCCGGCGACGCGGTCAGTTGCGCCGGCGCATGGGCAAACACTTCGACCTGCAGTCGCGCGCTGACCCGCAGCGCCTCGTGGGGACGCTCGAAGGCCAGCCGGCTCAGCGGATTGCCGAATGCGTCGTGGCCATCCTCGCGCCGGCTCGGCCCCGGCTCGATCAGCAGTGCCCGCTCATGACAGGCCTGCCAGGCGCATTCGCGTGGCCAGAGATGCGCCAGTTGCCGCGACAGCGAGACCGGCGTCGCATAGCGGTAATGGGTGTCGTGCAGCACCTGGTAGCGGGCGCCCTGGAGCGGAACGGAGCGAAGCGCGGGTGCGGACATCAGGTGGATACCGTTCTCTGGCTGACATCGTCGACATGGGCGAAATAGCGCAAGCCTAGCCGATCGGAGACCTGTCCGGCGCAGGCGGCGATGTCGCGCAGCAGTCGCGCCAGCCCGACGAGCACCTCGTCGAGTCCTGCCGCGCCGAACAGCGGGCTTTCCAGGGCCGCCAGATCGAAGCTGCGCAGGCGTTCGCCCAGGGTCCTGAGTTCCCGCTCGCGTGGCGCGCCGAACTCCTCGTGCAGGCGCTCCAGCGAACGCTCCAGGGCCTGCAACTGGAAGCGCAGCGAGTGCGGGTTCTGCTCGTGCAACAGGAGCAGGTCGAGCACCGGGACCAGCTGCGGCGACGCCAGGTAGCGCGAGCGGTAGGTGATGCCGCTGTTACCCAGCTCCAGCAGCCACTCCAGCGCGCCGGCGTCCCAGGCGCTACCGCCGTCGAGGAAGGCGGCGATGCTCTCGGCGAAGAAGCGCACGCGCTCGATGCGCCGGCCGATCATCAGGAAACGCCAGCCGTCGTCGCGGGTCATGTCGTCGAGGGCGAAACCGGACAACGCGGCCAGGGACATCACTAGCCGGTTGAGGAAGTCCAGCGCTTCGCCGAGGTCGGTGCGTGCCGGATCGAGCGCCTGCATGTCGCGTTGCAGCTCCAGCAAGGCCAGCCAGTTCTCCCCGGACAAGCGCCCGCGCACCTGCGCCGCCGCCCAGTGCAGGCGCCGCAGGTTGGCGCACAGGCTCGCCGGCCAGTGCTCGTCGAGCAACGCCCGCAACAGGCACCTTTCCAACGGCTCGCCATCCCCGGGCAGCAGGCCGATGCCGCCGGCCAGGGCCAGGGCGCTGCGCAACGCCTCTTCGTCGCCATCGGCATCCACGTAGCGCGACAGCACCACCCGCAACAGGCGCGCATGGTCGTCGCAACGCTCGGCATAGCGGCCGTACCAGAACAGGTTCTCCACCACCCGCGACGGCAGGTAGGGGTCTTCGCGGACCAGGTCGCGCACGCCGAGCCGGCGCGGTCGCAACGGCTCGCCGCCGACTGCTCGCTCGGCCAGCACCCAGGTGTCCTTGCTCGCCCCGCCGCGCTGCATCGACACCACTTCGGCGTCCGCCGCCGAGGCTACGCGGGTCAGGCCGCCGGGCATCACCCAGTAGCGGCCGTCGCTGGCGGCGACGGCGAATACGCGCATGCCGATGGCCCGCGACTGCAGGCCGACGCCGGCCTTGCCGTCGCGCCAGACCGGTGCCTGGGACAACTGCGCCAGGCGTTGCGCCACGTAGGCCTGCGGGCGCTCGCGCAAGCGCTCGCCGAGGGATGCCAGGCCGGCACTGTCGAGGGCGTGGCCGAACAGAGGTTCGCAGCGCTGGCCGGGAAAGGCCGGCTTGATCACCAGGTCGGGCAGTGCCGCGAGTATCGCCTCGAGGGCTTGCGGCTCGCCGCACCAGCGGGTGTCGAGCGAGGGCAGCGCCAGTTCCTCGCCAAGCAGGCGGCGACAGGCCTGCGGCAGGAAGCCGAGCAGGCCGGGCGACTCCAGCACTCCGCTGCCCAGTGCGTTGGCCACCAGCACGCGTCCCTGGCGTACCGCCTCGAGCAGGCCGGGAATGCCCAGCGCCGAGTCGGTACGTAATTCCAGTGGGTCGCAGAAATCGTCATCGAGGCGCCGCAATACCGCGTGCACCCGTTTCAGGCCGCCGAGGGTCTTGAGATAGAGGGTGGCGTCGCGCACCGTCAGGTCGTGCCCCTCGACCAGCGGAAAACCGAGCTGGCGCGCCAGGTAGAGATGCTCGAAGTAGGTTTCGTTGAAACGTCCGGGAGTCAGCAGCACCACCAGCGGCGTCTCGCCGTCGCCGGCGGCCTGGCTGGCGAGGGTCTCCTGCAGGGTGCGGAAATACCCGGCGAGATGCTGCACGCGCAGGTCGCGATAGAGTTCCGGCAAGGCCCGCGAGACGATCTGCCGGTTCTCCAGCGCATAGCCCGCGCCGGACGGAGCCTGGGTGCGGTCGGCAAGGACCTGCCAGCGTCCGTCGGCATCGCGCGCCAGGTCCACGGCATAGCTGTGCAGGAAAATCCCGCCGGGCGGCCGGATGCCGAGCGCCGGCCAGAGGAAGTTCGGATGGCCGAAGACCAGTTCGCTGGGCAGCAGCCCTTCGGCGAGCAGACGCTGGTCGCCGTACAGGTCGGCCAGCAGCGCATTGAGCAGCCGAGCACGCTGCGCCACACCAGCGGCGATCGGCTCCCACTCGGCGGCGGACAGCAGGTTCGGCAGAAGGTCCAGCGCCCAGGGGCGGTCGGTGCCCTTGGGATCGGCGTAAACGTTGTAGGTGACGCCGTTCTCCTGGATCTGCCGTTCCACCAGGGCCTGGCGCTGGCGCAATTGCTCAGGGCTGCTGCGCTCCAGTTGGCGGAACAGCCGCTGCCAATGGGGACGCACGCCGCCCTGGCGATCGAGCAACTCGTGGTAGGCCGTATCGGTGAACGGATAGTGGGCAAGCAGCTCGGGCATCGAAGGCTCGCGGGGCTGGGGTTGCGGTCACTGTAGCGGAGTCGGCGGCGCGACGCCGGAGCGAAGCGACGAGGCGTTGCCGGGTCCGCCACGACGGTTCTTCGTGAAGACCGGGATGCCCCGGAAGCGCAAGACTTGTGCCAGCGCCGTCAGGCCCGGGCGGCCAGGAGGTCGTGCCGCGGCAATGCACTGCGACGGTGCGCGACCGCAGGCAAGGTTGCAGCCGCGCACGCTTTGCGGGCGGCAGGGCCGCCCCGGCGATCAGCGCGGGATGTTCGGCTGGCGCGACTTCTTCTTGCCCTTGGCGAAGGCCGTCGCCTTGTTCTGCTGGCCCTTGCTCCACGGCTTGCCGCCGTCGCTGGCGCGTGGCGGCAGGCCGGTATGCTGGGTCAGCAGCTTGCCGGCCTTCTTGCTGCCGGCCGGCGTCGAGTTCTTCCGCCGGGCGCTCTGGTATTCGCCGGTATCCGGCTGGTAGGTCGGGACCAGGTGGTGCTTGCCATTGCCGATCAGGTCGGCGCGCCCCATCCGCTCCAGCGCCTCGCGCAGCAGCGGCCAGCCTTTCGGGTCGTGGTAGCGCAGGAAGGCCTTGTGCAGGCGCCGCTGCTGGTCGCTCTTGACGATGGTCACGCCATCGCTCTTGTAGGTGACCTTGCGCAGCGGGTTCTTGCCCGAGTGATACATAGCGGTGGCAGTGGCCATCGGCGAAGGATAGAACGCCTGGACCTGGTCGGCGCGGAAGCCGTTGCGCTTGAGCCACAGGGCCAGGTTCATCATGTCTTCGTCGGTGGTCCCGGGATGGGCGGCGATGAAGTACGGGATCAGGTACTGCTCCTTGCCGGCTTCCTTCGAGAACTTCTCGAACATCTGCTTGAAGCGGTCGTAGGTGCCGATCCCCGGCTTCATCATCTTGTCCAGCGGACCGCGCTCGGTGTGCTCCGGGGCGATCTTCAGGTAGCCGCCGACGTGGTGGGTCACCAGTTCCTTGACGTACTCGGGCGACTCGACGGCGAGGTCGTAGCGCAGGCCGGAGGCGATCAGGATCTTCTTCACCCCCGGCAGCGCCCGGGCCTTGCGGTACAGCTCGATCAGCGAGCTGTGGTCGGTATCGAGGTTCTCGCAGATGCCGGGGAACACGCAGGACGGCTTGCGGCAGTGCCGCTCGATGTCCGGGCTCTTGCAGGCGATGCGGTACATGTTCGCCGTCGGTCCGCCAAGGTCGGAGACCACGCCGGTGAAGCCGGGCACCTTGTCGCGCATCTCCTCGATCTCGCGGATGATCGAGTCGTGCGAGCGGTTCTGGATGATCCGTCCCTCATGTTCGGTGATCGAGCAGAAGGTGCAGCCGCCGAAGCAGCCACGCATGATGTTCACCGAGAAGCGGATCATCTCGTAGGCGGGAATCTTCGCCTTGCCGTAGGCCGGGTGCGGTACGCGGGCATAGGGCATGCCGAACACGTAGTCCATTTCCTCGGTGCTCATCGGAATGGGCGGCGGGTTGAACCAGACATCCACTTCGCCGTGCTTCTGCACCAGGGCACGGGCGTTGCCCGGGTTGGTCTCCAGGTGCAGCACGCGGTTGGCGTGGGCATAGAGCACCGGGTCGTTGCGCACCTTCTCGAAAGACGGCAGGCGGATCACGGTCTTCTCCCGGGTCAACCTGGGGTTCGCCAGCAACTGCACGACCTTGGCTTCCTGCGGGTCCTCCTGCGCGCCCTTTTCCTGCTCGATGGCGCAGGCGGCGGTGTCCTGGGTGTTCACGTAGGGATTGATGATCTTGTCGATCTTGCCCGGCCGGTCGATCCGCGTGGAATCGATCTCGAACCAGCCCTCCGGGGTGTCGCGACGGACGAAGGCGGTGCCGCGCACGTCGGTGATCGCGCTCAGCGGTTCGCCCTGGGCCAGGCGCTGGGCGATTTCCACCACCGCACGCTCGGCGTTGCCGTAGAGCAGGATGTCGGCCGTGGCGTCCATCAGGATCGAGCGGCGGACCTTGTCCTGCCAGTAGTCGTAATGGGCGATACGGCGCAACGAGGCCTCGATCCCGCCGAGGATCACCGGCACATGGCTGTAGGCCTCCTTGCAGCGCTGGCTGTAGACCAGGCTGGCACGGTCCGGGCGCTTGCCGGCCAGGCCGCCGGGGGTGTAGGCGTCGTCGGAACGGACCTTCTTGTCCGCGGTGTAGCGGTTGATCATCGAGTCCATGTTGCCGGCCGCCACGCCGAAGAACAGGTTCGGCTCGCCGAGCTTCATGAAGTCGTCCTTCGACTGCCAATCCGGCTGGGCGATGATGCCGACGCGGAACCCCTGGGCCTCCAGCAGGCGGCCGATGATGGCCATGCCGAAGGACGGGTGGTCGACGTAGGCATCGCCGGTGACGATGATGATGTCGCAGGAGTCCCAGCCGAGCTGATCCATCTCTTCCCTACTCATAGGCAGGAAGGGCGCCGGACCGAAACACTCGGCCCAGTACTTGGGATAGTCGAACAGCGGCTTGGCGGCTTGCATCACGGGCACCAGGGGGTATCTCTAGGAATAGGGGGTCGCGAAAACGCGGGCGCGGAATATAGCACAAAAAATGAGCAATTCCGACGTTTTCACTGGGTATTGCCTGCCGTCGGCCGGCTTCGAAAAAATGCCATCATTTCGCCACCTTGTTTCTATACTCCATTCATCGTCATCTCACCCGGCCTCTAAGGCAGGCCCCCGGGAGAGTCATCGTGCGCCATCCTCTTGCCCTGCTCGCGGTCATCTTCCTGCTACTGGCCAGCGCCGTTTCGCGCGCCGCGCCGGAGTTTCCAGCGCCCCCGGCCAGCGGCGCCTGGTTGAACGGCTCGCTGGACCTGCTCGAAGACCCCGATGGCAACCTGGCGGTGGAGGACCTCGAACAAACGGAGCAGGCCGGCCGCTTCGTCGCCGCCGCCGGCCGCACCAGCGTCGGCCTCAGTCGCAGCGTCTGGTGGCTGCGCCTCGACCTGCCGAGACGCGAGGCGGTATCCGGCGGCTGGTGGCTGGAAGTCGCCAGCGCCAGCCTGCACGACCTGCGCCTGTACCTCCCCGACGAGCGCGGCGGGTTCCGCGAACATCGCAGCGGCGAAGCGGTGCCCTTCGCCGAGGGCCGCGACCACGCCTATCGTCATCCGCTGTTCCGGATCCCTCCCGGCGATGGGCCGTTGCGCGTCTACCTGCGCAGCTACGATCCCGGCGGCAACGCCTTTCCGCTGAGGCTCTGGAGCCACGACGAACTGCTGGAATACCGCAGCCAGGGCAACCTGCTGTTCGGCATGGCCTACGGGCTGATCCTCGCCCTGCTGCTGTACAACCTGTTCCTCTTCACCAGCCTGCGCGATCGCGCCTATTTCTGGTACGTGCTGACCGCTGCCAGCGCGCTGGTGCTGACCCTGAGCATCAGCGGCCATGGTTTCGAGTATTTCTGGCCCGAGCGGGCGGTGCCCTGGTGGCTTGACCGCCTGGCGCTGCTGGCGATCTGGGGCATCTGCGTGATCCGCTTCAGCCAGAACCTGCTGCAAAGCCGGCAGCACGCACGCTGGGCCCATCACCTGCTGAACGCCTGTTGCCTGCTGTTCCTTGCCTGCCTGGCGTTCAACGCCGCCGGCTGGCGCTGGCAGGCGGCCGGCGTGCTGGCGCTGACCCTGCTGGCCAACCTGCCGATCGCCATCGGCCTGGCAGTGCAGCGCTGGCGCCAGGGTTCGGCCACGGCGCGCCTGTACCTGGTCGGCTTCGGCCTGGTGCTCGGCAGCGTCAGCCTTGGCGTGATGCGCGCCACCGCGCTGGTCCAGCCGACCTCGGCCAACGCCATGGTCTTCCCGCTGGCGCTGACCCTGGAGGCCCTGCTGTTCTCCCTGGCGCTCGCCTCGCGCATCCAGGACCTGAAGCAGGAAAGGGCCCTGGCCCTGGACCAGGCCGACCAGGAAAAGAATGCGCGCCTGGCCCTGCTGCACAGCGCCCAGCGCGACCTGGCACGCGCCGTGGAAGTCCGTACCAACGAGCTGAGCGAGGCCAATCGCCAGTTGCAGATGCGCGAAGCGCAACTGCAGTACGCCGCCCATCACGACCCACTGACCGGGCTTGGCAACCGCAGGCACCTGATGGAGTTCGCCGAAAGTGCCCTGGACGACGCGCGCCGCCACGGCAACAGCATGGCGCTGCTGCTGATCGATCTGGATCACTTCAAGCCGATCAACGACACCCATGGCCACGATGCCGGCGACTTCGTCCTGCAGAACGTGGCCCAGCGGCTGCGCCATTGCGTGCGCACCGAGGATTGCGTGGCGCGCCTCGGCGGCGACGAATTCGCCGTGCTGGTCGGCGGGTCGAATGCCGAGCAGCATGCCCGCGACATCGCCGAACGCCTGCTGCGAGAACTGGCGAAACCGGTGGAGTTCGCCAAGCAGTGGCTGGTGATCACACCGAGCATCGGCGTCGCCCTGTTTCCCGGCGACGCACTGCAGTTCGGCAAACTCTACAAGGCCGCCGACCAGGCGCTGTACCGGGTCAAGGGCGCCGGGCGCGCCGGCTATGCGATGGCTGCCGACGATGAACGCGAGACCGCGCCGGCGCTCCCCTGGCCGACCGCCCTGGCACCGGAGCGTATCTCCTGAATCAGTGGCTGTAGCGTCGCGGAACCCGGGCCGTGACCTTGCTCAGAAGCTCGTAGCCGAGGGTGCCGCAGGCACGGGCGACCTCGTCCACCGACAACCCGGCGCCCCACAACTCCACCGGGTCGCCAACGCGAGCCTCCGGCAGGTCGGAGAGGTCGACCGCCAGCATGTCCATCGAGACCCGCCCGGCCAGGGTCGCGCGGCGTCCCCCGACCAGTACCGGAGTCCCGGCTGGCGCGGTACGCGGATAGCCGTCGGCGTAGCCGCAACTGACCGTGCCGATCCGCGCCGGCCGCTCGGCGATCCAGGTGGCGCCGTAGCCGACGCTCTCGCCCACGGCCACCTCGCGCAGTGAAATCAACTGCGCGCCCAGGCTCATGGCCGGCCTCAGGCCCAGTTCGGCGGCGCTCAGGTCGGCCAGCGGGGTCGACCCGTAGAGCATGATTCCCGGCCGCAGCCAGTCCATGTGGGCGGCCGGGATAGTCAGCACCGCCGCCGAATTGGCCAGGCTGCGCTGGTCGAAATCCAGGTCGAGCAGGCCGAGGAAACTCTCCAGCTGCTGCTCGGTGAGCGGATGGTTGCGTTCGTCGGCGCAGGCGAAATGGCTGATCAGGTTCAGCTCGCGCACACCAGGATGGTTGCGCAGGCGCGCATGCCAGGCGCGCAGCGCGGCAGGATCGAAGCCCAGGCGGTGCATGCCGGAGTCGAGCTTGAGCCAGACGTTGAGTGGAATATCCAGGCCGGCGGCGAGGAACGCCTCGCCCTGTTCCGCGCCCTGGATCACCAGGTCCAGGCGCAATTGCCCGGCGAGGGCGTATTCGCTCGCCTCGAAGCAGCCTTCCAGCAACAGGATGCGCGCGCTGGCGTGCAAGGCGCGGACTTCCGCGGCCTCCTCCAGGCAGGCCACGGCGAAGCCATCGGCATCGTCGTGCAACGCGGTAACCACTTCGCGCGCACCGTGGCCATAGGCGTTCGCCTTGACCACCGCGAACGCCTGGCGCTGCGGCGCGCAGCGCTTGGCCAGGGCATAGTTGTGGCGAATGGCGGAAAGGTCGACGGTGGCAACGAGGGGACGCATGGCATCGGGTCCTGCAACTGAAACGGGTGCCTATGGTAAGGCGCCCGCCGGGCAAGACCCAAGCCGGGTCATTCGTCCTCGAAGTTGTACATGCCGGCGGCAAGGTTCTCGAAGCGCGTGTATTTGCCGATGAAGGCCAGGCGCACCGTACCGATCGGACCGTTACGCTGCTTGCCGATGATGATTTCGGCGACGCCCTTGAACTCGGTCTCCGGGTGGTACACCTCGTCGCGGTAGACGAACATGATCACGTCGGCGTCCTGCTCGATCGCCCCGGATTCGCGCAAGTCGGAGTTCACCGGGCGCTTGTTGGGTCGCTGCTCCAGGGAGCGGTTGAGCTGCGACAGGGCAATCACCGGGCAGTTGAATTCCTTCGCCAGGGCCTTCAGCGAGCGGGAAATCTCGGAAATCTCGTTGGTCCGGTTGTCGCCGCTGGAGCCGGGTATCTGCATCAGTTGCAGGTAGTCGATCATGATCAGCGCCAGGTCGCCGTGCTCGCGCACCAGGCGACGGGTCCGCGCGCGCATTTCCGAGGGACTGATGCCAGCGGTATCGTCGATGAACAGCTTCTTGTCGTTGAGCAGGTTGATCGCCGAAGTCAGGCGCGGCCAGTCCTCGTCGTCGAGCTTGCCGGAACGCACCTTGGTCTGGTCGATACGCCCGAGCGACGAGAGCATACGCATCACGATCGAGTCGGAGGGCATCTCCAGGGAGTACACCAACACGGCCTTGTCGGTGCGCATCACCGCGTTCTCGACCAGGTTCATGGCGAAGGTGGTCTTACCCATCGACGGACGCCCGGCGACGATGATCAGGTCGGCCGGCTGCAGGCCGCTGGTCTTCTCGTCGAGGTCGGTGAAACCGGTGGACACCCCGGTCAGCGCCTCGGTGGTGTTGAACAGGTAGTCGATGCGGTCGATGGTCTTGACCAGGATATCGCTGATCCCTACCGGCCCGCCGGTCTTCGGTCGCGCTTCGGCGATCTCGAAGATCTTCCGCTCGGCCTCGTCGAGGATCTCGTTGGCGCCGCGCCCTTCCGGGTGGAAGGCGCTGTCGGCGATCTCGTTGCTGATGCCGATCAGTTGGCGCAGGGTGGCGCGCTCGCGGATGATCTGCGCGTAGGCCTTGATGTTGGCGACCGAGGGAATGTTCTTCGCCAGTTCGCCGAGATAGGCCAGGCCGCCGACCTGGGCCAGTTGTCCTTCCTTCTCCAACTGCTCGGAGAGGGTCACCACGTCGATCGGCTGGTTGGCCTCGGCCAGCTTGTAGATGGCGCGGAAGATCAGGCGATGGTCATGGCGGTAGAAATCGCCGTCGGACACCGAATCCGACACACGCTCCCAGGCGTTGTTGTCCAGCATCAGGCCACCCAGCACGGCCTGCTCGGCCTCGATCGAGTGCGGCGGCACCTTCAGGGCTGTGGTTTCCAGGTCGTATTGCTCGGGGCTGGTGATCTCGTTCATAGACTCGACGCAAGAAAAAGGAACAGCGGAAAAAACAACGGGCACGGTGCCGTTGCCGGTACCGTGCCCGATGTTAGCGGACTGCCGCGGACACGCATATGCCCGCCCAGCCCTACCGATCGGATCGCTTACTCAGCGACGATGATCAGCTTCAGAGTGGTTTCCACGTCGGTGTGCAGGTGCACGGCGACGTCGAACTCACCGGTGTTGCGCAGCGCGCCGTTGGGCAGGCGAACTTCGGCTTTTTCCAGCGGGTAACCGGCAGCGGAAACGGCTTCGGCGATGTCGCGGGTGCCGATCGAACCGAACAGCTTGCCTTCGTCGCCAGCGTGGGCGCCGAGGGTTACCACCAGCTCGGAGAGCTGGGCAGCACGGGCTTCGGCAGCGGCCTTCTTCTCGGCGGCAGCCTTTTCCAGCTCGGCGCGGCGTGCTTCGAACGCAGCGACGTTCTCGGCGGTGGCGACGGTGGCCTTGCCCTGCGGCAGCAGGAAGTTACGGGCGTAACCGCCCTTGATGTTCACCTTGTCGCCCAGGTTGCCCAGGTTGGCGACTTTTTCCAGCAGGATGACTTCCATTTGAGTCTTACCTCTTAACTTTTAACCTTCACCGTTCGTGGAACCCTGGCGCCGGGCCAGGCGTCCACGAATATCAAACAGACTGTCGACAACCGCCAAAAGACAGATCAGGTTCCCCAGCAGCAATACAGCCAGGTACAGGCCCACCAGCCAACCACCCGCGAGGCGCTTCAGGGCGATCAGGCCATGCCCGAGCGCCACGCCGGCGATGATCAGCGGCACGCTGCACAACGGACCGAGCACCGCGGCCTGCACTTCCAGCGCCGGGACCACGACGGCCCCCAGCAGCAGGATCACGGCAACCGCCGGCGCCAGCCGCAAACTCCGGAATTCGCGGCCGAAGCCGCCCGGGTTGTACAGCGAAGCCTGCCAGTACCGCGCGAGCATTAGGCAGAGCAGGCAGGTCACCTGCAGCGAGGAAGCCATGACCCCGGTCAGGGTCGGCACCAGCGCCACCTGCAACTTGTCCAGCTCTTCGCCCGACAGCTGGGACTCCCCGCGAAGCTGGGTCAGGACCTTGGTGACTTCCGTCGCCAGGGCGCCGATCAGCTCGCTGGAGGTATGCCCCAGCACCAGCGCGAATACCACGCCAACTGCAACACTGCCCAGCAGCACATGGCTCCAGGACGTGCTGGCGCGCAGGATCTGCGCCAGCGTCAGGGTACCGAGCAGGACCAGAAGGATGCTCGGATCGCCCAGGTACCACCAGAACATCGCCGGTAGCACCGCCCAGGCCAGGACGCCGAAGGCGTCGCCGAATCCGCGCCGCAGCAGCACCAGGCTACCGGCGGCGGCACTCAGCCAGAACAACAGTGGAACAACCGCGGAGCCTGCCACGGCGAGCGTGGCCTGCATGCGGCCGCGCATGGTGAACTCAGCCAGTGCGCGCATGCGATCTATCCCTTACCAGCGTTCGACTGCCCGATCTCAACGGCCGTGGCTGTCGGTGTAAGGAAGCAGGGCCAGGTAGCGGGCGCGCTTGATAGCGGTCGCCAGCTGACGCTGGTACTTGGCCTTGGTGCCGGTGATACGGCTCGGAACGATCTTGCCGGTTTCGGAAACGTAGGCCTTCAGGGTGTTGAGATCCTTGTAATCGATCTCTTTCACGCCTTCGGCGGTGAAGCGGCAGAACTTACGACGACGGAAGAAACGTGCCATGTGATTGGCTCCTCAATACTGGTCCGGAATTACTCGTCAGCGTTATCGCTATCGCTGTTGTCGTCGCCATCGGCGCCTTCAGCGTTATCGTTCGGACGCTCACGACGCTCGCGACGCTCGTTGCGGCTTTCTTCAGCCTTGAGCATCTCGGACTGCTCGGTGACAGCTTCGTCGCGACGCATGACCAGGTTACGGATCACGGCATCGTTGTAACGGAAGTTGTCTTCCAGCTCAGCCAGGGCCTTGGCGCTGCACTCGACGTTCATCAGAACGTAGTGGGCCTTGTGCACGTTGTTGATGGCGTAGGCCAGCTGACGACGGCCCCAGTCTTCCAGACGGTGGATCTTGCCGCCGTCTTCTTCGATGGCCTTGGTGTAACGCTCGACCATGCCACCGACTTGTTCGCTCTGGTCCGGGTGAACCAGGAACACGATTTCGTAATGACGCATAAATGCTCCTTACGGGTTGCAGCCTGCCGCAGAACGGTCAGGCAAGGAGTGAATGTTTTCTTGGCTTGCCTGGTGGAGAGGCGAACGAACGCCTGCCCGCGCGGCAAGGGGCGACATTCTAGAGAAGGGCAACCGGCGAAGCAAGGAAGATTGGCGAATATTTGTACAGCGGATGGAATGGTGCGGGGCCGCGCCGCGGCGGCCCCGCACGCGCTCACTCCAGCGGGGTGCGTTGGCGGAGGATCTCGAACAGGCAGACACCGGTGGCGACCGAGACGTTCAGGCTGCTGACGCTGCCGGCCATCGGCAACCTGGCGAGGAAGTCGCAGTGCTCGCGGGTCAGCCGGCGCATGCCCTTGCCTTCCGCGCCCATCACCAGCACGGTCGGCCCCTTGAGGTCGAGCTGGTAGAGGGTCTTGTCCGCCTCGCCAGCGGTGCCGACCACCCACA
Source organism: Pseudomonas sp. HMSC065H01 (assembly GCF_001815235.1). NCBI lineage: Bacteria > Pseudomonadati > Pseudomonadota > Gammaproteobacteria > Pseudomonadales > Pseudomonadaceae > Pseudomonas > Pseudomonas sp. HMSC065H01. The sequence continues at coordinate 404,038 of NZ_KV819937.1, read as the reverse complement.
GGCCGCGCTGCTGGAGCTTTTCCAGGGTACGCGCGAGGTTGGTCACCGCCACCAGCGGGATCACCTCGGCGGCGCCGCAAGCGACCTTGCGCACGGTGGCGTTGAGGGTCGCGGACTTGTCCTTGGGCACGATCACCGCCTGCACCCCCGCCGCATCGGCGGTACGCAGGCAGGCGCCGAGGTTGTGCGGATCGGTGACGCCATCCAGGGCCAGCAGGAGCGGCACGCCCTCGCTCCGCTCGAGCAGTTCCTCGAGCATGTTTTCGCCCCAGACCTGGCTGGGGCTGACTTCCGCGACCACGCCCTGGTGGACGCCTTCCGCCCACTCGTCGAGTTCGCGCCGATCGCGCTGCCCTACCGGAATACGGAACCCGGCGGCCAGCTCGGTGAGCACCTGGACCCGCGGATCATGCCGCCCCTCGGCCAGCCACAACTGCTTGACCCGCTTCGGGTGATGACGCAACAACGCTTCCACGGCATGCACGCCGTAGACCTTTTCCCACTGACTCATGACTTGGCCTTACGTTTGCGCGCCCCGGTGGCGGCCGGAGCGTTGTCGGCCTTCGGCTTGGAAGGCCCCTTGCGATGCTTGGTCGGCTTGCCCGGCTTGGCGGCAGCGGCGGGCTTGCCGTCCTTGGCCTTGCCCTTCGCGCTCTTGCCCGCAGGAACGACCTTGCCCTTCTTCCCGCCCTTGTCCTTGCCGCCGACACGCGCCTCGGCGAGCAGCGCCTGCTTCACCTCGCGACTCTTGCGCACGTCGGTGTTGCCGAGCATCTCCGCGGCCTGCGCCAGCAGCTCCGGCGCGACCGGCGGCAGCGCCTGCACCTTGCCGGCCTTGCGCCGCGGCACCACCGCGGCGTCGGGACTGGCCAGCGCCGGCTCCAGGTCGACCTCGGGCACGGATGCGCCCTTGCGCCCCTTCGGCGCCTTGCCGGCGTTCGCCGACTTGTCGCCGTTGCGCTTCTTGCGTCCGATCGGCGCGCTCAGCACGTTTCCGGCCAGCTCGAAATCGATCTTCCGCTCGTCCAGGTCGACCCGCGCCACTACCACTTCCGTGGTGTCGCCGAGACGGAAGCTGCGCCCGGTGCGTTCGCCGCTGAGGCGATGGTGCACGGCGTCGAAATGATAGTAGTCGCCGGGCAGCGCGGTCACATGGACCAGGCCTTCGACGAAGATGTCGGTCAGCTCGACGAACAGACCGAAACCGGTGACCGCAGTGATTACGCCAGGGAAGGTCTCGCCGACCCGCTCGCGCATGTATTCGCACTTCAGCCAGTTGGTCACGTCGCGGGTGGCCTCGTCGGCACGCCGCTCGGTCATCGAGCACTGCTCGCCCAACTGGTCCAGGCGCAATTCGTCGTACGGATAGATACGCGCCTTGGGCATGCTCGCCGCGCCGGCCCGCTGCACGTGCGGAGTCTCCGCCTTGGAGCGGATCACACTGCGGATCGCACGATGCACCAGCAGGTCCGGGTAGCGCCGGATCGGCGAGGTGAAGTGGGTGTAGGCGTCGTAGTTGAGGCCGAAGTGGCCATTGTTGTCCGGGCTGTACACCGCCTGGCTGAGCGAACGCAGCATGACCGTCTGGATCAGGCGGAAGTCGGCGCGGTCGTGGATCTTCTCCAGCAACTCCTGGTAGTCGCCCGGGGTCGGCGCGGCCTTGCCGCGGCCGAGGCTCAACCCCAGCTCGCCGAGGAACTGGCGCAGGTTGTTGAGTTTCTCCTGCGGCGGGCCGTCATGCACCCGGTACAACGCCGGGATGGCGTGCTTCTGCAGGAAGCGTGCGGTCGCCACGTTGGCGCAGAGCATGCATTCTTCGATCAGGCGGTGCGCATCGTTGCGCTGGGTCGGGCGGATTTCCGAGATCTTCCGGTCGGCGCCGAAGACGATGCGGGTTTCCTGGGTCTCGAAATCGATCGCGCCGCGGACATGGCGGCCGGCCAGCAGCGCTTTATACAACGCATACAGCTGCTGCAAGTGCGGCACCACGCCGGGCAACTGCTGGCGCAGGTTCTCGGCCTCGACGCTGTCGGGGTGCTCGAGCAACTGGCTGACCTTGGTGTAGGTCAGGCGGGCATGGGAGTGGATCACCGCTTCGTAGAACTGGTAGCCGGTCAGCTTGCCAGCCTTGGACAGGGTCATCTCGCAGACCATGGCCAGCCGGTCGACCAGCGGATTCAGCGAGCAGAGACCATTGGACAGCACCTCCGGCAGCATCGGGATCACCCGCTCGGGGAAATACACCGAGTTGCCGCGCCTGGCCGCCTCTTCGTCCAGCGCCGAACCGACCTTCACGTAGTGCGAGACATCGGCGATCGCCACGAACAGGCGCCAGCCGCCGCCGCGCTTGGCCTCGGCGTACACCGCGTCGTCGAAGTCGCGGGCATCCTCGCCGTCGATGGTGACGAAGGGCACCTGGCGCAGGTCGATACGCTTTTCCTTGTCCTTCTCCGCCACTTCCGGCTTGAGCTTGGCCGCTTCCTTCTCCACCGCGGCCGGCCAGACGTGGGGGATATCGTAGCTGCGCAGGGCGACTTCGATCTCCATCCCCGGCGCCATGTAGTCGCCGAGCACCTCGACGATCTCGCCCTGGGCCTGGCGGTGGATGCTCGGCCATTGCTCGATGCGCACCTGGACGAACTGGTTGTGCCTGGCCTTGCCGGCCTTGCCCGGCGGGATCAGGACTTCCTGCTGGATCTTCGGGTTGTCCGCGACCACCACGCCGATGCCGCTTTCCTCGAAGTAGCGGCCGACCACGATCTCGTGGGCCCGCTCGATCACCTCGACCAGCTGGCCTTCGCGGCGTCCGCGCCGGTCATGGCCGGACACCCGGGCCAGGGCGCGGTCGCCGTCGAACACCAGGCGCATCTGGGTGGGACTGAGGAACAGGTCGTCGCTGCCATCGTCGGGGATCAGGAAGCCGAAGCCGTCGCGGTGCCCGCTGATGCGGCCGCGGATCAGGTCCAGCTTGTCCACCGGCGCATAGGCGCCACGACGCGTATAGATAAGCTGCCCGTCGCGCTCCATGGCGCGCAGGCGACGACGCAAGGCCTCTTCCGGCTCCTCGCCGGCGAGCCCGAACTCGTCGAGCAACTGGGAGCGAGTCGCCGGAGCGCCCCGCTCGGATAGGTGAGCCAGGATCAGTTCCCGGCTGGGGATGGGGTTTTCGTACTTTTCCGCTTCGCGAGCGGCCTCGGGATCGAGGTTTTGCCAATCGGCCATTAGAGGTAGGTCACCTTTTCTTCTTTAGCGTTTGCTGCCATTGCTCTATTGAAGCGCGAAAACGCTTCGTCGGTCAGCTTCGGCAACAGAATAATTTTTATCGCATCAGGGGTTTACAAGCAGAATACGTACTCGTATAGTTCGCGCCCACAACGTTGCTGAGACGTTGTAACACGGAAACGATGAGCGATCATCGACTCCAGTGCCCAGGTGGCGGAATTGGTAGACGCACTAGGTTCAGGTCCTAGCGGTGGCAACACCGTGGAAGTTCGAGTCTTCTCCTGGGCACCATATTTCAGACAAAGCCGGTCATTAGACCGTTTTTGTTTCAGCAGTTCAGCCACTACCAGGCATTGAAACTGCGACAAGGTTTGCAACACCCAAGTCGATGAGCGATCATCGCACAATGCTGAAAAGCATGCCCAGGTGGCGGAATTGGTAGACGCACTAGGTTCAGGTCCTAGCGGTGGCAACACCGTGGAAGTTCGAGTCTTCTCCTGGGCACCATCTTCAAGACAAACAGCCGAGCATCGCTCGGCTTTTTGTTGTCCGCGATTTTCCCTTCGAGCCACGCCACCCTCCCCCGCTCACCGCGGCGCCGACCCCGGAAATGAAAACGGGCCGCATGCGCAGCCCGTTCCGTCATCGCCCCGCTATCCGCCTCAGGCGAATGGATGGCGCAGGATGATGGTCTCGTTGCGGTCCGGACCGGTGGAGATGATATCGATCGGCGCACCCACCAGCTCTTCCACGCGCTTGATGTAGGCGCGGGCGTTGGCCGGCAACTCTTCCAGGGTCTTCGCACCCACGGTCGACTCGCTCCAGCCGGGCATTTCCTCGTAGACCGGCTGCAGGCCGATGTAGCTGTCGGCATCGGTCGGCGCTTCCAGCACATCGCCATCGGCATTCTTGTAGCCGACGCACAGGCGCACCACATCCAGGCCATCGAGCACGTCGAGCTTGGTCAGGCACAGGCCGGAGATGCTGTTGATCTCGATGGCGCGGCGCAGGATCACGGCATCGAACCAGCCGCAGCGACGAGCGCGACCGGTGGTGGCACCGAACTCGTGGCCGCGCTTGGCCAGGTAGGCGCCGACGTCGTCGAACAGCTCGGTCGGGAACGGACCGGAGCCGACGCGAGTGGTATAGGCCTTGGTGATACCCAGTACGTAGTCCAGGTACAGCGGGCCGAAGCCGGAACCGGTGGCGGTACCGCCAGCGGTGGTGTTGGAACTGGTCACGTAGGGGTAGGTGCCATGGTCGATGTCCAGCAGCGATCCCTGGGCGCCTTCGAACATGATGTCCTTGCCGTGCTTGCGCAGGTCGTGCAGGGTCGCGGCGACATCGGCCATCATCGGCTTGAGCAGCTCGGCATACTCCATCGCCTCGTCCAGGGTCTTCTGGAAGTCGATGGCCGGCTCCTTGTAGTAGTGCTGCAGGACGAAGTTATGGTAGTCCAGCAGCTCACCCAGCTTGGCGGCGAAGCGCTCGCGGTGGAACAGGTCGCCGACGCGCAGGCCGCGACGTGCCACCTTGTCCTCGTATGCCGGGCCGATGCCACGACCGGTGGTGCCGATCTTGGCTTCGCCGCGGGCCTTCTCGCGCGCCTGGTCGAGGGCGACGTGATAGGACAGGATCAGCGGACAGGAAGGACTGATGCGCAGGCGCTCGCGCACCGGCACGCCCTTCTCTTCCAGCTTGGTGATTTCGCGCAGCAGCGCATCCGGCGCCAGCACCACGCCATTGCCGATCAGGCACTGCACGCCTTCGCGCAGGATGCCCGATGGAATCAGGTGCAGGACGGTTTTCTCGCCATCGATCACCAGGGTGTGGCCAGCGTTGTGACCACCCTGGTAGCGAACTACGGCAGCCGCCTGCTCGGTGAGCAGGTCGACGATCTTGCCCTTGCCCTCATCACCCCATTGGGTGCCCAGGACTACGACATTCTTACCCATAACACTTGTCCCCATCGTGGAAGTTCGATGCCGGCCGCGGCCGGCGGAATCTCAGGACGCCAGCGGCGCCACCTGCCAATTGCCATCGCGCAGCGCCAGCTGCCGGTCGCAGCCCGCCTCGCGCGCAGAAGCCGCATCCTGCCCGGGCAGAGCCTGGACGACACGCTGCCCGTCGCGGCGCAGTCGTTGCACCACCTGCCAGAGCCCGGCCCCTTCGGCCGGCGCCCAGATACCCGATACAGCCTGGTCCAACCGGGCCTGGCCGAGAGTGACCAGGCTTTTCAGATCGGTGGAGAAACCGGTGGCCGGGCGGGCGCGCCCGAAATCGGCACCGATATCATCATAGCGACCGCCCTGGGCGATGGACTGGCCAACGCCGGGCACGAAGGCCGCAAACACCACGCCGGTGTGATAGTGATAGCCACGCAGCTCGCCGAGGTCGAAATACAGCGGCAAGCCGGGGAAACGTCCAGCCAGCGAATCGGCGATCTCGATCAGCTCGTTCAGCGCCACCTGGACATCGGCCGGCGCCGCCGCCAGACGGGCACGGCCCTGCTCCAGCGCATCGCGGCCGCCGCATAGCTCGGCCAGCGCACGCAACATGCCGCGCAGCTCGGCAGGCAGGTCTGCAGTCAGCGCCTCGACCTCGTCCACCGCCTTGCGCTGCAAGGCATCGAACAACTGCTGCTCGACTTCGCCGGACAGCCCTGCCGCGCGCGCCAGGCCGCGGTAGATACCGACATGGCCGAGGTCCATGTGCACGTCCGGCACTTCCGCCATCTCGAGCATTTCCAGCATCAGGCTGATCACCTCGACATCGCTGGCAGGGCTCGGATCGCCGTACAGCTCGGCGCCCAGCTGGATCGGACTACGCGAAGTGGACAGCGCGCGCGGCTGCGCATGCAGCACGCTGCCGGCATAGCACAGGCGGCTCGGTCCCTCGCGGCGCAGGCTGTGCGCATCCATCCGCGCCACTTGCGGCGTAATGTCGGCACGGAAACCCATGAGCCGGCCGGACGCCGGGTCGGTCACCTTGAAGGTGCGCAGGTCAAGATCCTGTCCCGCACCGGTGAGCAGCGACTCCAGGTATTCGATATGCGGGGTCACGACGAACTCGTAACCCCAGCGGTGGAACAGATCCAGCACCTGACGGCGGGCTGCTTCGATGCGCGCCGCCTCCGGGGGCAGCACCTCTTCGATCCCATCTGGCAGCAGCCAGCGGTCTACCGTTGCCATTTCGCCTCTCCCCTTTCAGCCGGGCGGCACATCATCAGTGAATCCAGTAAAGAAGCAGGGTGCCGAGCAGCATGCTGCCCAGCCCCACGAGACGCAGGTGACGGTCGCTCAGCCGGCCGATCCGGTGACCGCCTCGCGCCATTGTCGCGGACACAGGAACGGCAGGATGCCTTCCAGCACCAGCACGAGACAAAAAGCGATGCCGAATTCCTGCCACATGATTCTCGCGGACGCAAAAAAGCCGGGATTTCCCGGCTGGCTCATCATAACACGATTTCTCCGGCGGGCGCTGCCGCCCGCCGGAGAACCGAGTATTACTTGTTGGCCTTGTTCAGATAGCGGAAGAACTCGCTGCTCGGATCGAGCACCAGTACGTCGCGCTTCTCGGCGAAGCTTTCGCGATACGCCTTCAGGCTACGGTAGAAGGAATAGAACTCCGGATCCAGGTTGTAGGCCTTGGCGTAGATCGCGGCAGCCTTGGAGTCGCCGTCACCGCGGGTCTCTTCCGACTCGCGGTAGGCTTCGGCAACGATTACCCGGCGCTGGCGATCGGCGTCGGCACGAATGCCTTCGGCCAGTTCGCGACCCTTGGCGCGGTGCTCGCGGGCCTCGCGCTCACGCTCGGTGCTCATCCGCTCGAAGACGCTGCGATTGACTTCCTTCGGCAGGTCGATGGCCTTGACCCGCACGTCGATCACCTCGATACCCAGCTCCTTCTGCGCCATGCGGTTCAGCGAAGCGGTGATGTCGCCCATCAGCGCGTCGCGCTCGCCCGATACCACTTCATGCAGGGTACGCTTGCCGAACTGGTCGCGCAGACCCGCTTCGAGACGCCGCGACAGGCGTTCGTCGGCGATCTGCTTGAGGCCCGAGGTAGCGGTATAGAAGCGCTCGGCATCCGCCACCCGCCACTTGGCATAGGCATCCACCATCACCGCTTTCTTTTCCAGGGTCAGGAAGCGCTGGGTCGGGGCATCCAGGGTCAGCAGGCGAGCGTCGAACTTGCGCACCTGGTTGACGTACGGGATCTTGAAGTGCAGGCCCGGCTTGACGTCGGACTCGACCACCCGGCCGAAGCGCAACATGACCGCGCGCTCGGTCTGCTGGACTACGTAGACGCTGTTCCACAGGACGATGGCGGCGACGACACCGACGATCAGAGCGATCAAAGACTTGTTGCCCATCAGCGGCTCTCCCTCGTACGCGCGTCTTGCTGGCGCAGATCGTTGACGATCCGCGACCCCAGGTCGGAAGCGCTGGCGCTGCCACCACCGGCGGAAGCACCGGCACCCGTAGCGGGCGCGGCGTTACGACCATCGATCATCTTGTCCAGCGGCAGGTAGAGCAGGTTGTTCTGCCCTTGCTGACCGGTCACCAGCACCTTGCTGGTCTGGCTGAAGACTTCCTGCATGGTGTCCAGGTACAGACGCTCGCGCGTCACTTCCGGAGCCTTGCGATATTCCACCAGCAGCTTGGAGAAGCGATCCGCCTCACCCTGGGCGCGCGAAATCACCTCGTCGCGGTAACCGTTGGCTTCTTCGATGATGCGCTGAGCCTGGCCACGCGCCTCCGGCACCACGCCGTTGGCATAGGCTTCGGCCTGGTTCTTCTCGCGCTGCTCGTCCTCGCGGGCCCGGATCACGTCGTCGAACGCTTCCTGCACCTCACGCGGGGCCTGGGCGCTCTGGATGTTCACCTGGGTCACGGTGATACCGGTCCTGTAGGTATCCAGGAAGCGTTGCAGGCGCTCGCGCACCTCGGTCGCCATCTGCTCGCGGCCTTCGGTGAGGATCCGGTCCATGGTGGTGGAGCCGGCGACATGCCGCAGCGCGCTCTCGGTCGCCTGCTGCAGGCTGACCTCGGGCTGGTCGACGTTGAGCACGAAGTCCTGCAGGTTGCTGATCTTGTACTGCACGGTCAGCGGCACTTCGACGATGTTCTCGTCCTCGGTGAGCATCTGCCCCTGCTTGCTGTACGCACGCTCGCGGGTGACGTTCTCCTGGAAGCGCTTGTCGATCGGCGGGAAGTAGAAGTTCAGGCCGGGACCGACCGTCTCGTAATACTTGCCGAAGCGCAGGATGACCGCCTGCTCCTGCTCGTCCACCACATAGATGGCGTTGTACAGCCAGAGCACGGCGAGGATCGCCAGGCCGATGCCGAACAGGCCCAGGCCACCGCCCTTGCCGCCGGAACCGGAGCCGGAACCGTTGCCACTGCGTTTTTTTCCACCGAACAGCCCGTTCAGGCTGTCCTGAAGCTTGCGGAAAGCCTCATCCAGGTCGGGCGGCCCCTTGCGGTCACCACCGCCGCCACCACCACCGCGGCGGCCTCCCCACGGGTCTCGATCGTTGTTGTTCGAGTTGTCACCCGGCTCGTTCCAAGCCATAGCGCTCTCCATCTAGTAACGCGAAACGCGCCTGCGGCGCGGCCACCCATGCTACCGAATGCCCTGCCCGCTGCCAAAAGCAGCGATACGGGCTTTATTGCAAAGTGTGTTGCGCAACGAACTCCGCCGGCTGCCAGCCAGCGCGGCTCGCCAGGCGGTTCAACTCGGCCCGCGGCAGGCGCACCTGCAGCAGGGTACAACCCTCCTCATCGTGCGCCTCGGACTGCACCGCGCCCAGTTCGAACAACTGGGCGCGCAGGCGCCCGAGCCGCTGGGGCAGGCGCAAGGTTCCGACGAACAGGTCCTCGCCAAGCAGCTCGGCGATGGCCTGGCGCAACAGGTCGAGGCCTTCGCCGGTCTGCGCCGACAGCCAGACGCGCACCGGCTTGCCGGAGTCGTCGCGCTGGATGTGCGGCTCGACCGAGGGTAGCAGGTCAACCTTGTTATAGACCTCGAGCATCGGCAATTCGTTGGCGCCGATCTCGCCGAGCACCGCCAGCACCTGCTCGACCTGCGCATCCCGTTCGGGCTCGTAGGCGTCGATCACGTGCAGCAGGAGGTCGGCGTTGCTCGACTCTTCCAGCGTAGCGCGGAAGGCCTCCACCAGCTTGTGCGGCAGGTGGCGGATGAAGCCCACCGTGTCGGCCAGCACCACCGGCCCGAGATCGTCCAGTTGCAGGCGACGCAGGGTGGGGTCGAGGGTGGCGAACAACTGGTTGGCGGCATACACCTCGGAGGCGGTGAGCGAATTGAACAGGGTCGATTTGCCGGCGTTGGTATAGCCGACCAGGGAGACCGCCGGGATATCCGCGCGCTTGCGCCCGCGTCGAGCCTGCTCGCGCTGGCTGCGGACCTTCTCCAGGCGCTGCTTGATCTGGCGGATGCGCACGCGCAGCAGGCGTCGGTCGGTTTCCAGCTGGGTCTCGCCCGGACCGCGCAGACCGATACCGCCTTTCTGCCGTTCGAGGTGGGTCCAGCCGCGTACCAGCCGCGTGCTCATGTGCTCCAGTTGCGCCAGTTCCACCTGCAACTTGCCTTCGTGGGTACGTGCGCGCTGGGCGAAGATGTCGAGGATCAGCCCGGTCCGGTCGAGTACGCGGCACTCGAACGCACGCTCGAGGTTGCGCTCCTGGCTGGGCGTCAAGGTGTGGTTGAAAATCACCAGCTCGACGTTTTCGGCCTTGACCAGGTCGTGCAACTCCTCGACCTTGCCACTGCCGATAAGATATTTGGCGCTCGGCTGGTGGCGGGAGACGCTGACGAATGCCACCGTTTCCGCGCCGGCCGAACGCACCAGCTCCTGGAACTCCTGCGGGTCTTCACGCGCCTCGGGGTTCTGCCCTTCCAGATGCACCAGAACAGCCTGTTCCCCACCACCTGGGCGCTCAAAGAACAAAGCGGACTCCCGTCAAGCGTTGCCCGGCTCGGCCGGCTGGTCACCGCTCGGCAGACGCACCGGACGGCTCGGTACCACGGTGGAGATCGCGTGCTTGTAAACCATCTGGCTGACGGTGTTCTTCAGCAGGATGACAAACTGGTCGAAGGACTCGATCTGGCCTTGCAGCTTGATGCCGTTGACCAGATAGATGGAAACCGGGACGCGTTCTTTCCGCAGGGTATTGAGGTAAGGGTCTTGTAGCGAATGCCCTTTTGACATGTGCCGCACTCCTTTAAGGATCGTAGTTTGAAGTAGTCGAATAGGGTGACTTGGCGCCGTCCAAACTCCGGAGTCGTTCCGGAAACAGACGGACAAATTAAGGTCTCAGGCCAATATGGAGACCGTTTTCAGGTATTTCAAGGCACGCGGCAGATTGTCACCTGCTAGGCTGTCCATCCAGTGTAGATGGCTCCAGCTTCGCAGCCAGGTGAACTGGCGCTTGGCCAACTGGCGGGTAGCGATGATGCCGCGCTCGGTCATTTCAGCGTAGGACAGCTTGCCATCCAGGTAATCCCACACCTGACGGTAACCCACGGCTCTAATAGACGGTAATCCTGCATGCAAGTCACTTCTGGCATGCAGTGCTTCGACCTCGGCGATGAAACCCTGTTCCAGCATCTGGCGAAAACGCTGCGCAATCCGCGCGTGCAACACCTGGCGCTGCTCGGGAGCAATCGCCAGCTGAGCGACAGTATACGGCAATTGATTCCTGCCTGACGCGTCAAAATCCGCCTTTTCAGCGCTTTGCCGGCGACGCAGGTCGCTCATCGACACCCCGCCGAGGCGATACACCTCGAGCGCCCGCATCAGTCGCTGCGGGTCGTTGGGGTGGATACGCGCAGCCGACTCCGGGTCGACCTCGGCGAGTTGCCGGTGCAGCGCCTCCCAACCTTCGGCCTGGGCCTCGGCCTCGATCGCCGCGCGCACCTCGGGATCGGCGCCGGGCATGTCGGCCAGGCCCTCGAGCAACGCCTTGTAATAGAGCATGGTGCCCCCCACCAGCAGGGGAATCCTGCCGCGCGCGGTGGCCTCGGCCATCGCCGCCAGGGCGTCGGCGCGAAATTCCGCGGCCGAATAGCTCTCCGCCGGGTCGCGGATATCGATCAGGCGGTGCGGATAGCGCGCCAGCAGCTCCCGGGAAGGCTTGGCCGTACCGATATCCATGCCGCGGTAGATCAGCGCCGAGTCGACGCTGATCAGCTCGCAGGGCAGCGCATCGGCCAGCGCCATCGCCAGGTCGGTCTTGCCGGCGGCGGTCGGCCCCATGAGAAAGATGGCGGGAGGCAGGGAAGACATCGGAAAGCTCTTGGACAAAGCGCATAGCTTCGGGCTTTGCGCCCGAAGCTGCAAGGCTCAGCGTCCGCGCAGGAAGAGCTTGTCCAGCTCGTCCAGGCCCAGTTGGGTCCAGGTCGGACGCCCATGGTTGCACTGGCCGCTGCGCTCGGTGATTTCCATGTCGCGCAACAGGGCGTTCATTTCCGGCAGGGTCAGGCGCCGGTTGGCGCGCACCGCACCATGGCAGGCCATGGTGCCGAGCAACTCGTTCAGGTGCGCCTGGATACGGTCGCTGGTGCCGTATTCCAGCAGGTCGGCGATGACATCGCGCACCAACTGGGTCGCCTCCGCCTGCTTGAGCAGCGCAGGGATCTGCCGGATCGCCAGGCTTTCCGGCCCCAGGCGCTGCAGCTCGAAGCCCAGGCGCTGGAACCAGCTGGAATGCTCTTCCGCGCAATCCGCCTCGCGCTCGCTGACCGCGATCGACTCCGGCACCAGCAACGGCTGCCCACGCAAGCCTTCGCTGGCCATCGCCACCTTGAGGCGCTCGTAGGTGATCCGCTCGTGGGCCGCGTGCATGTCCACCAGCACCAGGCCGTGGGCGTTCTCGGCGAGGATGTAGATGCCCTTGAGCTGCGCCAGGGCGTAACCCAGCGGCGGGATGTCCTGGGCGCTCTCGGGCAACGCGGCTGGCGCCTCGCCCGCGGGTAACGGCGCGAAGTAGGCCTTGTAGGCGCCACCGGCCTCGGCCAGAGAGGGCGGCGCCTCCGGCCGGGTATAGGCGGAATAGCCGGAGGAGCCGCCGGAGGCCGATGAGCCGCCACTCCAGCCCACCCGTGCCGCCGGACTCTCCAGCACGCTCTCGGCCAGGCGCATCTCGCCCTGCGGGCCGAACTCGCCGGCGGCAGCGCCGGTCGGACGCGGCTCGGTCAGGCTGGTCGCCCCCGGCGGCGCGAGCTGGTCGTCGGGACGGACCTCGCCCAGCGCACGATGCAGGGTGCCATAGAGGAAGTCATGGACCATCCGGCTGTCACGGAAGCGAACTTCGTGCTTGGTCGGGTGCACGTTGACGTCCACCACCGCCGGATCGACTTCGAAGAACAGCACGAAGGTCGGATGCCGGCCGTTGTACAGCACGTCGCGATAAGCCTGGCGCACCGCGTGGGCGACCAGCTTGTCGCGCACCATGCGCCCGTTCACATAGAAGTACTGCAGGTCCGGCTGGCTGCGAGAGAAGGTCGGCAAGCCGACCCAACCCCACAGGTGCAGGCCGTTGCGCTCGACCTCGATCGGCAGCGCCTGCTCGAGGAATGCCTGGCCGCACACCGCGCCGACCCGGCGCGCGCGGGCCAGCTCGTCTCGCGCCTCGTGCAGGGCGAAGATGGTCTTGCCGTTGTGGCGCAGGTGGAAAGCCACGTCGAAACGGGCCAGCGCCAGGCGCTTGATGACTTCCTGCAGATGGTCGAACTCGGTCTTCTCGGCGCGCAGGAACTTGCGCCGCGCCGGGGTGTTGAAGAACAGGTCGCGAACCTCGACGCTGGTCCCCACCGGGTGCGCCGCCGGCTGTACCCGCGGCTGCATGTCACGGCCCTCGGTTTCCACCTGCCAGGCTTCGCCGGCGTCGGCGGTACGCGAGGTCATGGTCAGGCGCGCTACCGAACTGATCGAGGCCAGCGCCTCGCCACGGAAGCCGAGGCTCATCACCCGCTCCAGGTCTTCCAGCTCGCGGATCTTGCTGGTGGCGTGGCGAGCCAGGGCCAGCGGCAGGTCGTCGGCGGGGATGCCGCGACCGTCGTCGCGCACTCGCAGCAACTTGATGCCGCCCTGCTCGACCTCCACATCAATGCGCCGGGAACCGGCGTCAAGGCTGTTTTCCAGGAGTTCCTTGGCCACCGAGGCGGGACGCTCGACCACCTCACCGGCGGCGATCTGGTTCGCCAGCCGCGGACTCAGCAGCTGGATACGCGGTGCTTCACTCATCACTGGGCCGCCAGGGCGGTGCTCGGGATGGACAGTGCCTGGCCGACTTTCAGGTTGTCGCTGGACAGGCTGTTGCTGCTACGCAGCGCGGCCATGCTCACTTCATAGCGCTGGGCGATCATCGCCAGGGTCTCTCCGGGCCGCACCACGTGCTCGCGCGGCCCCATGGAGAGCTTGCCCTGGGCGCGCAAAGAGGCGATGTAGGTACCGGGCGGCGGGCTCTGCTGGAAATACTGGCGGATGCCGCTGGTGATCGAACGCGCCAAGGCCTGCTGATGGCTGGCGCTGGCCAGCTTGCGCGACTCGTTGACGTTCGAGATGAAGCCGGTTTCCACCAGGATCGACGGGATGTCGGGCGACTTCAGCACCATGAACCCGGCCTGCTCGACACGACGCTTGTGCAGCGAAGTGATGCGGCCGACATTGGTCAGTACCTTGTGGCCGACATCCAGGCTCGACGAGAGGGTGGCGGTCATCGACAGGTCGAGCAGCACGCCGGCGAGCATCTGGTCCTTGTCGCCGAGGCTGACGCTGCCATCGCCGCCGATCAGGTCGGAACGGTTCTCGCTGTCGGCCAGCCAGCGCGCGGTTTCCGAAGTGGCGCCGCGGTCGGACAGGGCGAACACCGAGGCACCGAAGGCGCTGCGGCTCGGCGCGGCGTCGGCATGGATCGAGACGAACAGGTCGGCGCCCTTCTTGCGGGCGATCTCGGTGCGCTTGCGCAGCGGGATGAAATAGTCGCCGGTACGGGTCAGCTCGGCCCGGTAACCGCGCACCTGGTTGATCTGGCGTTGCAGCTCGCGAGCGATCGACAGGGTGATGTTCTTCTCGTGCAACCCGCCCGGGCCAAGGGCACCAGGGTCTTCACCGCCGTGGCCGGCGTCGATGGCGATGACGATATCGCGGGTGCCGCCCTTGGTTGGCAGCGGCAGCTTGGCCACCGGCTGGGTCGGCGTCACCGGGGTGACCGGCACGCTCGGGGTCGGCGTCGCGGGTACGTCCGGGGTCAGGTCAGCGCCCTGGTCGTAGAGATCGACCACCAGGCGGTTGCCGTATTGCTGGTTGGGCGGCAGGACGAAGCTTTTCGGGGTGACCTGCGCCGACAGGTCAAGGACCATGCGCAGGTCGTTGGGCGTGCGCTGGGCGGAGCGCACCGCGGTGATCGGGGTGTTGCCGAGCTTGAGACCGTTGAGCTGGGTCGCCAGTTGGGCGCCGCTGACGTCGATGACGATACGGTTGGGCGCGGCCAGGGTGAACAGGCTGTGCTGCACCGGACCGGAGAGATCGAAGACCAGACGGGTGTTGTCCGGAGCGCGCCAGATCCGCACGCTCTTGATTTGCGCGGCGGCCAGAACCTCGCCGACCTGGCAGGCCAGCAGAATCATCACCCCAGTCAACAACGTCCGCAGACGCAAGCCCCAACCCATCGTTTTTCTCATGCTCCCATGGTCAGGGTGGCACACCAGGCTTCGCCCCGCGCACCGTGCGGTACCAGGCGCAGTGTCCGTCCACCCGCTTGGGCAGTAATGGTAATGTCCAGATCGGCGGTTGGCAAAACGCCCGCACCGCGCTCGGGCCACTCGATCAGACAGAGTGCGCTGCCGTCGAAATAGTCGCGGATGCCGAAGAACTCCAATTCCTCCGCATCGGCGAGCCGGTACAGGTCGAAATGGTAGGCGCGCAGCTCGCCGATTTCGTAAGGCTCGACCAGGGTAAAGGTCGGGCTTTTCACCGAGCCGGCATGGCCGAGGCCGCGCAGGATGCCGCGCGAGAGGGTGGTCTTGCCGGCGCCGAGGTCGCCATGCAGGTAGATCACCCCCTGCCCCCCGCTGGCCCGGGCGATGCGCCCGCCCAGTTCGAGCATCGCGTCTTCCCCTTCGGCGGACAGGATCACTTCAGACACGGACTGCACTCCTCGAGCAACTGACGAACGGTAGGTATGAGATCGGTCGCCGCCAGTCCACGCCCCTGGGCGCCGAGCCGCTCACCGGCGGCGGCATGCAGCCAGACCGCCAGGCAGGCCGCCTCGAACGCCTCCACGTGCTGGGCCAGCAAGGCACCGGTGATGCCCGACAGCACGTCACCCATGCCGGCACCAGCCATCGCCGGATGCCCCTGGGAACAGACGGCAAGTCGTCCGTCCGGCGCGGCGACCAGGCTGCCGGCGCCCTTCAGCACCACCACCGCCTGGTAGCGACACGCCAGTTCCAGCGCCGCCGCCGGGCGATCCGCCTGCACCTCGGCGGTCGAGCGACCCAACAGGCGCGCGGCCTCGCCGGGATGCGGCGTCAGAATCCATGTCCGCGGCCCTGCTCCGACCGGTTCCAGGGCCAGCAGGTTCAACGCGTCGGCATCCCAGACCTGCGGCAACGGTCGCGACCGGACAGCGCTCAGCAGGCTACGCCCCCAGGCGCGCTGGCCAAGACCGGGACCGAGCACCAGCACGCTGGCGCGTTCGGCAAGGGCCAGCAGTTGGTTCGCCGACGCCACGCCATGGGCCATGACCTCGGGACAACGGCCCAGCAACGCCGGCACATGTTCGACACGGGTCGCCGCCGAGACCAGCCCGGCGCCGCAGCGCAGGGCGCTTTCCGCGGCCAGTAGCACGGCCCCGCCCATGCCGGTGTCGCCGCCGACCACCAGCAGGTGGCCGAACAGCCCCTTGTGCGCGGTCCGCGGCCGCGCTGCCAGACTCGGCAGGGCATTTCGTGCCAGACGGTGGGCCCGGGGCTGGAGCCCTTGCAACACGACGGCGTCGCTGCCGAGTTCGTCGAACACCAGCTCGCCGACCCGTGCCGGCGCCTCGCCAGTGAACAGCCCGATCTTCAGGCCGATGAAAGTCACTGTCAGATCCGCCCTGATCGCTTCCCCCAATACCGCACCGGTGTCGGCGCTCAAGCCGGAAGGAATATCCACCGCCAGCACCGGCAGGTCGGCGGCGTTGGCCAGGCGGATGGCCTGCGCAAAGGGCTCGCGCACGGCACCTGCCAGGCCGGTGCCGAGCAATGCATCCACTACTACGCCCTCGAGCACGGCGCACTCGCTCCAGGGCTCCACCACGACCCCGGTCGCCAGCGCGGCGGCATGCGCCTGCGCCGCGTCGCCGGCAAGCCGCTGCGGCGCCGCGACCGCCAGCACCCGCACTCGCCAACCCGCACGTTGCGCCAGCGCCGCGATCAGGTAGCCGTCGCCGGCATTGTTGCCGTGCCCAGCGAGCACCGTCAGCGCCGCGGCCTCCGGCCAACGGCGGCGCAAGGCACGCCAGGCGGCGTGGGCGGCGCGCTGCATGAGTTCGAAGCCCGGCGTGCCGGCGGCGATCAGGCGCGCATCCAGGTCGCGCACCTGGGCGGCGGAATAGAGGGCGAGTGGCAGGTCGTCGTGCTGGAAGGTCATGGTCATCGGATCGATTCGGCGTCAGGCGCGCAGTCTGGCAGAATTATACCTATCCCATTTCGCTTTCCCTCGTCTTCGTTGCCTCCCATGACTCCCCAACCTCTGGCCGACAACCTTTCCCCGCCGGACCCCGCCCGCCTCGCCCAGTCCATCAAGGACTGGGGCCGCGAGCTGGGGTTCCAGCAGGTCGGTATCAGCGACGTCGAGCTGGGCGAGCACGAAGCGCACCTGCAGCGCTGGCTGGAGGCCGGCTACCACGGCGAGATGGACTACATGGCGGCGCACGGCAGCAAGCGCTCGCGACCTGCCGAGCTGGTTCCCGGCACGCTGCGGGTGATCTCTCTGCGCATGGATTACCTGCCCGGCGACACGCGCATGGCGCAGGTCCTCGCGACGCCGGAAAAAGCCTACGTCTCGCGCTACGCCCTCGGCCGCGACTACCACAAGCTGATCCGCAAGCGTCTGCAACAACTGGCCGAGCGCATCCAGGCCGAAGTCGGCCCGTTCGGTTTCCGCGCCTTCGTTGACAGCGCGCCGGTGCTGGAAAAGGCCATCGCCGAACAGGCCGGCCTCGGCTGGATCGGCAAGAACACGCTGGTGCTCAACCGCAAGGCCGGCAGCTACTTCTTCCTCGGCGAGCTGTTCGTCGACATGCCGCTACCCGTCGACCCGGCGATGGACAGCGAGCATTGCGGACGCTGCTCGGCCTGCCTGGACATCTGCCCGACCGCGGCCTTCGTCGGCCCCTACCGGCTGGACGCGCGACGCTGCATCTCCTACCTGACCATCGAGTACAAGGGCGCGATTCCGCTGGAGCTGCGACCACTGATCGGCAACCGGGTATTCGGCTGCGACGACTGCCAGATCGTCTGCCCATGGAATCGCTTCGCCCGCCCCACCGGGCAGGGCGACTTCCAGCCGCGCCACAGCCTGGACAACGCCGAACTCGCCGAACTGTTCCTCTGGAGCGAGGAGGAGTTCCTCGGCCGCACCGAGGGTTCGCCGCTGCGCCGCGCCGGCTACGAGCGCTGGTTGCGCAACCTGGCGGTGGGGCTGGGCAACGCGCCCTCGACCATCCCGGTGCTGGAGGCGCTGAAGGCGCGCCGCGGGTTCCCTTCGGAGCTGGTCCGCGAGCACGTGGAATGGGCCCTGCGGCGCCACGGGGAAACCTAGCCCGGCCGGCGCCTGCCGCCCGGTCCGGACGGATCAGAGCTTGATGAAGTGGTCGCGGTAGTGGCGCAGCTCGGCGATCGACTCGCGGATATCGTCCAGCGCCAGGTGGGTGTTGCCCTTCTTGAAGCTCTCGCGGACCTGCGGCGCCCAGCGCGCGGCCAGCTCCTTGAGGGTGGAGACGTCGAGGTTGCGGTAGTGGAAGTAGCCTTCCAGCCTGGGCATGTGCCTATAGAGGAAGCGGCGGTCCTGGCAAATGCTGTTGCCGCAGATCGGCGAGCTGCGCTTGGGCACCCACTGCTCGAGGAAAGCCAGGGTCTGCGCCTCGGCCTCGGCCATGCTCACGGTACTTTCCCGAACCCTCTGGGTCAGGCCGGACTGGCCGTGCTGGCGGGTATTCCACTCGTCCATGCCGGCGAGGATTTCCTCTGGCTGGTGGATGGCGATCACCGGTCCTTCGGCCAGGGTGTTGAGGTCACTGTCGGTGACGATGGTGGCCATCTCGATGATGACGTCCCGGTCCGGATCGAGGCCGGTCATCTCCAGGTCGATCCAGATAAGGTTCTGCGGGTTCTGCATGGGGAGTCGCTCCAGTCGCTATGCCGTGCATTCTAGCGTGGAACGCCGCCGCGCGAATGATGGCGGCGCGCCCATGTTAAACTCGCCGCCGATTTTTCATGCGGACGCATCATGGCCAAACGCCACTTGACCCGCCGGCAGAGCTGGCGCATCGAAAAGATCCAGGAAGAACGCGCGGCCCGGGCGGCCCGTCGCGAGTCGCGTGCCGTGGAAGAGCTGGAGGGCGGCGACCTGGGACCGGAGCAGACCGGCCAGGTGATCGCTCATTTCGGGGTTCAGGTAGAGGTCGAGTCCGCCGACGGCCAGGTTTCCCGCTGTCACCTGCGCGCCAACCTGCCGGCACTGGTGACTGGCGACCAGGTGGTCTGGCGCGCCGGCAACCAGGGCATCGGCGTGATCGTCGCGCAATTGCCGCGCCGCTCCGAGCTGTGCCGCCCGGACATGCGCGGGCTGCTCAAGCCGGTGGCGGCCAACGTCGACCGCATCGTCATCGTCTTCGCCCCGCGTCCCGAACCGCACGCCAACCTGATCGACCGTTACCTGATCGCCGCCGAACATGCCGGCATCCAGCCGCTGCTGCTGCTGAACAAGGCCGATCTGGTCGACGAGAGCAATGCCGAAGGCATCGATGCGCTGCTGAATGTCTACCGCACCCTGGGTTACCCGCTGATCGAGGTGTCGGCCTTCAATGGCCTGGCGATGGACGAACTGCGCGGCGCGCTGGACGGTCACGTGAGCGTCTTCGTCGGGCAGTCCGGGGTGGGCAAGTCGTCGCTGGTGAATGCCTTGTTGCCAGGTGTCGACACCCGTGTCGGCGACCTCTCCACGGTGACCGGCAAGGGCACCCATACCACCACCACCGCGCGACTGTTCCATTTTCCCGGCGGCGGCGACCTGATCGACTCGCCCGGCATCCGTGAGTTCGGCCTGGGGCACGTGTCGCGAGACGATGTCGAGGCCGGTTTCATCGAGTTCCGCGACCTGCTCGGACATTGCCGCTTCCGCGACTGCAAGCACGACCGTGAACCAGGTTGCGCCCTGCTCCAGGCTTTGGAGGACGGGCGCATCATGCCGCAACGCATGGCCAGCTACCGGCACATTCTGGCAAGCATGCCGGAAACGGACTACTGAACCTCAGTCGCCCTTGATCTGCTCCAGCTTCAGGCTGCCGCCGTCGTCGAACAGGTTGAGCTTCTTCTGCACCTCGTCCGCCGGTAGCGAAGGTTGCGCGCCCGGGGCAGCCGCGGGGGCGCTGGCTTCGGGAGCGCCGGTCTCGCCTTCGATGGCCTTCTGCGCCTTGCGGGTCAGGACCACGATGTCGATCCGCCGGTTCACCGGGTTCAGCGGGTCCTTGTCGTCGAACAGGCGTGCCGAGGCATAGCCGACAACCTGGGCGATCTGCCCTTCCGGATAGCCGCCGGCGACCAGTGCTCGGCGCGCGGCGTTGGCGCGATTGGCCGATAGCTCCCAGTTGCCGAAGTCGCCGTTGCCGGCATAGGGCTTGGCGTCGGTGTGGCCGCTGATGCTGATCTTGTTCGGCACCTGGCGGATGGTCTCGGCCATGGCCAGCAGGATGTCCTCGAAATACGGCTGCAGGCGCGCGCTGCCGAGGTCGAACATCGGCCGGTTGGCGGCGTCGACGATCTGGATGCGCAGGCCGTCGCGGGTGATCTCGAAGTGGATCTGGTCCTTGAAGTCCTTGAGCATCGGATTTTCGTCGACCTTGTTCTGCAACTCCTGCAGCAGCAGCGCCAGGCGCTCTCGCTCAACCTGCTCGGCGAGGTTCTCGGCCTGGTCGGCGTTGACCTGGTGGTCCTGCTCGGGGCTGATCCGGCTTTCGTTGGAGTCCGGCTGGGCCTGGACCTGCGGATTGAGGGTCTTGTCCGGCGCCGGCGTCGGCGTGCCGCCGAGGTCGATGACGTAGGGGCTGGCGCTTTCGCTGAAACCGATGGGGTCCTGGAAGTATCCGGAAATCGCCTTCTTCTGCTCCGGGGTGGCCGAAGACAGCAGCCAGAGCACCAGGAAGAACGCCATCATCGCCGTGGCGAAGTCGGCGAAGGCGATCTTCCACGAGCCGCCGTGGTGGCCGGCGGCATAGCGCTTGACGCGCTTGACGATGATCGGCTGGTTATTGTCCATCTATCGACAGTGCCTCCACTCAGCGGCCACGCACGGCCTGCTCGAGCTCGGCGAAGGTCGGCCGATGGGCGGGCAGCAGCACCTTGCGGCCGAACTCGACGGCCAGCGAAGGCGGCATGCCGGAAGCGGAAGCGACCAGGCAGGCCTTGATCGCCTCGAACATGTTCAACTCTTCCTTGGCATCGTGCTCCAGCGCGACGGCCAGCGGGCCGACGAAGCCGTAGGCGGCGAGAATCCCGAGGAAGGTACCCACCAGGGCGGCGGCGACGTGGTGGCCGATCTCCGCCTGGCTGCCTTCGCCAAGCAACGCCATGGTGATGACAATGCCGAGTACCGCGGCGACGATACCGAAGCCCGGCAGGGCGTCGGCGACCTTGGTCACCGCGTGGGACGGATGCTCCAGGTCCTCCTTGAGACTGGACAGCTCCATGTCGAACAGGCCTTCCAGCTCGTGCGGCGCCATGTTGCCGGAGGACATGATGCGCAGGTAGTCGCAGACATAGGCGGTCATCCGCTCATCCTTCAGCACACCGGGGTACTTGCTGAAGATGGGGCTGGCCGCGGGGTCTTCGATGTCCGCCTCGATCGCCATCATCCCTTCGCGCCGGCTCTTGTTGAGGATCTCGTAGAGCATGCCCAGCACCTCGAGGTAGTAGGTCTGGGTGAAGCGGTTGCTGAACATCTTCGGCGCTTTCTTCAGCACCACCATGAACGTGCTGCCCGGGTTGGACTGGAGGAACGCCCCCAGTGCCGCGCCACCGATGATCAGGACCTCGAAGGGCTGGATGATGGCGCCGATCTTGCCGCCGGAGAGCAGGAAGCCCCCGAGGACACTGGCGAAAACGACGATGATGCCGATGATTTTTGACATGAGGACCGGACGTGCGAAATGAACAGGATAAGGAGGGGGACTGCTAGGCTCCCTCTTGTTATCGGTTGCTAGCCGCAAGACTATAGTCCGAATACTCGAAAAGCCAGTTCGCCGCCTCGCCGACACCGAGCCCGACACCCATGACAGACCGCCTCGCCGCCTGGCTCGAAGAGCTCGACCGGCAACCCCTGCCGATCCCCGCCAGCCACTATGCCGGCCTGCACGCCGCGCTGAGCGACAGCCGCCGCTCGCTGCGCGAGATCGCCGACCAGTTGCAGGGCAGCCCGACACTGGCGTTGTCCATCCTGCGCGAGGCCAATCGCGCCGAGAGCGCCCGCGACAACCCCGCGGAAAGCCTGGAGGTGGCCCTCAGCCGCCTCGGCCTGGCGCGCGCGAGCCAACTTCTGAAGACCCTGCCGAGCATCCAGGATGCGGAGATGCCCAGGGTCCTCGGGCAGATGCTGCTGATCAGCCAGCACGCCATGCAGCAGGCCAGCGGCCTGTTCGGCGCGCGTCTGGCCAGGCTCTGGCAGGAAATTCACTGGGGCAGCCTGCTGACCATGGCTCCGGTCTGGGCGCTGGCCAACGCCCGCCCGCAGCTGCTGGAGCAATGGCAGCAACGCGTGCTGGTACAAGGCGAACCGACCCTGCGAGTGGAGCGCGAACTGCTCGGCATGCGCCTGCTGCCGATCTGCCTGGCGCTGGCCGAACGCTGGCGGCTACCGCAGTGGGTCATCCAGGGCTATCGCCTGCTCGCCTGCGACCGTCGTCTGCTGGTTCGAGCCCTGCGTATCGCCCGCGACCATCAGTCGCCCCTGCTCCAGCAACAGCAACTCGATGCCCAGCCCGATCTCGCCCGCTGGCTGACCCAGCCGGCCAACTGCACTCTCCTCGCCAATGGCCTGGCCATCGCCGCGCACCAGAGCTGGGACGGGCCGCACATGCTGCGCTGGCAGCGCCTGACCGGCCTGTACCTGGGCCAGCCGCTGACCGAAGTCCAGCAGCAGGTGCACATGCTCGCCGCGCAAAGCGCGCGCCTGCACGCCCGGCCGCCGCTGTGGCATCCGGCGGTGGCCTTGATCTGGCCCTGGCAGGCCAGCCGCTGGCGTGCCGAAGCGGCACCCCCGCCGCCGCCCTCGGCGGAAGCCCTGGCCGAGTGGCGGCAGCATTGCGCCGAGTTGCTCCGCGAGCCCAGCCCGTTCAGCAACGTGGTGCAGCTCACCGCCTGTGCCCGCGATGCGCTGCGCGCCTGCGGCCTGCAAAGGATGCTGCTGCTGGTGGCCGATCGCACCCAGGTACACGTGCTGGCGCAGCAGAGCGCCGGACTCGAACCGGGCCAGGAGAAATTGCAACTGGAGATTGCCAGCAGCCCGCTGCTGAAGAAACTGTTCCAGCAACCCGCCCTGCTGCGCATCGGCCCGAACAACCAGGACCAGTTGCTGCCGGCCCTCGGCGAACCCTTGCGCCAACTGTTCCCCGGGCCTCACCTGCTGCTGCGCTCGCTGGGCAACGGCTCGCGGGTGGTGATGCTGGTCCTGGCCGACCTCGGCGGCCAGCCGTTCAGCGACCTGCATGCCCAGGCCTTCGCCAAGACCGCCCAGTGCACCGAGCGCGCGATCCAGCAGTTCGGCCGCCAGCGCCGCACGGAATGAGGGACATGCCCGGCACACTGGTCGGGCGTGCTTTCCGTTAAACTGCTGCCCTTCTTCAACCCGGGGGTACTCGCATGTCCGTTTTCTCCGACCTGCCATTGGTGATCGAGCCCAGCGACCTCGCGCCGCGCCTGGGCGCGCCCGAGCTGATCCTGGTCGACCTGACCAGTGCCGCCCGCTACGCCGAAGGGCATATCCCCGGCGCGCGTTTCGTCGACCCCAAACGCACCCAGTGGGGACAACCCCCGGCACCCGGCCTGCTACCGGCGAAGGCCGACCTGGAAGCCCTGTTCGGCGAGCTGGGCCACCGCCCGGAGGCGACCTACGTGGTCTACGACGACGAAGGCGGCGGCTGGGCGGGCCGCTTCATCTGGCTGCTGGACGTGATCGGCCACCACCGCTACCACTATCTCAACGGCGGCCTGCCGGCCTGGATCGCCGACGCCCAGGCGCTCGACCGCGAGGTCCCGGCGCCTGTCGGCGGCCCGCTGCCGCTGACGTTGCACGACGAGCCCAGCGCGACCCGCGAATACCTGCAAAGCCGCCTCGGCGCCGCCGACCTGGCGGTATGGGATGCGCGCAACCCCAGCGAATACGCCGGTACCAAGGTGCTCGCCGCGAAGGCCGGGCATGTGCCCGGCGCGATCAATTTCGAATGGACCGCCGGCATGGACCCGGCTCGCGCCCTGCGCATCCGCGCGGATATCGCCGAAGTCCTGGAGGACCTCGGCATCACGCCGGACAAGGAAGTGATCACCCACTGCCAGACCCACCATCGCTCCGGCTTCACCTACCTGGTGGCCAAGGCGCTGGGCTACCCGCGGGTCAAAGGCTACGCCGGCTCCTGGTCGGAATGGGGCAACCACCCCGATACCCCTGTAGAGGTTTGAGGAATGTCGTTCAAAGATCGTCTGTTCATCTGCAGCCAGTACCTGCTGCCGCACCACCTGCTGTCCCGGCTGATCGGCTTCGCCGCCGACTGCCGGGCGACCTGGTTCAAGGACCGCCTGATCGCCTGGTTCGCCCGGCGCTACCAGGTCGATATGCGCGAAGCGCAGGTCGAGGACCTGCAGGCCTATGAACATTTCAATGCCTTCTTCACCCGCGCCCTGAAGGATGGCGCCCGCCCGCTGGCCCAGGAGCCCGGCGCGGTGCTCTGCCCGGCCGATGGCGCGATCAGCCAGCTCGGCCCGATCGAGCACGGGCGGATCTTCCAGGCCAAAGGCCACAGCTACAGCCTGGCCGAACTGCTCGGCGGCGACGCCGAACTGGCCGCGCCCTTCATGGGCGGCGACTTCGCCACCGTCTACCTGTCCCCCCGGGACTACCACCGCGTGCACATGCCGCTGGCCGGCACCCTGCGCGAGATGGTCTACGTTCCCGGCCGGCTGTTCTCGGTGAACCAGACCACCGCGGAAAACGTTCCCGAGCTGTTCGCCCGCAACGAGCGGGTGGTCTGCCTGTTCGACACCGAGCGCGGTCCGATGGCCGTGGTGCTGGTAGGCGCGATGATCGTAGCCTCCATCGAAACCGTCTGGGCCGGCCTGGTTACGCCGCCGAAGCGCGAACTGAAGACCTTCCGCTACGACGAAGCCGCCCGTGCGCCGATCCGCCTGGAAAAAGGCGCCGAGCTCGGTCGCTTCAAGCTGGGCTCCACCGCCATCGTCCTGTTCGGCCCGCAGCAGGTCGCGTTCAACGACGGCCTCGGGGCAGCGAGCCCGGTGCGCATGGGCGAATGCCTGGCCCTGCCGAAACAGTCCTGACCTCGCCGGGACGGAGCGCCCCGAGCGTCTCCGTCCCATCTCTCCCCGCCGCCGGGACCTCCCGGCGGGATCGTGGCGTCCGAAGGCTGCGGGTCCATTTCGATGCTGCTAGAGTTCGGAAAGGTCCTATCGAGCCTGTGCCGACCCCTCGGTCAGGAAAGCGGACTGCCGCACAGTTCCTGTCCTGGCCACGACGATGAACCCGCCTCCCGTGTTAAGAAAGAGGAGGCGCAGCCGCGGCGATCGGAAGTCCGGCACCTCTCCGGGGCTTCATCCCCCCGTAGAGCCTTTTCAGTAGCGGAGCCGTCTAACCCCCCATGGAAAACCAGAGCCCCCACCTCTCGTTGCGCGTCCCCACTCCGACGCAGCAGAACCTGAGCTTCTGCGACGCCACCCCGAAGGACATCAAGTACTGGCTGGCGCACCTGCCCAAGGCCAACCTCGGGGAAACCGCGCGCCAGCTCTACCAGGGCCTGATCGAACTCAACCAGTTGGTGCTGCCCGTCGAGGCCCGCCTGCAACTGCTCGAACTGTTCCGTCCAGAGGTGCATTTCGTCTGCGCCCACCTGGAACGGCACTTCCTCAACCAGGCCATCGTCCTCGACGAACGGCCGCGCAAGATCGCCAACCTCTGCCAGGCCCTGCAGAACCACCTGGCCATCGGCTACAAGCTGATCGTGGTCCAGGAAGCGCCGCGCAACAGCCGCGACCGCGCGCAGCTGTTCGCGGTCGGCATCCAGCGGGCGATCCGCAGCCTGTGCGGGCCGCTGATCCGCGCCAGCCAGTTGTACTGCCCGGTCCCCGAGGGGCTTTGGCTGGAACTCCACCAGCTCTACCAGTTGGCCAGCCAGCGCGGCGTTCATCGTCTCGCGGTGCGCGACGAACTGGCCAAGCACACCCCCGGCCTGAGCGTCGAGCAGGCCTACCTGATTCCGCTGCTGCTCGGCTGCGCGCGCTGCAACCAGATGCGCCAGAACAACATTGCACGGCTCGCCGAGGTGCTCGAACCCTGGAGCCAGCTGCTGTCGATACAGAGCGCGACGCTGCCCGGCTCGCTGTTCATCGCCGTGCCGCAGATCGACGGCCCGCCGCGCTACCGTTCGCTATACCCGGAGACCCAACTGGCCAATGCCCTGGGCATCGACACCCAGCCGCTGGTCGAGCTGATCCGCGAATACCTGCTGCAGCCCGAGGCCGAACGCGCGAAAGCACGCCTGCCGCTGATCGAAGGGGTGACCCTGGACCTGCTGCAACATCTCTCCTCGGCCTGGGGTGACATCGCCGAACGTACCTTCCAGCGCACCCAGGGCCAGGGCCAGTTGACCCTGTGCATCGGCATGAGCGCCCTGCACTACTTCCTCGCCGGGCGCCGCCCGTTCAACGAGGTCCTGCAGATCCAGGAAGCGCCCGAGGCGCCTCGCTTCAAGGCCGACGTCCAGGACGCCTGGGCCGGCGCCTTCGATGCACAGAAGGTCACCGACTGGCAGCCCGGCATGCCGCTGGAGGAAATCGAATACCGCCCGCATCAGTCGCCCCGCAGTGTGCAACCCGGGCACCCGCAGGCCCACGCACAGGCTGACGCCACCGAGGACTACCCGACCTACGCCCTGCCCATCGTCAACCACAGCCCCGGCGGCTATTGCCTGAGCTGGCCGAAGGAGGTGCCCGCCCAACTGCAGGCGGGCGAACTGGTCGGCCTGCAGGACCTTCCAGGCCAGGCGTGGAGCATCGCGGTGGTGCGCTGGATCCGCCAGGTACGCAATGGCGGCACGCAGATGGGCATCGAGATGATCGCCCCGGCGGCACAGCCCTGCGGCCTGCAACTGCTGCGCAAGACCGAGCAGAGCAGTCACTACCTGCGCGCCCTGCTGCTGCCGGCGATCGCCGCGATCTCGCGGCCGGCGACGGTGATCACCCCGCGCCTGCCGTTCCAGGAGGGCAGCCGGGTGCAGATCAACCTGCACGGCGAGGAGCGGCGCGCGGTGCTGAATCGCCGGCAGGCCTCGACCGGCAGCTTCAGCCAGTTCGAATACCGCTCGGCGGAACCGGTGAACACCCCGAGCGATAAGCCGGTCACAGCGCCAGTGGCCCGGCCGCCTGCGGGGGAGGAAGATTTTGACTCGCTCTGGAAGTCTCTGTAGATTGCCCCGACACCTCCATTCGCCGTCTTTTCGCGCCCGCCCGGACGCGGACTGAGCCCTTTCCATGGCCATCGAAAAGAAAACCATCCGCCTGCTGATTCTGGAAGACTCGCAGAACGAAGCCGAACGCCTGGTCAGTCTGTTCCGCAATGCCGGCCACGCGACCCGCGTACATCGACTGACCTCTCCCGAGGACCTCGCCGAAACCCTCCAGCAAAGCTGGGACCTGCTGATCGCCGCGCCGACCAGCGAGTGTCTCGAGCCCGGCGAGGCGCTCGCCACCTTGCGCCGCCAGTCGCGCGACATCCCGTTCATCCAGCTGGTGGCCGACAACAGCTCCGACGCCATCACCGACGCCTTGATGCTCGGCGCCCAGGACGCCCTGCCGCAAGGCGAGGACGAGCGCCTGGTGCTGGTCGCCAACCGCGAGCTGGCCGGCCTCGCCGAACGCCGCGCGCGCCGCGCCGCCGAACTCGCCCTGCGCGAGGCGGAAAAACGCTGCCAGTTGCTGCTCGACAGCTCGGTCGACGCCATCACCTACGTCCACGACGGCATGCACATCTACGCCAACCGCTCCTACATGGCGCTGTTCGGCTACGAGGACGCCGAGGAACTGGAAGGCCTGCCGGTCATCGACCTGATCGCCTCCTGCGACCAGGGCGCCTTCAAGGATTTCCTCAAGGGCTACCAGAACGACCAGCGCCAGACCGAACTGGTTTGCACCGGGGTCAAGCTCGACGGCCAGGAATTCAAGGCGCGCATCAGCCTCTCCGCCGCCACGTACGACGGCGAACCCTGCATCCAGGTGGTGATCCGCGGCGAGGTCGACAACGCCGAGCTGGAAGAAAAGCTCCGCGAAGTCAGCAGCCAGGACCCGGTCACCGGTCTCTACAACCGCAGCCACTTCCTCGACCTGATGGATGCCGCCGTGCAGCAGGCGGTGACCGCCCGCAAGCCGTCGACCCTGGCCTATATCCATCTCAACGGCTACCCCTCGCTCCAGGCCGACCACGGGCTTTCCGGGATCGACCTGCTGCTCGGCCAGTTGGCCGGACTGATGCGTGAACAGTTCGGCGAGGAAGCCGACCTGGCGCGTTTCGGCGATTCGATCTTCGCCGCCCTGTTCAAGGGCAAGACTCCCGAGCAGGCGCAAGCGGCGCTGCAACGACTGCTGAAGAAAGTCGAGAACCACCTTTTCGAGCTGAACGGCCGCAGCGCCCAGGCCACCCTCAGCATCGGCGTCGCCGGTCTCGACGAGAAGACCGCCAAGGCCCAGGACCTGATGAACCGTGCGCATCGCTGCGCCGATGACGCGGCACGCAAGGGCGGGTCGCAGATCAAGCAGTACAACCCGGCGGAAGAGCTTGCCGCCGCCGCCCAGCGCGGCGACGTCATCGCGATCCTCCAGCAGGCGCTGGAGACCAACAGCTTCCGCCTGCTGTTCCAGCCAGTCATCAGCCTGCGCGGCGACAGCCACGAGAACTACGAGGTGCTCCTGCGCCTGCTCAATCCGCAGGGCCAGGAAGTGCCGCCGGCGGAGTTCCTGCATGCCGCCAAGGAAGCCGGGCTGGCGGAGAAGATCGACCGCTGGGTGATCCTCAATTCGATCAAGCTGCTCGCCGAGCATCGCGCCAAGGGGCACCAGACCAAGCTGTTCGTCCACCTGTCCAGCGCGAGCCTGCAAGACCCCGGCCTGCTGCCCTGGCTCGGGGTGGCGCTGAAGGCCGCGCGCCTGCCGCCGGAGTCGCTGGTGTTCCAGATCAGCGAAGCCGACGCCACCAGCTATCTGAAGCAGGCCAAGCAACTGACCCAGGGCCTGGCCACCCTGCATTGCCAGGCGGCGATCAGCCAGTTCGGCTGCTCGCTGAACCCGTTCAACGCGCTGAAGCACCTGACCGTGCAATTCATCAAGATCGATGGTTCCTTCGTCCAGGACCTCAACCAGGTGGAAAACCAGGAGATCCTCAAGGGCCTGATCGCCGAACTGCACGAACAGCAGAAGCTCAGCATCGTCCCCTTCGTCGAGAGCGCCAGCGTCCTCGCCACCCTGTGGCAAGCCGGCGCCACCTACATCCAGGGCTACTACCTGCAGGGGCCGAGCCAGGCGATGGACTACGACTTCTCCTCGGGAGACGAATGAAGAACGGGCGCCCTGGGCGCCCGTTGCTTTTCCGCTCTACCGACCTGGTTCGTGGCTGCCGGGCCGGCAAGAGACGCCCGCCGGCCTCAGGCTCGTCCTTCGCGGTCGCGGTAGCCGAGCAGGTAGAGGATGCCGTCCAGGCCCAGGGTCGAGATCGCCTGCTTGGCCGACTGCTTGACCAGCGGCTTGGCGCGGAACGCCACGCCCAGGCCGGCCAGGCCGAGCATCGGCAGGTCGTTGGCGCCGTCGCCGACGGCGATGGTCTGCTCCAGGCTCAGGCCTTCCTTCGCCGCCAGTTCGCGCAGCAGGTCGGCCTTGCGCTGGGCATCGACGATCGGCTCGACCGCCACCCCGGTGACCTTGCCGTCGACGATCTGCAACTCGTTGGCGAACACGTAGTCGATCCCCAGCTTCGCCTGCAATTGACGGGCGAAATAGGTGAAGCCGCCGGACAGGATGGCGGTCTTGTAACCCAGGCGCTTGAGTTCGGCGAACAGGGTTTCCGCACCCTCGGTCAGACGCAGTGAGGCGCCGATCTCCTCCAGCACGTCTTCCGACAGCCCCTGCAGCAGCGCCAGGCGCTCCTTGAAGCTGGCGCGGAAGTCCAGTTCACCGCGCATCGCCCGCTCGGTGATCGCGGCGACCTTCTCGCCGACGCCGGCGGCCTTGGCCAGTTCGTCGATGACTTCCGCCTCGATCAGCGTCGAATCCATGTCGAACACCGCCAGCCGGCGGTTGCGGCGGAACACGCTGTCCTGCTGGAAAGCGATGTCGACGTTCAATTCCTGGGCGACGCTGAGGAATTCCGCACGCAGCGCCGCCGGATCGGCCGGTTCGCCGCGTACCGAGAACTCGATGCAGCCCTTGCCCTGGTCGGCGGGCATGTCCAGCGGCATGCGCCCGGAGAGACGGTCGATGTGGTCGATGTTCAGCGCGTACTTGGCGGTGATCGAGCTGACCCTCTGCAGTTGCTCGGCAGTCACCCGGCGGGTGAGCAGGGTCACGATGTGCCGCGCCTTGCCCTGGCCGTCGACCCATTGCCGGTAGTCCTCTTCCGAGACCGGGGTGAAGCGCACCTGCTGGTCCAGCTTGTAGGCGGTGAACAGCACGTCCTTGAGGACCGAGGAACCGGCCTCGGTATCCGGGATTTCCACCAGGATGCCGAACGACAGGGTGTCGTGGATCACCGCCTGGCCGATGTCGAGGATGTTCACCCCGCCCTGGGCCAGTACGCCGGTGATGGCAGCGGTGAGACCGGGGCGGTCTTCCCCGGTGATGTTGATCAGGACAATTTCGCGCAAGGCGTAAGCTCCGCCAGGTAAAAGACGCCATTCTACCCGCTTTCCCGCACACCCGAGAGACGCAGAGCCGGGCATTTGCCATCACCACCGGTCGGAACCGACCGGGAAAACCCGCGAAACCGCCGCGCGGCGGCCTGGAAAGCGCGTCAACGGCCCTTTGCCCCTCGGGGGGCGCTGGTTATACTGCGCGATACCTCTATTTCAGAAGACCGAGCCCCCTGTGACCCGGCCCACGTCCGTCAAGCCCGACAATTTCTTCCTCCTGCTGTTTCGTGCCTTGCGCCAGCGCCGCGTCCCGATCGCCCTGCGGCTCGCCAGCCATAGCCTGATCCTGGTGGCCCTGGCCCTGCTGATCTACGCCTGGGTCATGGGCATGCAGTTTCGCCAGGCCATGCAACAGCAGGCCGATGCCCTGGGCCAGAGCCTGATCACCCAGACCGCCGCGTCCGCCACCGAGTTGCTGGTGTCCAACGACATCCTCAGCCTCAACGTGCTGCTGAACAACCTGGTGAAGAACCCGCTGGTGGCCCATGCGGCGATCTACAGCGTCGACCAGCGCATCCTCGCCGAGGCCGGCAGCCGTCCGAAGCAGAGCCTGCTCGGCGCCACCGAAGGCCTGTACTCGACGCCGATCACCTTCCAGGAAGTGATCGCCGGGCACCTGCGCATCAGCCTGGACATGCAGCAGTTCCAGCAGCCGATGATGATCAGCCTGCAGAGCATGGGCCTGATCAGCCTGATCCTGCTGATCCTCGCCCTGTATTTCAGCCTGCGCCTGGGGCGGCAGATTTCCACACCCTTGTTGCAATTGCGTGTCTGGTTGCGCGATCCGGACAATCCGGCCCCCGGCGCCGAACTGCAGAACGAGCTGGGCGACCTGGCGCGCGACCTGGAAGAGCGCCTGGTGCCGGAGAAGCCGCCGGCGCCGGAGCCGGAAGAAGCACCGCTGCCGCAGAACTTCGACGACATCCTGCTGGAAGACGACGAAGCCGACCTGCGCAGCCGCAAGGTCGAGGCCTCGGCCTTCGAGGAAGACGACATTCCGCTGGGCGACGCCCTGCTGGACGAGACCAAGCCGGTGGAATTCACCTCCATCGACGAAGACCCGCTGGACCAGGACGCCTTCGACGAGAACGGAGCCGAAGCCGGGGAACAGCCCGCAGCGCCCGCCGCTGCGCGCGAACCGCAACACAGTGCGGTGCTGGCGATCCAGCTCGGCGCTCAGGAACAGTTGCGCCGGTTGCCGCGCAGCCGCCTGGTGGATCTCCTGCAACGCTATCGCGACTGCCTGGAACAGGCCGCCCGCCAGTACAAGGGCAGCCTGCACACGCTCAGCGACGGCGGCAGCCTGATTCTCTTCCACAGCCGCGACAACCGCGCCGACTACCTGACCAACGCGCTCTGCTGCGGTGAACTGATGCGTGCGCTCGGCCATGCCCTGCAGATCGAGGTCGCCGACAGCGGCATCACCTTGCAACTGCAACTGGGCCTGAGCCTCGGCGAAGACCTCAGCGAACAGACCCAGGCCGACCTGCTGCTCAACGAAACCGTGCAGAACGCCCTCGCCCTCAACCAGCACAGCCGCAACCTGCTGCTGGTCGAACGCAGCATCGCCGACGACGCGGTGGTCCGCGAGCGCGCCCGTATCCGCGCCATCGCCAGTCCGGAAGGAGCCTGCTGCGTCGAGCGTCTGCTGGAGCCGTATCCGTCGATGCTCGAGCGCCAACTGGCGCGCATGCACGACCGCGCCCGCCCGTGACCACCCTGATCACCCACCCGCTGCCGGTCCTGGCGGTGGGACTGGCCCTTGGCAGCCGGGTGATCCCGCCACGCCTGCTGCTGGCAGGCATGCTCGCCGCCTGCCTGCCGGACTTCGACGTAGTCGCCTTCAAGCTCGGCATCGCCTATCACGATGCCTTCGGCCATCGCGGCTTCAGCCATTCGCTATTGTTCGCCGCGATCCTCGGCGCGCTCGCCGCCCTCGCCTGCCGGCCGCTGCATAGCGGACCGCTGAAAGCCGGGCTGTGGGTAGCGCTGGCCACCGCCTCGCACAGCCTGCTGGACGCGATGACCAATGGCGGGCTGGGCGTCGCCTGGTTCTGGCCCTGGAGCGACGCCCGCTACTTCATGCCGTTCCATCCGATCGCCGTGTCGCCGATCGGTCTGTCGCGCTTCCTCAGCGAACGCGGATTGCTGGTGCTGCAATCGGAGGCGCGCTGGGTCTGGCTGCCCTGCCTGCTGCTGGCGCTCGCCGGCATGGCCCTGCGCTTCCTGTTGCGCCGCTCACGCTGACGCCGAAACGAAAAAGCCCCGCTTCGGCGGGGCTTTCTCCTGGTCGGCTATCGACAATCAGAACCGATAGACCTCGGCGTCGGTGCGAATCGGCACCACCAGTGGCATTTTCGGACCTTCCTCTTCCTTGACCTTCGGCTTGGCCACCGGCTTGCGCGCGGTCGCCGGCGGCGGCGCCTCGGCCGCCACGGCGATCGGCTTGACGTCCTTGGCCAACTGCGCCGCCAGGCGCTTGAGCAGGTCGCTCTGGGCACGGATCTGGTCGCCGATGCTGCCCTGATGCTGTTCTTCCTCGTGGAACACCCGGCTGTCCTTCAGGTCGCCCTTCTGGTCCAACAGGCGCCAGCGCGCCTCGATCACTGCCGGCTGCTTGGGGCCGGAGTCGAGGCGACTGATGGTCAGCATCACCTGGACCTGGGGGGTGAAACCGGGTTTTTCCGGGAACAGCGCCAGGCGGCTGCTGCCCAGCTCGCTGGACATCTGCCGCAGCAGTTGCTGGCTGACATTGGTCTCCAGGTTGCCGGCCCAGCGCGCTTCGGTGGACAGACTGAGAATACCATCGGCCTGCCGCTGCACCATCACATCGCGCTTGAGATAGTCGGCCAGTTGTACCGGCCCGAGCAGGACGGCCGCACCGCCGTCCTTTTTCGGTACCGCAGCGGCACCGACGTCCAACTGGTAGAGCTGGGCCGGCGGATGGACCGCACAACCCGTCAGCCCGAGCAGGCTGACGAGGGAAAGACATGCGAAGACGCGCCACGCGCTCATCGAGAACCACCGTATTTCGCCGAAGATCGGCACTACTGATGCAAGACTTGAATTCTACTGGCCACCCGCCATCGGAAACGGCGGCCGAAGGGGCGTATCATCCCCTAACCAGCGCCATAGCTCCAGAGGCAGAGCGTATTCCGAAACCGGTTTCGGACCACCTGCGTCAGGGGAAAACCCGGCGGAACCCGCCAGGGAGACGACATTCCCCCGGAAAGCCGGCCTCGGAAGAGGCCGCTTTCGCCATTCCCTTGCGGATATGCGAGAGATCGGAGACCGGTAACGGCTCATTTCAATCCTGTGGCGGAATATCCACCAGCAGGCTGTCGACGCGCTGGAAACCGCGCGGCAGCTTGTTGCCTCGCCGGCCTCGCTCCCCCTTGTAGTGTTCCAGGTCGTCGCCCTTGAGCGACAGGGTACGCTTTCCGGCCTGCAGGACCAACGTCGCCCCGGCTGGCAGAACAGCCAGGTCGGTGAGGTATTCCTCGCGGCTGGCCACGCGTTCGCCGGGGATGCCGATGATCTTATTGCCCTTGCCCTTGCCGAGCTGCGGCAGGTCGGAGACCTTGAACAATAGCAGACGGCCCTCGGTCGTCACGGCCGCCAGCCAATCCTGCTCCACATCGCGCACCGGGCGCGGCGCCACCACGGCGGAGCCGTTGGGCAGGCTGAGCAGGGCCTTGCCGGCCTTGTTCTTGGCCTGCAGGTCCTCGCCCTTGACCACGAAACCATAGCCGGCGTCGGAAGCGATCACGAACAGCGCATCGTCGTCCGGCAGCAGCACGCATTCGAAGCTGGCCCCCGGCGGCGGCGTCAGCCGGCCGCTGAGTGGCTCGCCCTGGCCTCGCGCGGACGGCAGGCTGTGGGCCGGCAGCGAGTAGCTGCGCCCGGTGGAGTCGATGAACACCGCATACTGGTTCGAGCGTCCCGGCGCGGCGGCCTTGAAGCCGTCGCCGGCCTTGTAGGAGAGGCCGGCGGCGTCGATGTCGTGGCCCTTGGCGCAACGCACCCAGCCTTTTTCCGAGAGCACCACGGTCACCGGTTCGGTGGGCATCAGCTCGGTTTCCGACAGCGCGCGGGCCTCGGCGCGGGCGACGATCGGCGAACGGCGGTCGTCGCCGTAGGTCTCGGCGTCCTTGATCAGCTCCTCGCGCACCAGCTTCTTCAGCTTGGCCTCGCTGCCGAGCAGGGTCTGCAGGCGCTTCTGCTCCTTCAGCAACTCTTCCTGCTCGCCGCGGATCTTCATCTCTTCCAGGCGTGCCAACTGGCGCAGGCGGGTGTCGAGGATGTAGTCGGCCTGCACCTCGCTGAGTTCGAAGCGCTCCATCAGCACCGCCTTGGGCTGATCCTCGGTGCGGATGATGTGGATCACCTCGTCGAGGTTGAGGAAGGCGATCAGCAAGCCATCCAGCAGATGCAGGCGGCGCTCGACCTTGTCCAGGCGGAACTGCAGGCGTCGACGCACGGTGCCGATGCGGAACTGCAGCCACTCCGAGAGCAACTGGCGCAGGTCCTTGACCTGCGGCTTTCCGTCGAGGCCGATGATGTTCAGGTTGACCCGGTAGCTGGTTTCCAGGTCGGTGGTGGCGAACAGATGGGTCATCAGCTCTTCGACATCGACCCGGTTCGAACGCGGGATGATGACGATGCGGGTCGGGTTCTCGTGGTCCGACTCGTCGCGCAGGTCGGCCACCATCGGCAGCTTCTTGGCCTGCATCTGCCCGGCGATCTGTTCCAGCACCTTGGAACCGGACACCTGGTGCGGCAGGGCGTGGATGACGATGTCGCCGTCCTCGACGCGGTACACCGCGCGCATGCGCACCGAACCGCGGCCGGTCTCGTAGACCTTCTGCAGGTCGGCGCGCGGGGTGATGATCTCGGCTTCGGTGGGGAAGTCCGGGCCCGGCACGTGTTCGCACAATTCGGCGACCGTCGCGCCCGGCTGGTCGAGCAGGCGCACGCAGGCCGACGCGACTTCCCGCAGGTTGTGCGGCGGCACGTCGGTGGCCATGCCCACCGCGATGCCGGTGGTGCCGTTGAGCAGCAGGTTGGGCAGGCGGGCCGGCAGCACGGCCGGCTCGTCGAGGGTGCCGTCGAAGTTCGGTACCCAGTCCACGGTACCCTGGCCCAGTTCGCTGAGCAGCACCTCGGAATAGCGCGACAGGCGCGCCTCGGTATAACGCATGGCGGCGAAGGACTTGGGATCGTCCGGCGCCCCCCAGTTGCCCTGGCCGTCCACCAGCGGATAGCGATAGGAGAACGGCTGCGCCATCAGCACCATGGCCTCGTAGCAGGCCGAGTCGCCGTGCGGGTGGAACTTGCCGAGCACGTCGCCGACGGTGCGCGCCGACTTCTTGTGCTTGGAATCGGCATCCAGCCCCAGTTCGCTCATGGCGTAGACGATGCGTCGCTGCACCGGTTTCAGGCCGTCGCCGATATGCGGCAGGGCGCGGTCCATGATCACGTACATGGAATAGTTCAGATAGGCCTGCTCGGTGAACTCGGCCAACGACCGGCGTTCGACCCCTTCCAGGCTCAGATCGAGGGATTCGCTCATGCGTACCTCACGGAGAAGTGTTTTGGCGCAGCACCAGGGTGCCGTCGCGCTGGGTGAATTCGAGTTGTTTCAGGGCGCTCATGCCGAGTAGCACCTCATCGCCGTCCATGCCCGGCGCAATCAGCGCCGCGACCCCGGACAGGCGGATATCGCCGAGTTGCAGCTGGTCCAGCCGCGTGCGCCAGCCCGTGGCGCGGCCGTTGGCCGTGCTCAGGGTGATCGGCGCGCCGCGCTCCAGCGCGAGTCTTGCCGCCAGGGCTTCCGGCACCGCCACCTGGGTCGCCCCGGTATCGAGCAGGAAGGTCACGCCCTGGCCGTTGATCTGCCCGTTCAGCAGGTAATGGCCCTGGCGGCTGCTGGCCAGGCGCAACTCGACGTAGCCGTCGCCATGGATCGATTGCGGCGCCTGGTTCGGGTTGCGCTGTCGATCTTCCCAGACGCCGAAATAGCGCGTCGCCAGCGCCAGCCCGGCGACCCAGGCCAGCACCAGCATGATCCGTCCCAGCCGCTGACCGGGCGCCTGTTGCGTCACTTGTCCCCCAACCAGCCGCCGGCGGGCGCGGCGAAGCGCAGGACGAAGGGCCGCACATCGCCATCGGCGCGCGCATGGTCGCCATTGTCGATGCCCAGCCAGGCGCCCTTGTCGTCCAGCGACAGGGCTTCCGCTACGCCATAAGGCAGCTCGTAGCGACGCTCCGGCGCCAGGACCGCCGAGGCGAACGACCAGCAGCGCTCGACCTTGGCCTGGGCCAGGTCGCGGCGGCAGATCTGATGCGCCAGGCGCTCCAGGGTGAACAGCTTGCCGCGGTAGAAGGCGAGGTCGGAGAAATCCTTCGGCAGCTTGCGCGCGCTGCCCAGTTCCGGCGGCGGCTCGATCTTGCCGCCCTCGGCGAGCAGTACGCAGCTGCCCTCGCAGCGCCAGGCACTGTTGTCGCGGTGGGCCACCAGCAGGCCGCGGCGCTCGCGCTCGGCAGCCAGCCAGAGGCGCTTGCCCTCGGGGTCGACGGCGATCCCTTCGAACAGCGCGTTGAAATTCATCAGCATGCCGCTGGCCCGCGCTTGCGGCAGCAGGCCGGGCGGCAGGCGCAGCCAGTTCGGCGCGCCGCTCACCGGCAGTTGCAGGACCGCCGCGTGCGCCTCGCTGACCAGGTAGCGATTGCCGGCGGCATCGCAGGCGATGCCTTCGAAGTCGAGGTTGCCGCCGCGCACCAGGCCACTGAGCCAGACCCGCGTGCTCATGCCCCAGGGCAACCCGCTGTCCGGCGGGGTCGGAGCGATGAAACTCTCGGCCTCGGCCTGCCAGGGCTGGTCGGAGCCTTCGGCCGAGGGTTGCAGGCGATACAGGCGGTCGTCGTCGCGGTCGGAAACCGTCCACAGCGCGCCGCCACACCAGGCCAGCCCGGAGAGGTTGCCGCCGCGCATGCCCTCCACCGCATGTTCGGAGATGAAGCTCAAGGCTGCCGGAACCGGTGGCTCTGGCGGCGCCTCGGCCGCCTGGACCAGGCCCCCGAACAGGCCGAGGATGGCCAGCAGGCGGCGCATCAGACCAGCACCTCGGCCAGGTTGCCCTTGCTCTCCAGCCAGGACTTGCGGTCACCGGCGCGCTTCTTGGCCAGCAGCATGTCCATGATCTCCAGGGTACCGGTGGCGTCCTCCAGGGTGAGCTGGACCAGCCGCCGGGTATTCGGATCCATGGTGGTCTCGCGCAGTTGCAACGGATTCATTTCGCCAAGGCCCTTGAAGCGGGTGACCTGCGGCTTGCCGCGCTTCTTCTCGGCGGCCAGGCGCTCGAGGATGCCGTCGCGCTCGGCTTCGTCGAGGGCGTAGTAGATTTCCTTGCCGAGGTCGATGCGGTACAGCGGCGGCATCGCCACGTAGACGTGGCCGGCCTCCACCAGCGGGCGGAAATGGCGGACGAACAGCGCGCAGAGCAGCGTGGCGATGTGCAGGCCGTCGGAGTCGGCATCCGCGAGGATACAAATCTTGCCGTAGCGCAGCTGAGCCAGGTCGCTGGCGCCCGGATCGACGCCGATGGCTACCGCGATGTCGTGGACCTCCTGGCTGGCGAGCACCTCGCCGCCGTCCACTTCCCAGGTGTTCAGGATCTTTCCGCGCAGCGGCATGATCGCCTGGAACTCCTTGTCCCGCGCCTGCTTCGCCGAGCCGCCGGCGGAGTCGCCCTCGACCAGGAACAGTTCCGCGCGCATCGGTTCCTGTCCGGCGCAGTCGGCCAGTTTGCCGGGCAGCGCCGGCCCCTGGGTGATCTTCTTGCGCTCGACCTTCTTGCCCGCCTTGAGGCGACGCCCGGCATTGCTGATCGCCAGTTCCGCCAACTGCAGGCCGATCTCGGCGTGCTCGTTGAGCCACAGGCTGAAGGCGTCCTTCACCACGCCCGAGACGAACGCCGCCGCCTCGCGGGACGACAGGCGCTCCTTGGTCTGCCCGGAGAACTGCGGCTCCTGCATCTTCATCGAGAGGACGAAGGCGATCCGCTCCCAGACGTCCTCGGGCGCCAGCTTGACGCCGCGCGGCAACAGGTTGCGGAACTCGCAGAATTCGCGCATGGCGTCGAGCAGGCCCTGGCGCAGGCCGTTCACATGGGTGCCGCCCTGGGCCGTGGGAATCAGGTTGACGTAGCTTTCCTGCACCGACTCACCGCCCTCGGGCAGCCACAGCAGGGCCCAGCTCACCGCTTCCTTGGAACCTTCGAGGTTGCCGCAGAAGGGTTCATCGGGCAGGCGCGGCAGCTCGGCGACCGCGTCGGTCAGGTAGGAGCGCAGGCCGTCCTCGAAGTGCCACTCGACGCGCTCGCCGGTGTTCTTGTCCTCGAACACCACGCTCAGGCCCGGGCACAGCACCGCCTTGGCCTTGAGCACATGCTTGAGGCGGCTGACCGAGAACTTCGCCGAATCGAAATACTTCGGATCCGGCCAGAAATGCACGCTGGTACCGGTATTGCGCTTGCCGACCGTGCCGATGACTTCCAGGTCGCTGTCCTTGAAGCCGTCGGCGAAGGTCATCCGGTACTCGTTGGCGTCGCGCTTGACGCGTACCTCGACCCGGGTCGAGAGCGCGTTCACCACCGAGATGCCGACCCCGTGCAAGCCGCCGGAGAACTGGTAGTTCTTGTTCGAGAACTTGCCGCCGGCATGCAGCTTGGTAAGGATCAGCTCGACGCCCGGCACGCCCTCTTCCGGGTGGATGTCCACCGGCATGCCGCGGCCGTCGTCGATGACTTCCAGCGAGTTGTCCTGGTGCAGGATCACCTGCACGCTCTTCGCGTGGCCGGCCAGGGCTTCGTCGACGCTGTTGTCGATGACTTCCTGGGCCAGGTGGTTGGGGCGGGTGGTGTCGGTGTACATCCCCGGGCGCTTGCGCACCGGGTCGAGGCCGGAAAGGACTTCGATGGCGTCTGCGTTGTAAGTAGCCATGGGGTCTCTATTCAGTCAAAAGTCGAAAAATCGGTGTCGCGCCACAGCGCCGACGGGTAGCCGGCGAACGCCAGCAGCGCCGGCAGGTGCCGGGCGAAGCCCTGGAAGCCGTGGTCGCCGCCGGCCTGGATGCGTAGCGCGCAGGCTCGGTAGAAGGCCTGCGCGGCGCGATAATCGAGGGTTTCGTCGGCGGTCTGCAGCCATACCTGGTAGCGTTCGGGACGTTGCAGGCGCGTGACTTCCAGTTCGGCCAACGCCGCCACGTGGTCCTCGGTGAGTTCCCAGGTCTCGCCGCTGTAGTGGTTGGTCTGCGCGCCCAGGTAGCCGTCGAAGGAGCGATGCGGGGCGACCGCGGGATTGACCAGGATCGCCGCCAGGCCATGGCGCTCCGCCAAATGGGTCGCATAGTAGCCACCCAGGGAGCTGCCGACCAGCACCGGTCGCCCGAGCTCGGCGATGGCCCGCTCCAACTGGGCGATAGCCTGCCGTGGGTGATGGTGCAGGGCCGGGACGCGCAGGCCTTCGGCCAGGCCCAAGTGGCCGAAGGCCGCCTGCAGCTGACGCGCCTTGTGCGATTCGGGCGAACTGTTGAAGCCGTGGATATACAGCAGGGATGGGCTGGTCGCGGTCATCGGGAACGGGCTAATGGGCTTCAACTCGGTAGGGAAAGCCGAACGGTAACAGCTTCCAGGCTTCATCTTCCAGCCTGCGCGCCGATCGGCAACGACGCACGTGGCCGCGGTATCCCGCGACCGGGGGCATGTCAGTATCCGGCGGTGTCGTAGTCCACTTCGAAGACGACGTCGTCGACCCGCGAGATCCCCGTTTCCAGGCGCCCGTCGTCGTGCAGGCGCAACCAGCGGTAGCCCGGCGCCAGGCGGTCGAGGGTGAAGTCGCTGCTGCCGGGGGCGAACTGTACGCAGGTGGACGGCGAGGCCAGCAGGCGCAGCGGGCCGCGCTGGCGGTCGAACTCCTGGTGAATGTGCCCCCACAGCAGGCAGCGCACCTGCGGATAGGGCGCCAGCAGGTCGAACAGCGCCTGCGGGTTGCGCAGGCCGATGGGGTCCATCCAGTCGCTGCCGATCGGCACTGGGTGGTGATGGAAGGAAACCAGCAGGAAGCGTTCGCCAGCGCTGTCGATGGCGCGCCGCAGCAGGTCGAGCTGGTCGTCCTCGAGATAGCCCGGCACCGCGCCGGGAATGCTCGAGTCGAGCAACACCACGCGCCAGTTGCCGACGTCGACGACCTGCTCCAGCAGGTCGCTGCCCTCGGTCGCCCGCTGCATCGGCTCGCGTTCGTCGTGGTTACCGGCGAACCAGCGCAACGGCGCGTCCAGGGGGGCGCTCAACCTGCGGAAGCGTGTGTAGGAATCGAGGCTGCCGTCCTGGGAGACGTCGCCGGTGGCGAGAATCAGGTCGATCCGCGGCTGCTCCCGGGCGACCCGCTCGACCACCTTCTCCAGGCTATGGGCGGTATCCATGCCAAGCAGGCGCGCGCCATCCTCGGCGAACAGGTGGCTGTCCGAAAGCTGCACCAGCAGTACGGAGGCGTCGGTGGCGGGAGTGTTCGAATGGCGTGACAAGGGGCCGTCTCCTGAAGGCGAGGCGTCCGCGGTGAAAGGGATGATTATGGTGACCGACGAAAGTGGCGGCAAACCCGGAAAGCGGAACAGATCACAGTTGCGAGGACTACTTTTGGCTTGATGTCATTCAACTGGCCTTTTGCCTGCAACCGCTCAGCGCTGGGCCACCGGCTCCATTTCGTGGCCGCAGGCCAGGCAATGGGCGAGCCACTCGCCGAGGAACAGGTTGAGCTGGTTCTTCTCGTCGGGCTGGTGCATCGCCTGGTTCGGGTAGGGATAGATCGCCATCAGCCGCCGCGCCTGTTCGGCGCCGATCACTTCGGCCATCCGCGCATCGTGGTAGACCCGCACTTCCAGCCGCGGCGCCGGCAACCAGGGCAGGCCCAGTTCCTGGCGCACCTGAAGGGTGGTGGTGTAGGGGCAGGCCTCGGTCACTTCCAGCGCAAGTACGCCGAGCAGCCGCTCCCCTTCGCTCAGCGCGACCCGGCGCGAGGCCTGCGCCTCGCGCATGTCCGGGAGCAGGCGCATGAGCCGCGCGTAGTTCGCTTCGCAGGTCGCCTGCAGGCTGGCCAGGTCGACCCGGTAGCGCTCGCGCAGCAGGTTCAGGCCCATAGCCCACGCACCTCGGCCCGGTTCAGGGCCAGCCACTGCAGGGCGATGATGCTCGCCG
This sequence comes from Pseudomonas sp. HMSC065H01, assembly GCF_001815235.1. Classification (NCBI taxonomy): domain Bacteria; kingdom Pseudomonadati; phylum Pseudomonadota; class Gammaproteobacteria; order Pseudomonadales; family Pseudomonadaceae; genus Pseudomonas; species Pseudomonas sp. HMSC065H01. The sequence continues at coordinate 362,097 of NZ_KV819937.1, read as the reverse complement.
CGTTGTTGATCCGCCCGTCGCGCACGGCCTGCAGCGCATCTTCCAACGGCCAGACGTGGACGCGGATGTCCTCGCCCTCCTCCGGCAAGCCATGCACGCCGCCGACGCCTTCGCTGTCGCAACGGCCGACGAACAGGTGCACCACTTCGTCGGTGCCGCCCGGCGACGGCAGGTACTGGGTTATCGGCCAGAGCGCACCGAGAGTCAGCCCGGCCTCCTCCATCGCCTCGCGATGGGCCACTTCCTCCGGTTGCTCGTCCTTGTCGATCAGGCCGGCGACCAGCTCCAGCAGCCAGGGGTTGGCGAGCTTCTGCATCGCCCCGACGCGGAATTGCTCGATGAGCACCACGCAATCGCGCTGCGGGTCGTAGGGCAGCACGCAGACCGCGTCATGGCGGACGAACAGTTCCCGACTGATTTCCCGGCCCATGCTGCCGTCGAACTGGCGATGCCGCAGGCGCAGGCGATCGAGACGATAGAAGCCGCGGAAGCATTCCTCGCGCTGCACGAGCTCGACGTCACCGGGGGCGGGTTTGAAGGTTTCGGACATCCTCGACTCACTTCACTCGGGTATGTGGGTTTCGCGCCATCCTATCGCGGCCCGGCGCAGGGCGCAGCCACTTTCAGGACAGCTCGGGAAAACTTCGTGGCGCTCGCCGCACGGGCGTGTTTCCCGGCCACGGCTAGGCCATACTTGGGGTTTGCGCGGGCCGAACTCAAGCGCGACGCCAGGGTCGAAACGGACTGGTCGACGCTTCGAGCCCGCCCATCCACCGTCGCAAAAGGAATCCCATGCGCCTTCTGAAATTCGCCGCCCTCGGCAGCCTGGTCGTTCTGCTGAGCGCCTGCCAGAGCCTCTTCAAGCCCGGCCTCGACGACCCGCTGCCCACCGAGCGCCTCGCCAGCGAGCACCTGAAGCCCGGCTGTCAGGGCGAACAGTGTCCCTTGGTAAACATCGACACCTTGAAGTTCCCCGACGAACCGCAGTTGGACCCGATCGTCGAGCGCGCCCTGCTGGAAATGACCCGGGAAAACAACGAAACGCCCCTGCCGGCATCGCTGGCGGCCTACGAGCGGCAGTTCCTGGACAGCGCCGAGCCGGGCTGGAGCAGCTACCTGCAAGCCAAGGTGCGCGAACAACATGACGGTCTGGTGATCATCGAGCTTTCCAGCTACCTGTTCACCGGCGGCGCCCACGGCATGCCCGGTCGCGGCTTCATCAACTACGACCGCAGGCAGCACAAGGTGCTGAGCCTGCAGGACATGCTGGTTCCCGGCCAGGAAGAAGCCTTCTGGAAACAGGCCGAGCTGGCGCACAAGGCCTGGCTGCTGGCCAACAAGCTCGACCAGGACGCCGATTTCCAGAAGACCTGGCCGTTCCAGCGCACCCCGCACGTGGCATTGACCTTCGGCGCGGTGACGCTGAAGTACGACGCCTACTCCATCGCGCCGTATTCCTATGCCCACCCCGAACTGAAGATCCCGTATCCGCGCCTGAACGGCATCGTCAAGCCGAACCTGTTCCCCGGCCGCGGCTGACGCTTCCGACGCTCCGCAGCCCCTCGTCACGGCGAGGGGCCCCGTGGCGCGGCCTACACCTGCCTGTAGATCACCGATCCTTCGTCCTTGAAGCGCGCCGCCTGCTCCTGGAAGCCGGCCTCGATGGCCTTGCTCTCGTCGGACAGGCCGTTTTCCTTGGCGTAGTCGCGAACCTCCTGGGTGATCTTCATCGAGCAGAACTTCGGTCCGCACATGGAGCAGAAGTGCGCGACCTTGGCCGAGTCCTTCGGCAGGGTCTCGTCATGGAACGCCCGCGCGGTGTCCGGGTCCAGGCCAAGGTTGAACTGGTCCTCCCAACGGAACTCGAAGCGCGCCTTGGACAGCGCGTTGTCGCGGATCTGCGCGCCCGGATGGCCCTTGGCGAGGTCGGCGGCATGGGCGGCGATCTTGTAGGTGATGATCCCGGTCTTCACATCATCCTTGTTCGGCAGACCCAGGTGCTCCTTGGGCGTGACGTAGCAGAGCATGGCGCAGCCGAACCAGCCGATCATCGCCGCGCCGATGCCGGAGGTGATGTGGTCGTAGCCGGGGGCGATGTCGGTGGTCAGCGGGCCGAGGGTGTAGAACGGCGCCTCGTCACAGCACTCCAGCTGCTTGTCCATGTTTTCCTTGATCAATTGCATCGGCACGTGGCCGGGACCTTCGATCATCACCTGCACGTCGTGCTTCCAGGCGATCTTGGTCAGCTCGCCGAGGGTCTCCAGCTCGCCGAACTGGGCGGCGTCGTTGGCGTCGGCCACCGAGCCCGGACGCAGGCCATCGCCCAGCGAGAAGCTGACGTCATAGGCCTTCATGATTTCGCAGATCTCTTCGAAATGCGTGTAGAGGAAGTTCTCCTGGTGGTGCGCCAGGCACCACTTGGCCATGATCGAGCCGCCGCGGGAAACGATGCCGGTGACCCGCTTGGCGGTCAGCGGCACATAGCGCAGCAGCACGCCGGCGTGGATGGTGAAGTAGTCGACGCCCTGCTCGGCCTGTTCGATCAGGGTGTCGCGGAAGATTTCCCAGGTCAGGTCCTCGGCGACGCCGTTGACCTTCTCCAGCGCCTGGTAGATCGGTACGGTGCCGATCGGTACCGGGCTGTTGCGCAGGATCCACTCGCGGGTTTCATGGATGTGCTTGCCGGTGGACAGGTCCATCACCGTGTCGGCGCCCCAGCGGATGCCCCAGGTGAGCTTCTCCACCTCTTCCTCGATCGACGAGCCCAGCGCGCTGTTGCCGATGTTGCCGTTGATCTTCACCAGGAAGTTGCGGCCGATGATCATCGGCTCAAGCTCGGTGTGGTTGATGTTCGCCGGAATGATCGCGCGGCCGCGGGCGACTTCCTCGCGGACGAACTCGGGGGTGATTTCCTTCGGGATATTGGCGCCGAAGCTGTGCCCCGGGTGCTGCTGGTCGAGCAGGCCGGCGGCCCGGGCTTCCTGCAGCTTCATGTTCTCGCGGATGGCGATGTATTCCATCTCCGGGGTGATGATGCCTTTCTTCGCGTAGTGCATCTGCGAGACGTTGGCGCCCGGCTTGGCCCGGCGCGGCGTGCGCACGTGGGCGAAGCGCAGGGCGTCGAGGCTGGCGTCGGCCAGGCGGGCCTGGCCGAACTCGGAGGTCAGGCCGGGGAGTATCTCGGTGTCGCCGCGCTCGTCGATCCAGCGCGAACGCACGTCAGGCAGGCCCTTGCGCAGGTCGATGCGGACCTCAGGGTCGGTATACGGGCCGGAGGTGTCGTAGACGAACACCGGCGGGTTTTTTTCGCCGCCGAAGGCGGTGGGGGTGTCGGCGAGGGAGATTTCCCGCACCGGGACGCGGATGTCCGGGCGCGAGCCGGTCAGGTAGACCTTGCGCGAGTTCGGGAAAGGCTGCGTCGACTGGCGGTCGAGCTGCTCAAGGCGGGTAATGTTGTTCTTCTGCGTTGCGCTCATCGATGGCTCTCCTGGGTGATTGTCGGGAGAACCTGGCACGCGGGGCCACCGGGACTGGTGGCGAGAAGGACGCGCCGGCAAGGCAGGCATGGCGCGGACATCTTGTTCCCTACGCGGGTTGCTGCGGTCCGCGCGAGGCGGAACCGGACGCTAGCCCGATCAGGTTCAACGGGATCCGGAACTATCCGATCTCAGCCCCTCATATAGGGCACCCCGACAAGAACCCCGGCAGTCTAATCAACACCGGCGGGATACGCCAACGGGAAAACGCCCCGCCCGACCGGCAGTCATGGTCCAGTCCGGCGCCCTCTCGCCAGGGAAGACGCAGATCCCCGCACGTTCGCCGGCACATCGATCCGGACTGGCTCTTCGATCAGTTGCCGCGCAGGTGCCTTGACCGCCACCGGTAGCGACCTTAGCCTTGCCCCACCTCGCATCTTTTCCAGGACGAACGAATGCTGCGCAGACTCTCCCTGGCGGCCGCCGTGGCCGCTGCTACCGGTGTCGCCTGGGCCGCCCAGCCGACCCCGCTGCCGACCAAGACCGACCTGATCAGCGTCTACAAGGAAGCCGTCGACAACAACGCCGACCTCGCCGCCGCCCAGGCCGACTACCTGGCGCGCAAGGAAGTGGTGCCCCAGGCCCGCGCCGGCCTGCTGCCGCAACTCGGCGCCGGCGCCCGCGTCGGAGACACCCGGATCGCATTCGACGAGCGTCCGGCGACCGTCAAGCGCAACAGCCAGGTCGTCCAGGCCACCCTCAGCCAGCCGTTGTTCCGCGCCGACCGCTGGTTCCAGTGGCAGGCCGCCAAGGAAACCAGCGACCAGGCCCGGCTGGAATTCTCCGCGACCCAGCAGGACCTGATCCTGCGCAGCGCCGAGACCTACTTCACGGTGCTCCGCGCCCAGGACAACCTGGCCACCAGCAAGGCCGAGGAAGCCGCCTTCAAGCGCCAGCTGGACCAGGCCAACGAGCGCTTCGACGTGGGCCTTTCCGACAAGACCGACGTGCTCGAGGCCCAGGCCAGCTACGACACCGCCCGCGCCAACCGGTTGATCGCCGAACAGCGCGTGGACGATGCCTTCCAGGCCCTGGTGACCCTGACCAACCGCGACTACAGCGCCATCGAGGGCATGCGCCACACCCTGCCGGTGGTGCCGCCGGCGCCGAACGACGCCAAGGCCTGGGTCGACACCGCGGTGCAGCAGAACCTGCGCCTGCTGGCCAGCAACTACGCGGTCAACGCCGCCGAGGAAACCCTCCGCCAGCGCAAGGCCGGGCACCTGCCGACCCTCGATGCCGTGGCCCAGTACCAGAAGGGCGACAACGACGCCCTCGGCTTCGCCAACAGCGCCGCCAATCCGCTGGTGCACTATGGCAAGTATGTCGACGAGCGCAGCATTGGCCTGGAACTGAACATCCCGATCTACAGCGGCGGCCTGACCTCCTCCCAGGTCCGCGAGTCCTACCAGCGCCTCAACCAGAGCGAGCAATCCCGCGAAGGCCAGCGCCGCCAGGTGGTGCAGGACACCCGCAACCTGCACCGCGCGGTGAATACCGACGTCGAGCAGGTCCAGGCGCGGCGCCAGGCGATCATCTCCAACCAGAGTTCGCTGGAAGCCACCGAGATCGGCTACCAGGTCGGCACCCGCAACATCGTCGACGTGCTCAACGCCCAGCGCCAGCTGTACGCCGCCGTGCGCGACTACAACAACAGCCGCTACGACTACATCCTCGATACCCTGCGCCTGAAGCAGGCGGCCGGCACCCTCAGCCCGGCCGACCTGGAGGCGCTCAGCGCCTACCTGAAGCAGGACTACGATCCGGACAAGGACTTCCTCCCGCCGGACCTGGCCAAGGCCGCCTCCGAGCAGTTACAGAGCAAGCCGCGCCAGCAGTACTAGCACGAGCCAAGACGCCCCCGGTCGGGGGCGTCTTCGCTTGACTGGCCTGGCGCGCGTCGCCCGGGTCAGCGCGCCAGCGGCTGGAGCAGCGCGTCGAACTGCTCCAGCCGCGGGAACCGCAGGGGTACATCCTGCTCGAGATTTTCCAGCCGCGCCCGGTAGGCGCGCAGGAAGTTGCCGCGCGCTTCCTCGCTGATGTATGGCACGTGCCAGGCGACGAAGGGCTCCAGCACCTGCATGCCGACATAGGCCAGGGTGCCACGCAGGATCGGCCGCAGCATGTCCTCCAGCGGTCCGTGGATGGCACCCTCGCCGAACATGTGCTGGCGCCCGCCCAGGGTCAGGCTGACCAGCGCCTTCTTGCCGGCCAGGCCACCCTGGTCGTAGAAGCGCTTGCCGCCATAGCAGACCCCGGACACCAGTACCCGGTCGAACCACCCCTTGAGGATCGCCGGCACCGAGAACCAGTAGATCGGAAAGTTGAGGATCAGCAGGTCGGCCCACAGCAGCTTGTCCAGCTCGGCCTGGATGTCGGCGGCCAGGCTCTGGCGCTTGACGCTCTCGCGCTGCTCCAGGGCGTACACCAGGTAGTCGGGATCGGCGCGCTCGGCGAAGTCGGCGGCACTGGCCACCGGATTCCAGTTCATCGCGTAGAGATCCGAGACCTGCACCGCGTGGCCCTGGCCTGCCAGGGTCTCGCATGCCTGGTCACAGAGCGCGCGGGTGAAGGATTGCGGTTCGTTGTGGGCGTGGACGATCAGTACGTTCATCGTGGTTTCCGAATCGTGGTGACCGGCCGCATCGCTCGCGGCCGAGGGGTTCAGGCCTGGCCGAGCAACTCGGCGGCGCACAGCGCAATGCGCCGACAGGCTTCGCGCAGCGGTTCGGCACCCAACACCAGGCCGAGGCGGATGTGACCGGCGGCGCTCGGGCCGAAGGCTTCGCCGGCGAGCACCGATACGCCATGGCGGTCCAGCAGGCGGTCGGCGAAGGCCTGGGCGGAAAGTCCGGTGGGACGGATGTCGACCATCACGAACATGCCGCCGTCCGGGCGCAGTGGACGCAGGCCGGGGCTGTCGGCCAGGCACTCGATTACCAGGTCGCGGCGGCGGCGGTAGGCCTCGCGCATCGCCTCCAACTCCGGCAGCGGCGCTTCCAGCGCGGTGCAGGCGGCATCCTGGATGAATTCCGGCGAGCCATAGAGCATGCACAGGGCGAGGTTCTCCAGGTGCGCGCAGAGTGCTGCGGGACCGACCACCCAGCCGACCCGCCAGCCGGTCATGGCGTGGGATTTCGACAGGCTGTTGAGGGTCGCGGTACGGTCGGCCATCCCCGGCAGGCTGGCCGGGCTGACATGCTCGCCGTCGAACAGCAGTTCGCTGTAGACCTCGTCGGAGATCATCCACAGGTCATGGGCCATGCACAGCTCGGCCAGGGCTTCCCAGGTGGCCCGCGGCAGGCTGGCGCCGGACGGGTTGTGCGGGCTGTTCAGCGCCATCGCGCGCGTGCGCGGGGTGATCAGTGCGGCGACCTCCTCGGCCTGCACGCGGAAGCCATTCTCGGAGCGCACCGGCACCGGCACCACCCGCGCGCCACAGGCGCCGAACACCGCTTCGTAGGTGACGTACATCGGCTCGGCGACTATCACCTCGTCGCCCGGATTCAGCAGGCACTGCACCACCGCGTACAGCGCGCATTGGGCACCTGCCAGCACCACCACCTGCTCCGCGTCCACCGCCTGGCCGCTGCGCCGCCGGTGGCGCTCGGCGATGCGCTGGCGCAGGGCGCGCTTGCCGCGCACGTCGGCGTAGTGGGTGTTGCCGGCCAGCAGGCTGTCGATGGCCGCCTGGACGATGGGCGCCGGGGTATCGAAGTCGGGGTCGCCGACCGACAGCAGGAGGATTTCCTCGCCCTGCTCGACCCGCGCCAGCGCGCGATAGTGGATGTCCCAGGCAGCGGCGCCGTCGCCGGCGATACGTTGAGTGAAGTCGGAATAGCGCATGGATGCTCTCCTTGTCCGGCGGTCAGCGCGCACAGGCGTGCCGCAGTTCGATCAGGGTCACGCCGGGCTGCCCGAAGCCGGCGCGCAGGTCGCGCTCCAGTTCGTTCAGGTCCTGCGGCTGGCGCACCGCGCAACCGTAGGCGCGGCCCAGCAGGGCGAAGTCGGGGTTGCGCGGCAGCACGCCGACCGGCTCGATGTCCAGGCCGAGCATGTCGTCGCGGATCTGGCCGAGCGCGTCGTTGTTCCACAGTAGCACCACCAGCGGACTGTCCAGTTCCTCGCTGGCGGTGGCCAGTTCCTGCGCGGTGTAGAGGAAGCCGCCATCGCCGACCAGCACCAGGCCCGGGCGCTGCGGGGCGCCGAGCTTGGCGCCGATGCCGGCCGGCAGGCCGTAGCCGAGGGTGCCGTAGCCGGTGGGATGCAGCCAGCTGCGCGGCGCTCGGCTGGCGAACGCGTAGTTGCCGGTATAGGCCAGTTGGGTCATGTCGGTGCTGACGAAAGCATCGGCCGGCAGCGCGGCGGCGATCCGGTCGAGGATCGCCTGGTGCAGCGCCTGCAGCGGCGCGTGTGCCGCGCGGATCTCCGCGCGCAGGCGCGCCACCCTCGCGGCGGCCGGCGCGGCGTCGCGGGCCTCCTGCGGCAGGCGCGCCAGCAGCGCCTCAAGGGTCTGCCGGGCATCGCCCCTGAGCGCTACGGCAGAGGGATAGAAGTCGTTGAACTTGCGCGGGTCGATATCGACGCGGATCAGTTCGCCGGACAGCGGCAGGCGTTCGCGCCAGAAGTCGGTGTCGGCCATCTCGGTGCCCACCGCCAGCACCAGGTCGGCCTCGGCGATCATCTCCCAGCCCGGCGCTACGCACAGGCTGGCCCCGGCGTTGAGCGGCGCGTCCGGCGGCAGCAGGCCCTTGCCGGCGACGCTGGTGAACAGCGGCGCGGCCAGGCGCTCGCTCAGCGCGGCAAGCGCATCGCCGGCCGCCAGCGCGCCGCCGCCGGCGATGAGCATTGGTCGCCGGGCCGCAGCCAGGCGCTCCGCCGCCGCCCGCAATGCCTCGGTGCACGGCACACCACGACCAGGGCGGCGCGCCACGGCAGCGCTCCAGTCATGGGCCACCGGCGCGGCAAGCACGTCGAGCGGGATCGAGATATGCACCGGGCGCGGACGCTCGCTGTCGAACACCGCGTAGGCCCGGGCGATCAGTTCGGGCAGCTGTTCCGGGCTCAAGGCCAGGGCGGAGAAGGCAGTGATCGGCGCGGTCATGGCACGCTGGTCCTGGGTCTCGTGCAGGCAGCCCCAGCCCTTGCCCAGGCTGGCGCTGTGGTTGACGCTGGAAATCACCAGCAGCGGCACCGAGTCGGCGTAGGCCTGGCCGATGGCGGTGGCGACGTTGGTCACGCCCGGCCCGGTGATGACGAAGCACACTCCCGGCTTGCCGCTGACCCGCGCATAACCGTCGGCCATGAAGCCGGCGCCCTGCTCGTGGCGGGTCAGCACGTGGCGGATGCCGCTGCCCGGAAGTCCGCGGTACAGCTCCAGGGTATGCACGCCGGGGATGCCGAAAACGGTATCCACGCCGTAGTTGGCCAGCAAGCGGACCAGGGCCTGGCCGGCGGTGAGGGTCTTCTGTGGTTGCATGGGCAATATCCTCGTCCAGTTCGGCGACCATCGGAGTCGCCGTTCGCGCCGCAGCGCTCTTGCTCCCATTCCCACAAGCGGGAGGGGGAGCCGTCGTGTCCCCCCGGCCTTCAGCCATTGGCCAGCCGGATCAACGCATCCACCGCCAGCGCTCCCTCGGCATCCGCCAGCAACGGATTGACGTCCAGCTCCAGCAAGCGCTCGGCATGTTCGCAGGCGAATTCGGCGACCGCGCGGATCGCCGCCACCAGGGCCTCCATGCACACTGCCGGGCGACCGCGGAAGCCGCTGAGCAACGGCGCGCTGCGCAGGCTCAGCAGGGCATCGCGGATCGCCGCGTCGGTGGTTGGCAGGAGCAGGCTGCGACTGTCGCGCAGCAGCTCCACGAGTATCCCGCCGGCACCGATCACCAATGCCAGGCCGAAGCCCTCCTCGCGCTTGACCCCGACGATCAGCTCGGCCAGCGGCGCGCCAGCCATGCGCTCCAATAAAACACGCTCGAAGACCAGTTGCGGCGCGTGCCGGGCCAGGCTTTCGCGCATGTCGAACAATGCCGCCTCCAACGCCGCCTCGTTGCGCAGGCCGAGCGCCACGCCACCGGCCTCGGTCTTGTGCGGCAGTGCGGCGCTGACCGCCTTGAGCACCAGCGGGAAGCCGAGGTCGAGGGCCGCTTCGCGGGCCTGGCCGGGGGTGCTCAGCACCCCCTGGGGCAGTGGCAGGCCGAAGGGTTTCAGCGCCTGCTTGGATTGCCACTCGTCGAGCAGGTAGCCGTCGCCCGCCAGCGGCCCTGGGCAGATCGGCACCAACGCCGCCTCACCGCGCTCCAGCAGCGCCGCGCGGCGCTGGCGGTAGCGGGCGATCCGTCCCCAGGCGGCGAGACCATCCTCGACGCCCTGCAGCGCGGCGACGCCCTCGCCGTGCAACAGCTCGCGGGCCCGGGCCGGCAGCAGTTCCGGGAACGCCGAGGCGATGAAGCCGACTTTGCCGTGGCGCTTCAGCGCGGCGCAGTAGCGTTGCAGAAGCAGGTCGCACTGCGGCCGCTCGCCGGTTTCCTCGCCCGGATAGTCGAGCACCAGCAGGGCGGCGTCGGCAGGGCTGCGCAAAGCGCTGTCGAGCATTTCCTCCAGGGCCGCGGCATCGCCCCAGATGGCGGTGGTGAAGTCCAGCGGGTTGGCGATGTTGGCGTAGTCGGGCAGCACCCCGGCCAGTTCGTCGCGCTGTCCGGCGTCGAAAGACGGCAACCCCAGGCCGTTGCGCTCGGCGTAATCGGCGATCAACCCGGCGTCGCCGCCGGAACAGGCCAGCGCGACCAGGCTCGGCCCGCCAGGCAGGTGGCCGCAGGCGGCGGCCTTGAGGGTTTCGACGAAGCTCACCGGGCCGCTCACGCGGATCACCCCGAGGCGCTCGAACAGGCTGTCGTAGAGCGCGTCGGAACCGGCCAGGGAACTGGTGTGGCTGAGCGCGAGGGCCGCGCCGATCTTCGACACCCCGGTCTTCAGGGCGATCACCGGCACGCCTTTCTGCAACGCCTTGTAGGCCGCGCGGGCGAACCCCGGGACGTTCTTCAGCCCTTCCAGATGCAGGCCGATGGCAGTCACCCGCGGCTCGTCGAGCAGCACGTCCATCAGCTCGGCGATGCCCAGCTGCGCCTGGTTGCCCACCGATGCCATATAGGCCACCGGCAGCGAACGGTCGCTCATCGACAGGTTGTAGGCGAAGTTGCCACTCTGCGTCAGCACCGCGACGCCCCGCTCCACCTGCCGACCGCCATGTGCCACCGGCCATAGCGCGGCGCCGTGCAGGTAGTCGAGCAAGCCGTAGCAGTTCGGGCCGAGCAGCGCCATTTCGCCGGCGGCGGCCAGCAGCCGGCGTTGCACGGCCAGGCCCTGTTCGCCGGTTTCGGCGAAGCCGGAGGCATAGCAGATCGCCCCGCCGGCGCCTTTGGCGGCGAGCGCGGCGACCGCGTCGAGGGTCAGTTCGCGGTTGGTGGCGACGAACGCCGCGTCCGGGCCGCACGGCAGGTCGGCGACGCTGGCCACGCAGGGTACGCCTTCGAGTTCGGCGTGCTGCGGATTGACCAGCCACAACTGGCCGGCGAAACCGCCTTCGGCACAGCGTTTCAGGGCACGCGCCATGCCACGGCCGCCAATGAAGGCGAGATGCCTGGGTGCCAGCAGGCGCTTGAGGTTTTCACGATTCATGTCGGTTCTCGATTCGGAACATGGCAGCCTTCCCCTCTCCCCTGGAGGAAGAGGGGAGCCAGGACTTCAACGCAGCAACGGCCGCAGCAGTTCGCGGGAAACGATGTGCCGCTGGATTTCCGAAGTGCCCTCCCAGATCCGTTCGATCCGCGCGTTGCGCCAGATGCGCTCGACCGGTCCTTCATCCATCAGGCCCATGCCGCCGAAGATCTGCACCGCTTCGTCGGCGACCTTGCCGAGGGTCTCGCTGGCGAACAGCTTGGCCATGCCGGCCTCGCCGTCGGTCATGGTGCCCTGGTCCATCTTCCAGGCGGTGTGCAGGGTCATCAGCTCGGCGGCACGGATCTGCGTGGCCATGTCGGCGAGCTTGAAGGAAACGCCCTGGTAGCTGCCGATCGGCTGGCCGAACTGCTTGCGATCGGCCGCCCAGCGCAGCGACAGGTCGAGGGCGCGCTGGGCCTGGCCGACGCAGTTGGCGGCGACCATCACCCGTCCGGCGGTGAGCCAGGCGTTGGCCACTTCCCAGCCCTTGCCGACCTCGCCGAGCACCTTGGAGGCCGGCACCCGGCAATCGTCGAAGAAGATCTCGTAGGTGTGGTAGCCACGGTTGCTCACGCATTTCGGCCCGCGGCGCACGGTCATCCCGGGCGTGCCCTTGTCCACCAGGAAGGCGGTCACCGCGTTGCGCTTGCGGCCGTTGTGCTCGTAGCTGTCGGTGACGGCGAAGACGATGGCGAAGTCGGCGTGCCCGGCGTGGCTGATGAAGTGCTTGCTACCGTTGATCACGAAGGCGTCGCCGTCGCGCACCGCGCGGGTCTTGATCGAATTGGCGTCGGAGCCGGCGCCCGGCTCGGTGAGGGCGAAGCAATCGGTCTTTTCGCCCTGCACGCAGGGCAACAGGTAGTCGCCGAGCTGTTCTCCGGTGCAGGCCATGAGGATCTTCGAGGGCCGCGCGACGAATACGTGGAGGGCCCAGGAGACCTTCGACAGCTCGCGTTCGACCAGCGCCTGGGACAGGTAGTCGAGGCCGCCGCCGCCCACTTCCTCGGGCATGTTGAAGGCATAGAAACCGGCGGCGAGGGCCTTGCCGCGAATCTGTGCGGCCAGCTCCGGCGACACCGCGTCGGCGCGGTCGACATCGTCCTCGTGGGGCAGCAGTTCCTTCTCGACGAAGCTGCGCACCGCCTCGACCAGCATGTCCTGTTCCTGGGTCAGCCTGAAATCCATGGGAATCACCTGCTCGGCGCCTAGCGCCCGCTGAATTGAGGGGAACGTTTCTCGGCCACGGCGCGCAGCGCCTCGGCGGCATCCTCGCTGCGCCCGCAGAGCAGCCCGGCGGCCTGCTCGGCACGCAACTGCTCGGCCAGCGAGCGCCCGGCGCCGTCGCGCAGCAGGCGCTTGGTCTGGGCGAAGGCGAAGGTCGGGCCGCTGGCGAGACGCGCAGCGAAGGCGCCGACCGTCTCAACCAGGCGCTCGTCGGCGACCACCTCGCCGACCAGTCCGGCGCCCAGGGCGCGCTCCGCGCTCCAGGCTTCGTCGAGGAACAGCAGGCGCTTGGCCGCCTCGCTGCCAAGCAGCCGTGGCAGATGCCAACTGGCGCCGGCGTCCGGGCAGTAGGCCATGCCGGTATAGCCGGCCTTGAAGCGCGCCGAGGCGGCGGCGATGCGGAAATCGCAGCACAGCGCCAGGTCCATGCCAGCGCCCACGGCGCTGCCGTTGACGGCGGCGACTGTGGGTTTGTCGAGGGCGTGCAGGCGCCCCATCAGGGCGTGGGCGGCCTCGGTCCAGCCATAGCTTTCCAGCTCGCCACGGGCTTCAGCCGCCGCCCATTCGGCGAGATCGGCCCCGGCGCAGAAGCTGCGTCCGCTGCCGCCGAGGACCACGGCGCGCACTGCCGGGTCGCGCTCGCAGGCATCGAGTCGGACGTGCAGGGCCTCCAGGGTGGGGATATCCAGTGCATTGCGCTGTTGCGGACGATTCAGGACGAGCCAGGCGATCCCGGCTTCGACCCGCGTCTGCAATGGGGAAAGGTCAGTCATGCGGCCCTCGTTCTTATTGTTGGTTGATGGCGATCGCGGCTTTCAGGCAATACTAAACACTCGTTCAACAAGACCACAATCCACCCATTCGGGTGTATGTAACGGCCCTGCGGCAGGCGCAAAGCCACACGCCATGCGATCCGCCGAAAAGCGGCGAAGGCCCGCGCGAGCCGGCTGTTACAACTTCGAACAAACCAACCAGGCGAAAACGAAAACGCCCGCCGGATGCGGCGGGCGTCGGGTCCTGCGAATGGCCGTTCAGCCGGCCCGTCCCAGGGCGGGGTCGCCCAGTCCCTGCGGCTGCCGGCGACGAACCACGTAATAGGCCAGGTAGCAGGCGGCGATGAAGCCGAAGCCCCAGTACAAGGACGGCCGCTGGGTGGGATCGAGGGCGAGGAAGACGAACAGCGAGCAGCACACGGCGATGCAGGCCAGCGGCACCAGCGGGAACAGCGGCGCGGCATATTTCAGCTCGGCGACCGTGCCGCCGCTGGCCATGTACTCGCGGCGGAAGCGGTATTGGGCGTAGGCGATGACGATCCAGGTGACGGTGCCGGACATCCCGCTCACCGCCATCAGCACCATGAACAGGGTGTCGGCGGCGACCACGCTGGTCAGCAACGAGAGCAGGGCGAAGCACAGGGTGATCAGCAACGCGTAGAGCGGCACGCCGCGCGCGCTGAGCTTCGACAGGCCGCGCGGGGCCATGCCGGTCCTGGACATCGCCCAGAGGATCCGCGTCGAGGCGTACAGGCCCGAGTTGCCTACCGAGAGGATGGCGGTGAGGATGACGAAGTTCATCAGGTCCGCCGCGTAGGGAATCCCGACCATGTCGAACACCTGCACGAACGGGCTTTCCATCAGCCCGGCCTGTTGCCAGGGAATGATGGCGGAAAGCACGACGATGGCCAGCACGTAGAAGATCAGTACGCGGAACACCACGTTGCGCACCGCCCGCGGGATGCTCTTCTCCGGTCGCTCGGTCTCGCCGGCGGCGACGCCCATGATCTCGCAACCCTGGAAGGCATAGACCACCGTCATCATCACCGCGAACACCGCCGACAGGCCGTTGGGGAACAGCCGCTCGCCGACCAGGTTGGAGAACATCGGCGCCGGCGCACCGCTCTTCAGTTCGATACCGCCGAAGATCACCAGCCCCCCGACCACGATGAACACCAGGATCGCCGCCACCTTGATCCCGGCGAACCAGTACTCGGCCTCGCCGAAGGCGCGGGTCGCCAGGGCATTGAGGGAGAACAGCACGACCACGAAGAAACCCGACCATAGCCACACGGGCACCTCCGGGAACCAGCGGGTCATGAGCATCCCGGCCGCGGTGAATTCCAGGCCTACCGTGGAGGCCCAGCTCATCCAGTAGACCCAGCCGATCATGAAGCCAGTCGCCGGGCCGATGAAACGCGTCGCGTGGGCCTGGAACGAACCGGAGACCGGCATCTGCACCGACAGCTCGCCGAGGCAGACCATCACCAGGTACATCAGCACCCCGGCCACCAGGTAGGCCAGCACCGCGCCGGCCGGGCCGCCCTGGTTGATGGTCACGCCGGAGCCCATGAACAGCCCGGTGCCGATCACCCCGCCGAGGGACAGCATGAAGATGTGGCGGCTCGCCAGGGCCCGGGTGAGTTGCAGCCTTTCCTTGCCGTCAGCCATGGCGCACCTCCGGATGAGGGTACGCACAGGGGTCTTCGAGATGGCTCATTATTCTTGTCTCCACTCTGTCAGAGGCCGTGTCTTGCGCACGGATGAGCGGATTATTGGCGGCGGATGTAAGACGCCGTTGAACGCGCGGATCGAAGATGTAAAAAGCTGTAAGGAAGTTGTTCGCCGCGCCGCTCAACCGGCCGCTGAGTCGGCTTCGCCGAGGAAGCCGGCGCGGCGCAGGGCTTCGGCGCCGTCGCGGCGCAGGCTACCCAGGCGTGCGCCCCAGGCTCGCGGGTCGACCCCGGCCGCGCCCAGGGCCTCGCGCTCCAGCTCGCCCAGGCCGGCGCCGAGCGCCACCAGGCCCATGGAGTGGCAGCTTCCGGACAGGCGATGGGCGATGTTCGCCGCCTCGGCCAGGTCCGCCTGGTCCAGGGCTTCGGCCAGCAGCGGCAACTGCTCGTCCAGGCTTCCCAGCAGGTTGCCCAGCAGTCCGGCGAGCTTGTGCCGCCCCAGCAGGCGGCGGTGGGTCTCGAGCATTTGCCGGTCCAGCGCGGCGTCCACCGCAAGCGCAGGCACGCTGGTGCCGACCTCGCCCAGCGCGCGGCGCAGCTCGTCCATCCGCAGGGGCTTGCCGAGCACCCCCTGCATGCCCGCGGCGAAGTACCGACGCACCATGTCCGGCTGGATGCTGGCGGTGAAGGCGAAGATCGGCGTGGCGCGGTTCAGGCCGTCGAGCTGCCGGCGAATCCCGGCGCAAAGCTCGAGGCCAGCCATCCCCGGCAGGTGCATGTCCAGCAGGATCAGGTCGAAGCGCCGCTGCCGGCACAACGCCAGGGCCGGCCCCGCGTCCTCGGCCAGCATCACCCGGTGGCCGTCCCGCTCGAGCAGGCCCTGGGCCACCTCGCGGTTGAGCGCCACGTCCTCCACCAGCAGCACCTCCAGCGCAGACACCGATGCCGCCGGCGGCGTCGCGCCGGACAAGCTCGCCAGCGCCAGCTCGATCTCGAACCAGAACGTGCTGCCCTGGCCGACCCGGCTTTCCACGCCGATCCGCCCGCCCAGCGCTTCCACCAGCCGCTTGCTGATCGCCAGGCCCAGGCCGGTTCCGCCGTAACGGCGGGTCACGGCGTCGCCGCCCTGGGTGAAGCGTTCGAAGATGCGTTCGCGCATTTCCTCGGGAATGCCGATTCCATCGTCCGCGACGCTCAGCCGCAGTCGCTCGCTTCCTGCGCTGCGCACCAGCCGCTCGACGCGAACGCGCACCTCGCCGGCCTCGGTGAACTTCACCGCGTTGCCCAGCAGGTTGGTCAACACCTGGCGCAGGAACTGCTCGGCGCCGCGATGGCCGTCATGAACCTGCGGGTCCAGCCACAGGTCCAGCCGCGTGGCGTTCTCCCGCGCCCGCGGTTCGAGCAGGGTGAGGACGTCCTCGAGCAGGCTTCGCAAGGAAAAGTCCACCGCTTCCGGCACATCCGGCGCTTCCTCCAGCCGGGCGAAGTGGAGGACCTCGTTGAGGATCGCCAGCAGTCCCTCCCCCGCTGTCGCCAGTGCCCGCAGGCGCTGGCGGTCACGCTCGCCGAGCGATGCCTCGCGCAGCAGCTCGGCCATGCCCAGGATGCCGTTCAGCGGGGTACGGATCTCATGGCTCATGGTCGCGAGGAAACGGCTCTTCGCCCGGTCGGCGGCTTCCGCCTGGTCCTTCGCCCGACGCAGGCTGGCGGTGCGTCGCTCGACCTGTCGGCGCAACTCGTCGCGATCGGCATCGCGCCGGCGGCGGTCGGTGCGCAGGGCCTGGCGCATGTCTTCCAGGGCGGCGGCGACGGCGTCGATCTCATCGCGCTCGCGGTCCACCTTGTCCAGTCGCAGCGGCTGTTGCAGGTCGCCTTCGGCGATATGCCCGGCGAACTCGGACATGCGCCACAGATGGCGAGTGACCAGGCTGTGGAACAGCCAACTGAGGGCCACCGCCAGGCCGCAAAGGAAACTGCCCATCCACAAGAGGCTGGCCAGGCCGCCGGAAACCAGCCGGCGATAGACCGCCGCCAGGTCGATGGCGATCTCCAGCTCGCCCAGTTGCCGACGCTCGCCCCCCGGCGGCTGGTAGCTCAAGGGAAAGCGCTCGACCCGCAGCATGCCGCGTGGACGCTGGTCGCCCTGCAACAGGTTGAAGTCGGCGCTTTGCAGGCTGACACGGGCGATGTCGGGGAAATCCCCGAGGCCGCGCAACTGCACGTTCAACTGCTCCTGGTTGAGATCCCACAGGCTGCGCTCGAAGCTGGCCAGGTAGCCGCTGCGGATCAGTTCCAGGCGCGCCTCGATCTCGCGCATTTCGCGGCGGTATTCGAAGAACAGCTGCACGGCGCCGGCGAGGACGGTGAAACACAGGCTGAACAGCAGCACCCGCCACAGCAGGCGCCGCGCCAACACTCCGCCGTGGCCGCTCACCAGGCGTCCGCGCGGTTGCCGGCGAGGCGCCGATAGTCGCGCACGCTGTCGTCCAGCCAACGCTGGATGCTGCCGTCGTCGCGATAGCCACGCAGGGCCCGGTCGATCTCGTCCATCTTCGCCGCCAGCGGCGAGTGCCGCGAGACCGCCACCCGCAGGTAGTCCACCGTCAGCGGTTCGGGCAGCGCACGGATGTTCTCGCCGCCGGCCAGGCGCTCGGCGAACAGCGTGCCGGTGCGCCGTTCGTGGGCGATGTAGTCGATGCGCTGGCGCACCAGCTTGCCGAAGTTCTGTCGGCTGTCGGAAACCCATTCGACGTTGCCGTGGCGGCCGACGAAGCGGTCGAAGTCCGCCCCGTAGCTTTCGCCGAACAACAGCCCGCCGCGATAGCCGGCGAGGTCGCCGAGGGATTGGATGCGCACCGGCCGCTGGCGGTTGTAGAAGATCGCCACGTCCTCGCGCAGCACCGGCTCGGCGGAAAACGCCAGGTCGCGATCGCGCGCGGGCGTGCGGTAGGCCAGTATCAGGTCGACCCGTCCGGCGGCGGCGTCGAGCAGGCAGCGCCGCCAGTTGCCCAGCACCACCACCTCGACCCGGTAGCCCAGCGCGCCGAACAGCCGCTTCACCAGCTCCGGCGCCAGCCCCCGGACCTGCTGGCCGTCGCTCCAGGAGATCGGCGGGTATACCGGATAGTCGCAATAGCGGATGGTCTCCGCAGCCTGTGCCAGGCCGCCCAGCAGCCATCCGCAGAGCGCCAGCCAGCAGGCCTGCATGGCTCAGGCGTCGCTGGCCGCGGCGGTGAACAGGTAGCCGGCGCCGTGGATGGTGATGATCAGTTGCGGTTCGGCCGGGTCGTCGCGCAGCTTGCGACGCAGGCGGCCGACCAGCACGTCGATGGAGCGATCGCTGGGCAGCCACTCGCGGTTGCGGATCTGGTCCATCAACTGGTCGCGGCTCAGGGTATGCCCGCTGTTGCGCAGGAAAGCGCCGAGCAATTGGAATTCGCCATGGGTGAGCAGGGTTTCGTTGCCCGCGTGGTCGATCAGGCGGCGCCGGTCGGCGTCCAGCAGCCAGTCGCCGAACTGCCTGAGGGCCTGCCGGGCGGGGCCGGCGCTGGCCTGGGCATGGCGCACCCGGCGGATCAGGTTCTTCGCCCGCGACACCAGTTCGCGCGGGTTCAGCGGCTTGATCACGTAATCGTCGGCGCCGCACTCCAGGCCGACGATGCGATCGATCTCGTCGTTGCGCCCGGTGATCAGGATGATCCCCACCTCGGAGCGCACCCGCAGCTCGCGGGTCAGGGTCAGGCCGTCCTTGCCGGGCAGGCGGATGTCCAGCAGCACCAGCTCGACCGGCTGGCCGAGATGGGCGCACTCGGCAAGGCAGGCTTCCGCCTGCTCGGCGTTGCCGGCGCAGAGGACGTCATAGCCCTCCTCGCCGAGATAGGCCTGGAGAAGCTCACGAATCACCGGGTCGTCGTCGACCACCAATACGCGCGGAACCATCGCCATCACCTTGCGCCTCCGGCGGTCCGGGGCGTTTCTTGTTCTGGGTTGTCGGACGGTGGGCGGAAGGGGCCGGGGCGCCTTCCGCTGCCAGCAGCAGCCTATCCACTACTGAACGGACGATCAACAAGCTTCCATCGCACGCCGGAAGCGGCGATGGGCGCCCGCCTCCAGGCCATCCACCCAGGCCTCGCAAATCTGCACGCCCTGCCGCGGCGTGAAGGTCGCGGGATTCAGCCCAGACTCCAGCCACAGCCCGTCGAGCAGGGCGCTGAGGCTGATGGCCGCCAGTTCCGCGTCGAAGTCCGCCCAGCCGCCCTCCTCCGCCAGTTGCCGCAGCACGCCGACCAGCAGCGCCCGGTACTCGCCATAGGAATGGTCGTGGACCCGCCCGATCGCTTCGATGCTGCCCACCGCACCCCAGAACGCCAGCCAGGCGTCGAGCAATTGCGGATCGAGCAGCTCGGCGGAGAAGGATGCCTCGAAGAACGCCGAGAGCCGCGGGCGGGCGCCGCCCGGAGCGGTGTCGATGGCACCGCGGAGCAGGCGCATGACGCGTCCGGTGACCGCCAGGTAGGCCTCGGCCACCAGCGCGTCCTTGCCATCGTAGTGGTGATTGATCAGGCCCACCGATACCCCGGCCTCGGCGCAGATCTTGCGCACCGAGGCGCCCTGGAAGCCATGCCGCTTCAGGCAGGCCAGGGTCGCCTCGATCAGCAGCGCCTTGCGCTGCTCTGGCTCCAGACGGGAAAAGCGCACTTCCTGGTTCATCCTTTCGCGGCTCCTGCTCGTCGCCCGCGACCACCGGCGGGCAGCCCCGATGATCGCAGGTTACGTAGCGCCCGTCTCACTGGCTGGCCCAGGCGTTGAAGCGCTCCTCCAGCTCCTCGCCGTGCTCGACCCAGAATTCGTCGTCCATCGCCAGGCCCTGCTCCAGGTTCGCCGGCGCGGTCGGCACCCAGCTCGCCAGTTGCGCGGGCAGGCGCTGGGCGGCCTGGCGGTTGGTCGGCCCGTAGGGAATGTTCTCGACGTAGCGCACCTGGGCATCCGGGGCATTGGCGAAGGCGATGAAGCGACGCGCCTCGGCGCCGCGCTTCGAACCCTTGACCACCGCCCAGTAGTCCATGCCGTACAGGCTGCCCGGCCATACCAGGGCCAGGTTGCGCCCCGCGCGGTGGGCGTCGGCGATGCGCCCGGTGTAGGTGGACGTCATCACCACGTCGCCGGCGGCCAGCCACTGCGCCGGCTGCGCTCCCGCCTCCCACCACTGGATGTAGGGCTTGAGCTGGCCCAGCTTGGCGAAGGCACGGTCGGCACCGGCGCGGGTCGCCAGCAGCGGATAGACCTGCTCGCGTGGCACGCCGTCGGCGAGCAGGGCGAACTCCAGGTTGTAGATCGCCCGCTTGCGCAGGCCGCGCTTGCCGGGGAAGCGCTGGACGTCCCAGAAGTCGGCCCAGGACGCCGGCGGCTGTTGCAGCCGGTCGGCGTCGTAGCCGATCGCCACGCCCCAGACCAGCGCGGCGGAACCGCATTCCTGGGCGGCATTGGCGATCAACTGCTGCTTGCCGCCGATGGCCTGCCAGTCCAGACGCTCGAACAGGCCGTCGTCGCAACCGCGCGCCAGGTCCGGCCCCTCGACCTGGACCAGGTCCCAGTCGGCGTGACCGGTGTCGGCCATCACCTTGATCCGGGCCATCTCGCCGTTGTACTCGCTCTGCACCACGGGAATCCCGGTCTGCTGCGTGAAGGGCTGGAAGAACGCCACCTCCTGGGCCTTCTGTCCGGCGCCGCCGTAGCCGACCACCACCAGGCCATCATCGGCCTGGACCGGCGCGAGGCCGCCGAACGCCAGCAGGACGGCGCCGAGCAGGACGCGGCAAGGAAAAACCGGGTGCGGACGGGCGCTGGCCGCGCGGCGCAACGGAAAGGAACGGTTCATGTGCGTCTCCTCTTGTTCTTGTTGTGGAGTGGATCGCAGCGAGCCGCCGGGAAGCGGCCACGGGACAGAAACTATCCAGTCGATTTTAAAAAAACAAGTTGATTTTTTACTGATGGTAAATTCATATCCTGTTTCTGAAGCGCGCCGCGAGAACAACAAGAAGGACGCCAACCGTGAATTTCCCGCACCTGTTCAGCCCCCTGGAAATCCGGGGCAAACGCCTGAAAAACCGCATCATGTCGAGCGGCCACGACACGTCGATGCCTACCGACAACCTGGTCAACGAGCCACTCGTCGCCTATCACCGCGCCCGGGCCCGCGGCGGCGCCGGACTGATCGTCATGCAGGTGGCGGGGGTCCACGACAGCGCGCGCTACACCTCGCACGTGCTGATGGCCACCGACGATGCCTGCATCCCCGGCTACCGGCGGGTCGCCGAGGCCTGCCACGCCGAAGGCTGCGTGGTGCTGTCGCAGATCTTCCATCCCGGGCGCGAGATCATGGAGTCCGCCGACGGCCTGCTGGCGGTGGCCTATTCCGCCTCGGCCTCGCCCAACGAACGGTTCCGGGTGATGCCGCGCGAACTCGACCAGCCGCTGATCGACGAGATCGTCGCCGGCTACGCCGCCGCCGCGCGCCGCCTGCACGAGGCAGGACTGGACGGGGTGGAGGTGGTCGCCAGCCACGGCTACCTGCCGGCGCAATTCCTCAACCCGCGGGTGAACCGCCGCAAGGATGGCTACAACGGCGACCTCGATGCCCGCCTGCGTTTCCTCCGCGAAGTGCTGGCGGCGGTGCGCGCGGCCACCTCCGAGGACTTCATCGTCGGCCTGCGCCTGTCCGCCGACGAGCGCGACCCCGAGGGTCTCAGCGAAAGCGAGTCGCTGCAGGCGGCCGAGGTGGTCCAGGGCGAGCTAGACTACCTGCACATCGTCGCCGGCACTTCGGCCTCCCTCGGCGGCGCCATCCATATCGTCCCGCCGATGGCCATCGAGCCGGCCTACCTGGCCCGCGAAGCCGGTACCTTCAAGGCGCGCCTGGCGATCCCGCTGTTCGTCACCGGGCGCATCAACCAGCCCCAGGAGGCCGAGGCCATCCTCGCCCGAGGCCAGGCCGACGTCTGCGGCATGACCCGCGCGCTGATCTGCGACCCGCAGATGCCGAACAAGGCCGAGGCCGGGCGCAGCGACGACGTGCGCGCCTGCATCGCCTGCAACCAGGCCTGCATCGGACATTTCCACCGAGGCTATCCGATCTCCTGCATCCAGCACCCGGAAACCGGCCGCGAGCTGACCTACGCAACGCCCAATCCGGCCTCGCGGCGCAAGCGCGTGCTGGTCGCCGGCGGCGGCCCGGCGGGGATGAAGGCGGCGGCGGTGGCGGCACAGCGCGGCCACGAGGTAGTGCTCTGCGAGGCCGGCGCCCAGCTCGGCGGCCAGGTCAACCTGGCGCAACTGCTGCCGCGCCGCGCGGAATTCGGCGGCGCCTCCACCAACCTGCAACGGGAGATGCAACTGGCCGGCGTCGAGGTACGCCGCAACACGCCGGTCGACCGCGCGCTGGTGGAGCGCGAACGGCCGGACCTGGTGATCGTCGCTACCGGCGCCGAACCCTATTGGCCGCCTTTCGAGCGCGGCGGCGAGCTGCAGGTGGTGGATGCCTGGCAGGTGCTGCGCGGCGAGGTGCGGGTCGGTCGTTCGGTGCTGGTCACCGACTGGCGGGGCGACTGGATCGGCCCCGGTATCGCGGAAAAGCTTGTACGCGAGGGCCACCAGGTGCGCCTGGCGGTGAACGGCACCCACTGCGGCGAGAGCCTGCCGCTGTATGTGCGCGACCAGTTGGCCGGCGAGCTGCACCGCCTGGGTATCCCGGTCACGCCCTACGCCCGCCTGTACGGCTGCGACGATACCACGGTGTACATGCAGCACAGCGCCAGCGGCGAGGCGATGCTGTTCGAGGAGGTCGATACCCTGGTGCTATGCCAGGGCCACCAGCCGGTGGACCGCCTGGCCGACAGCCTGCACGGCCTGGCGGAGGTGTTGCGGATCGGCGACTGCCTGGCCCCCCGCACCGCCGAGGAGGCGATCTACGAAGGGCTCAAGGCCGCCTGGAGCATCTGAGCGGCGCGGCCGCGGCTCCCTCGACGGGTCCCGGCCCAGCCCCTAGAATGCCGCAAACGCAGCCAGGACCCCGCCGCATGCCCCGCCCGTCACCGCCGGACGCCACCGACACGCCGCGCAGCGAAACGCACTTCCTCGGCACCCGCATCCGCGGCCTGCGCAAGCGCCGCGGCCTGACCCTGGCCGAGCTGGCCGCACAGAGCGAACTCACCGCCGGCTACATCAGCCAGTTGGAACGCAACCTGGCGTATCCGTCGATTCCGGCGCTGTTCAACATCGCCCGCAGCCTCGGCGTGACCATCCAGTGGTTCTTCGCCAGCGAGGCCGCGGTGGACCCGGCGGACGCCGGCTACGTGGTGCGGCGCAACACGCGCATGAGCGTGCATTACGAAGACGGCATCATCGACGAACTGCTCACCCCGCAGCCCAGCCGCCAGTTGGAGATCCTCCACTCGCGTTTCCCGCCGGGCACCTACAGCCAGCAGAGCTACAGCCATGAGGGCGAGGAAGCCGGCTACATCCTCAGCGGAATCTTCGAACTCTGGGTCGGCGACCGCCATTTCCAGCTCCGCGAGGGCGACAGCTTCAGCTACTCCAGCCAGGAACCGCATCGCTACGGCAACCCGGGCGACAGCGATACCCTGGTGCTCTGGGTGATCACCCCGCCGACGTTCTGAAACGCCCTGTCGCGATGCAGGGCCAGGGGAGGGCCGACGGGGCGAGCGCTACCCGCCGCGCCCGAGCAACCGCGCCAACCCCGCCAGCAGCCGCTCCAGGGCGCCCTGGTTGTTACGCAGCACCTTCTCTCCGGCAGTGGCCATGGCCGTCGCGACCTCCGGCTGCGCCCACAGGCGCGCGAGGCCGTCGCACAGCTCGCCGGCATCCGTCACCTCGAGCAGCGCCCCGGCGTCGCGCAATTGCGCGGCGATGTCGAGGAAGTTGAACAGGTGCGGACCGGCGAACACCGGCTTGCCCAGGGCCGCCGGCTCCAGCAGGTTGTGCCCGCCGTTGGGCACCAGGCTGCCGCCGACGAAAGCGATGTCGGCCAGGGCATAGAGGAACAGCAGCTCGCCCATGGTATCGCCGAGCAGCACCTGGGTCGCACGTGCCACCGGCTCGCCGCCGGAGCGCCGGACCGTGGCGAAGCCTTCGCGGCGGCATAGCTCGTGGACGCCGGCGAAGCGTTCCGGATGGCGCGGCACCAGGATCAGCAACGCGTCGGGACGCGTTTCCAGCAGGCGCCGGTGGGCTGCCAGGACGATCTCGTCCTCGCCGGCATGGGTGCTGGCGGCGATCCACAGCGGTCGCGCCGTCGCGTCCCATTCCTCGCGCAGGGCGGCAGCGGCCAGCGGCAGCTGCGGGTCGATGCGCAGGTCGAACTTGATCGAGCCGGTCACGCTGACGCACTCAGGACGCGCGCCGAGACGACGGAAGCGCTCGGCCTCGGCCTCGGTCTGCACGGCGATCCAGGACAGCTCGGCGAGCATCGGCCGGGTCAGCCCGGCGAAGCGCGCGTAGCCACGCGCCGAGCGCTCGGACAGGCGCGCATTGGCCAGCGCCACCGGGATCCCGCGCACGGCGCAGGCATGGATATGGTTGGGCCACAGCTCGGTTTCCATGATCACCGCCAGGCGCGGCCGCACCCGGTCGAGGAAGCGCGCCGCCGCCCAGGGCAGGTCGTAGGGCAGGTAGCAGTGCCGGACCTGCTCGCCGAACAATGCGCGGATGCGCTCCGAGCCGGTCGGGGTCATGCAGGTGACGGTGACCGGCAGCTGCGGATGGCGCTCCAGCAGCGCCCGCACCATCGGCGCGGCGGCGATGCTCTCGCCCACCGAGACGGCGTGCACCCAGATGCCGCCGGGCGGCACCTCGGGCAAGGACAGGGAAAAACGCTCGCCGATGCGCTTGGCGTATGCCGGCGCCCGGCGCGCGCGCCACCACAGGCGCAACGCCACCAGCGGCAAGCCGAGGTGGAACAGCAGGGTATAGAGGGTACGGTTCATGGGCGCGCAGCTTAGCAAAACTCCCGCCGACCGGCTCAGCCGATGGCGCGCAGGTGGCGGGTGAAGGTTTCGCCGAGCCAGGCCGCCGCCGGGCCGAGCACCTCGTTGCGCCGCCAGACCAGTTCGACCACCAGCGCCGGCGGCGTCCAGTCGCTGGTCAGCTCCACCATCAGCCGGTCGTAGGTG
Source organism: Pseudomonas sp. HMSC065H01 (assembly GCF_001815235.1). Lineage (NCBI taxonomy): Bacteria > Pseudomonadati > Pseudomonadota > Gammaproteobacteria > Pseudomonadales > Pseudomonadaceae > Pseudomonas > Pseudomonas sp. HMSC065H01. The sequence continues at coordinate 336,982 of NZ_KV819937.1, read as the reverse complement.
GGGTACTGCACCACGTGCCGCGGTAGCCAGGCCCAGCCGAGGTTGCGCATCAGCAGCTCGGCCATGGAATAGAAGCTGTCCAGCCGCCAGACCTGCGGGCTGATCTGCTCGCCGCCTGGATAGCCGCTCTGCTGGGGCACGATCAAAAGTTGCCGGTGCTGTGCCAGCTCGCGGCGACTGACCCGTTGCAGCCCGGCCAGCGGGTGGCCGGCACCGCACACCGTGACCATCTCGACGCTGCCGAGGCGCCGCCGCTCCAGCGACTCAGGCATGCGCTCATGGTGGAACAGCAGGCCGAGGTCAGCCTGCTCCTCGAGCAAACGACGGGTGACGTCACCCTGGCCGCCGCTGGACACCTGCACCTCCAGACTGGGAAAGCGCTGCGCCAGCGCTTCCAGGCTGTCCAGCACCGGCTGGTAAGGCATCGCCTCGTCCTGGGCCAGGCGCAGCCGCGGCTCCTCGCCGCGCGCCAGGCCCAGCGCGCGCCCCTGCAGGCGCTCGCACTGGCGCAGCACCTCGCGCGCCTCCGCCAGCAGCACCCGGCCCTCGTCGGTCAGGCGCGGCTGGCGTCCGCTGCTGCGTTCGAACAGGGTGACGCCGAGGTCCGCCTCCAGCAGCGCGATGCCGTTGCTCACCGCCGATTGCACCCGCTTCAGTTCGCGGGCGGCGGCAGAGAACGACTGGCGCTCGGCGACGCTGACGAACAGGCGGATCTGCTCCAGGTTCCACTGCATAACCTATCTCCAATACAGATAGGTAACGACTTTATCCCATCCGCCGGCTCCCTAGAATGGCCGCAGTTTCCGGAGGACCCCGCCATGACCAATTATCTCTACCTCGCCATCGCCATCGCCGCCGAAGTGGTCGCCACCACCTCGCTGAAAGCCGTCGCCGGATTCAGCAAGCCACTGCCGCTGCTGCTGGTGGTGGGCGGCTACGTGCTCGCCTTCAGCATGCTCGTGCTGGTCATGCGCACCCTGCCGGTCGGCGTGGTCTACGCCATCTGGTCCGGGCTCGGCATCGTCCTGGTCAGCCTGGTGGCGATGTTCGTCTACGGCCAGCGCCTGGACCCCGCAGCCCTCCTCGGTATCGGCCTGATCATCGCCGGCGTGCTGGTGATCCAGTTGTTCTCCCGCGCTTCGGGGCACTGAACGACCGTCGCGGGCGCAGGTTGTATACTGCGCCCTTTCCGTTCCCGATAAGGCAGCCCCATGCCCCAAGCCCTTTCCACCGACATCCTCATCGTTGGCGGCGGTATCGCCGGCCTCTGGCTGAACGCCCGCTTGCGCCGGGCCGGCTACGCCACCGTGCTGGTGGAAAGCGCCAGCCTCGGCGGCGGACAGAGCGTGAAGTCGCAGGGGATCATCCACGGCGGCGCCAAGTACGCCCTGCATGGCGCCCTGACCGGCGCCTCCGAAGCCATCGCCGACATGCCGCGGCGCTGGCGCGCCTGTCTCGGCAGCGACGGCGAACTCGACCTGCGGGGCGTACGCCTGCTTTCCGAGGCGCACTACCTGTGGTCGCCGGGCGGCCTGGCCGGCAGCCTTACCAGCTTCTTCGCCAGCAAGGCGGTGCGCAGCCGGGTCGAGCAGGCCAAGGGCGAGGATTTGCCTCCGGCGCTGCGCGACAAGGGGTTCAAGGGCAAGGCCTACCGCCTCACGGAAATCGTCTTCGACGTCCCCGACCTGATTCGCCGCCTGGCGGAACTGGCCGGCGACAGCCTGCTCGCCGGCGAGCGCATCGAACCGCTGCGCGAAGGCCGGGAACTGGCCGGCCTGTGCGTCGACGGCCGGGAGATCCGTGCCCAGCGCGTGGTGCTCAGTGCCGGTGCCGGCAACGAGGCGCTGCTCCGCGAACTGGGCCTGGAACAACCGGCCATGCAGCGGCGGCCGCTGCACATGGTGATGGTCAAGGCGGCGACCCTGAAACCGCTGTACGCCCACTGCCTGGGGGCAGGACCGAAGCCACGGATCACCGTGACCACCCATCCGACCCGCGACGGCCAGTCGGTCTGGTACCTCGGCGGCGACATCGCCGAAGCCGATGGCGTGGCCCGCGACGAAGCCGCGCAGATCGCCGAAGCGCGTCGCGAACTGGCAAAGCTGCTGCCCTGGATCGACCTCGGCCAGGCGCAGTGGGCCACCTTGCGGGTGGATCGCGCCGAGCCGGCACAGTCCAACCTGTTGCGTCCGGACAACGCCTTCCTCGCCGAACAGGGACGCCTGCTGGTCGGCTGGCCGACCAAGCTGGCGCTGGCCCCTGACTTCGCCGACCGGGTCTGCGCCCGCCTGGAAGAAGACGGCATCCGCCCCAGCGAACATGCCGCGCTGCCGCAACTGCCGCGTCCGCCGCTCGCCGAACCGGCCTGGGAGGTAGCCTTCGCATGATCAGGGATACCCTCCACGACCTGCACCGCCCGCTGGGCGACACCGGCCTGGCCGTTTCGCCGCTGGGCCTGGGCACCGTCAAGTTCGGCCGCGACCAGGGAGTGAAGTACCCTTCCGGCTTCACCATCCCCGACGACCGCGAAGCCGCCGACCTGCTGGCCCTGGCCCGCGACCTCGGCATCAACCTGATCGACACCGCCCCGGCCTACGGCCGCAGCGAGGAACGCCTCGGCCCGCTGCTGCGCGGCCAGCGCGAACATTGGGTGATCGTCAGCAAGGTCGGCGAAGAGTTCGTCGACGGCCAGTCAGTCTTCGACTTCTCCGCCGCGCATACCCGGCGCTCCGTCGAACGCAGCCTGAAGCGCCTGGAGACCGACCGGATCGAGCTGGTGCTGGTGCATTCCGATGGCAACGACCTGGATATCCTCGAGAACAGCGAGGTCTACCCGACTCTCGCCGCGCTCAAGCGCGAGGGCCTGATCGGCGCCTACGGACTCTCCGGCAAGACCGTCGAAGGTGGCCTGCGCGCCCTGCGCGAGGGCGATTGCGCGATGGTCACCTACAACCTGAACGAGCGCGCCGAGCGCCCGGTCATCGAGTACGCCGCGGCCCATGCCAAGGGCATCCTGGTGAAGAAGGCGCTGGCCAGCGGGCATGCCTGCCTGGGCGCCGGACAGGACCCGGTGCGTGCCAGCTTCGAACTGGTCTTCGACCAGCCGGGCGTCGCCGCCGCCATCGTCGGCACCATCAATCCGCTGCACCTGGCCCATAATGTCGCGATGGCCGCGCAAGCCCTGAAAAAGGCCTGAACCATACATCGGCTGCAACATCCGCGGGTTGACACCCGCGGTGCATTCCGCTGCCATGTTCCTCCCGAACGAGCCGTATCCTGCCTGCCGCCCTCGCCTCCGGTGGCCGGTGCATCGAACGTGAGCCTCCGTCCCGCCCCGGCGCGATGACCCGACAAGGAGCCCCGTATGCCCCGTATGCTCGCCCGCAAGGATCCGTCCGCCTTCAAGACCCTGCCGCTGCTGGTAGAGGCCTCCCCGGACGGGCTGGTCTACCAGGCCCTCGGCCTGCCGCTGAACTTCCAGCAGATGCTCGTACGCCGCCGCCGCATGGAGGTAGCCGACCCGCAGCGCTTCGTCGCCGAGCTGGCCAACCTGGGGGTCTCGGTGCGCTTGACCCTGAACTGGCAGGGCCGCGACTACTGGGTGCTGGTCCGTCAGCGCCGGCTGGACCGCGGCGATACCGTGCTCAAGCTGATCTCCGGCTACGTACCGGCCCACGAACTGAACCTGCCGTTGCTCACGGCGATCCAGGAAGTCGCCGAGGAATGCCTGGTGGAGACCGCCGGCGGCTGGCTCGGCGGGCGCTTCGGCGACACCTGGCTGCCGACGCCCTACCAGGGTTCGCTGCGCTACCGGGAGAACAGCCACTTCGTCCTCACCCCGCTGTCCGGCGCCGCCCGTCCGGTGCAAGCCGGCAGCCTGCGCTTGCTGGAGCGCCCGCGCGCCTACGTACACCTGCCCACGGCCTCGCTGCAACTGGTCTACGACATGCGTCTGGAGCTGCCGCGCGATGCGCGCGAGCCGAGCCTCTACCATGTCGACGAGCGGCTCGAGAGCGGTCCGCTGGTGGCGCGCCTGGACCGTCGGCGCCCCGATCTCTACCTGCTGCCGCTGGACCAGGGGCGCCCCACCGGCGACCTGTTCACCCTGCGCAAGGGCCAGTTGCGCCTTGCGGCCACCCGCGGCCTGTGGTTGGCCGAGAGCTTTGCCGTACAGGACGGCTGGCTGGTGCATGAGGAACGCATCCGTTTCCGCGACTGGCTGGCACTGTGGCCATCCAGCAACGGCGACCAGGCCGGCGGTGGACGCGACCGCGCCAGCGCCTGAACCGGGCGGGCTTTGCCGCCCTTTCTACTTCAACTGGCTGGAAGACTTGCCGAGCAGGCGGCGGGCGACGATGAGCAGCTGGATCTGCTGGGTGCCCTCGAAGATGTCGAGGATCTTCGAGTCCCGCGCCCACTTCTCCAACAGCTCATCCTCGGCGTAGCCGAGGGCGCCGGCCAGCTCCACGCACTTCAGGGTGATCTCGTTGGCCACCCGTCCAGCCTTGGCCTTGGCGATGGACGCTTCCTTCGAGTTGGGCAGCTTGTTGTCGGCCATCCATGCCGCCTTCAGGGTCAACAGGCGCGCTGCCTCCCACTCCGCCTCCAGGCGATAGAGAGTGGCCTCGGCGTGGCTGACGGTCAGCAGCGGCTTCCTGTAGTCGAACTTGCAGCCAGCCTTCTTCAGCAATTCGCGGGTCCGGTCCAGCGCCGCCTTGGCCACCCCGACAGCCATGCCGGCCACCAGCGGGCGGGTATTGTCGAAGGTCTCCATGACCCCGGCGAAACCCTTCTGCACGTCGACCTCGGCGTTGCCCAGCAGGTTCGCGGCCGGCACCCGGCAATCATTGAAACTGATCGAAGCGGTATCCGAAGCCTTGATCCCGAGCTTCTTCTCCAGGCGCGTCACGGTCATCCCCGGCGTGCCCTTCTCGACCACGAAGGACTTGATCGCCGCCCGCCCCAGGTTGCGGTTCAGGGTGGCCCAGACCACCACGGCATCGGCCCGCTCGCCGGAAGTGACGAAAATCTTCTCGCCGTTCAGTACATAGTGGTCGCCATCCTGGGTCGCGGTGGTGCGGATCGCCGCCGAGTCCGAGCCGCAGCCCGGCTCGGTGATCGCCATTGCCGCCCAGGTGCCGCCGAAGCGCTGCAACTGCTCCTCGTTGGCCACCGCGGCGATCGCCGCATTGCCCAGCCCCTGGCGCGGCATGGCCAGGAGCAGGCCGACGTCGCCCCAGCACAGTTCCATCACGCCGAGCAACGCCGACAGGTTGCCGCCGTTCTTGATGCCCTCCTCTACCTGCTTGCCGGCGCGCTTGCTCGCCGAGGTCGCACCGACAGCCTCGGGCGAGCCGCTGTTCATGCCGTCCAGCAAGGCCGCGAGCAGGTCCAGCTCCTTCGGATAGGCGTGTTCGGCCTTGTCGTACTTGCGCGAGATCGGCCGGAAATAGTTTTCCGCGACCTGATGCGCCTGGTTGGCCAGGCTGCGGAATTTCTTCGGGGTTTCCAGGTACATGTCGATTCCTCGTTCACTCGTCGCGGCGGACCGCGCACTCGCTCGGGTTCACAGGTGCAGGCCGCCGGCCATCAGCGCTACCGCGCGCAGGTCGCGGTACCAGCGCTCGGCTGGATGCTCCTTGGTGAAGCCGTGGCCACCGAGCAGCTGCACCGCGTCGGTGCCGATCTTCATCGCCTTCTCGGCGCACAGCAGCCGCGCCAGGTAAGCCTCGCGCTGGAACGGCTGGCCGCGCTCGGCCAGGGCGCAGGCGCGCCAGACCATCAGGCGCATGGCGTCCAGTTCGATGGCGATGTCGGCGACCATGAAGGCGACCCCCTGGCGATGGCTGATCGGCTCGCCGAAGGCCTCACGCTCGTTGCAGTAGGCGATCACGTAGTCCAGCGCCGCCTGTCCGGTGCCCAGCGCCAGGGCACACCAGGCCAGGGACGCGTGATCGAGGAAGGCCCGGTAGTCGAAATGCTCGGCGGCCAGGCGGTTGTCCGCCGGCACCTTGACGCTCTTCAGGCGCAACCGGGCGGTGCCGCCGGCCTTCAGTCCCATCGCCGGCTCGGCACGTCGCTCGACGCCCTTGGCGGAGGCTTCCACCAGGAACAGCGCAGGCCCCTCGTCGGTCTTCGCCGCGACGATCAGGCGGCTGGCCTCCAGGCCGCGCAGGACCAGGCATTTCTCTCCGGAAAGCAGGTAGTGACTGCCCTTGCGCCGGGCGCGGGTCGCCAGTTTCTGCGGGTCGAACAGCAGACTCGGCTCGTTGACCGCGATGGCGGTGAGCGGCGCCCCCTCTTCGCTGACGAACGCCGGCAGCCACTGCGCCTGCTGCGAGGGGCTGCCCCAGCGGCGGATGCAGTTGGCCGCCGACAACGGCACCAGCAGGGCCGCCGCCAGCGTCAGGTCGCCCTTGGCCAGGGCCTCGGCGATAAGGGCAGTGGTCACCGTGGTGCGCTCACCGGCCATGCCGCCGTGCACCTCGCCGACCCCATAGTGGGTCAGGCCCAGCTCCAGCGCCTGGTTGAGCAGTTCCGCCGGTAGGCTGGCCTCGGCATCCGCGTCATGAGCCAGCGGACGCAACACCTCCAGGGCGAAGCCTTCGAGCATGTCCACCAGCATCTGCTGGTCGTCGGAGAACGACAGGTCGAACAACCCGTCCGGATCGGCCTTGCGCGGTCCCTTCGCCTGCTTCGCCGAACGCTCGCTGGCCAGGCGGAAGCCGGTACGGCTGCCGCTGTAGAGCAGTTTCTCGAAGGGTTTGCGAAGATTGAAGCGATCCGGCCAGTCGGCCTGGGCGACACGGTTCAGTACAGCCAGGGCACGGCCCTGTACATCGGTGCTCATGGGCATCTTGCTCCACGCAGGATGGGATGCCCGGATCATGCGCCGCCGCATGGGCAGCGCCTATGACCGTCTCGCCGAAGGGAGTTGTCAGGCCAGCCAGTCATCCGCCAGGGGCGACCGACCGGGGAAAGGCTCAGCCTTTCTGGCGGATCTTCTCGACGATGGCGGTGGTGGAGCTGTTCTCCACCAGGCCGAGCACCCGTACCTCGCCGCCGTAGGCCTTGACGATCTGCGCGCCGACCACCTGCTCGACGCCGTAATCGCCGCCCTTGACCAGCACGTCCGGACGCACCTGCTCGAGCAGGCGCTCGGGAGTGTCTTCGGCGAAGCTCACCACCCAGTCCACCGCGCCGAGCCCGGCGAGTACCGCCATGCGCCGGTCCACCGAGTTGATCGGCCGGCCAACGCCCTTCAGGCGAGTGACCGAGGCGTCGTCGTTGACCCCGACGATCAGGCGGTCGCCCTGGGCGCGCGCCTGTTCGAGGTAGGTCACGTGGCCGGCGTGAAGGATGTCGAAGCAGCCATTGGTGAAGACGATCTTCTCGCCGTGGGCGCGGGCGTCTTCGATTGCCAGCAGCAATTGCTCCAGGCCCAGCACGCCACGCTCGGAACCCTGCTCGCGCTGCACCGCGCGACGCAGTTCGGGCGCGCTGATCGCCGCGGTACCCAGCTTGCCGACCACGATGCCGGCGGCCAGGTTGGCCAGACCCACCGCGGAAGGCAGCTCCTCGCCGGCGGCAAGCGCCGCGGCCAGGGTGGAGATGACCGTATCGCCGGCACCGGTGACGTCGAACACTTCCCGCGCCCGCGCCGGCAGGTGCAGGGCCGGCTGGCCATGGCGGAGCAGGGTCATGCCATGCTCGCCGCGGGTCACCAGCAAGGCACCGAGGTCGAGTTCGCTCATCAGCGCCTGGCCCTTGGCGACCAGTTCGGCTTCGTCGGCGCAACGGCCGACGATGGTCTCGAATTCGGACAGGTTCGGGGTGATCAGGCTGGCGCCGCGATAGATGGCGAAGTCCTTGCCCTTGGGATCGGCCAGTACCGGAATGTTGCGCGCCCGCGCCGCCTGGATCAGCACCTGGTGGTTCTGTAGCGCGCCCTTGCCGTAGTCGGACAGCACCAGCACCTTGACCTTGGCCAGCAGCGACTCGACGTCCACGGCCAGGGCCGCCGCGTCGGTGCGGAACGGTTCCTCGAAGTCGACCCGCAGCAGTTGCTGGTGGCGACTCATGACCCGCAGCTTGACGATGGTCGGCTGGCTATCGATGCGCTGGAAGCGCGCGTCCACTCCAGCGGCCTTGAGGCTGTTGGCCAGGCTGTCGGCGGCCTCGTCGCGGCCGGTGACGCCGACCAGCAAGGCCTGCGCGCCCAGCGCGGCGATGTTCAGCGCGACGTTGGCGGCGCCGCCGGGGCGGTCCTCGTGCTGTTCGACGCGGACCACCGGCACCGGGGCCTCCGGCGAAATGCGCGAAGTCGCGCCATGCCAGTAGCGGTCGAGCATCACATCACCGACCACCAACACCGGGGCCTGGTCGAAACGGGGCATGGACAACTTCATGGGAACTCCAAACAACCTCTCGGGGCAGACGCCCAGTTTATCAGCCGACAGGCGCCGGCGCCTGCTCATCCAGTCCCATCGCATGCAGCCGCGCATAATGGCCGTTCTGCGCCAGCAGCTCGGCGTGGCTGCCGCGCTCGACGATCTGCCCCTGGTCCATCACCAGGATCAGGTCGGCCTTCTCGATGGTCGACAGGCGGTGGGCGATCACCAGGGTGGTGCGCCCCTTCATCACTTCGTCCAGCGCCGCCTGGATATGCCGCTCCGACTCGGTGTCCAGCGCCGAGGTCGCCTCGTCGAGGATCAGCAGGGGCGCGTCCTTGAGCAGCGCCCGGGCGATCGCCAGACGCTGGCGCTGGCCGCCGGAAAGCAGCACGCCATTCTCGCCGACCTCGGTGTCGAAGCCTTGCGGCAGGTTGTCAATGAACTCCTTGGCGTTGGCAGCCTTCGCCGCCCGCTCGATTTCCTCGCGCGGCGCGCCAGCCAGGTCGCCGTAGGCGATGTTGTTGGCCACGCTGTCGTTGAACAGCGTGACCTGCTGGGTCACCAGGGCGATGTGGCGGCGCAGGTTGCGCAGGCGATAATCCTCGACTTCAACGCCATCAAGGAGGATCTTGCCGTCATTGTGCTGGTAAAAGCGCGGAACCAGGTTGGCCAGGGTCGATTTGCCGCTACCGGAACGGCCGACCAGGGCGATCATCTGCCCGGGCTCGGCGATGAAACTGATGTCATCCAGCACCTGCTTGTCGGTTCCGGGATAACGGAAGCTCAGGTTGCGCACTTCCAGGCGCCCGCTGACCCGCTCCTTCTCGACGGTACCCTGGTCTTCCTCCGCCGCTTCGTCGAGCTGCTCGAAGATGCTCTCGGCGCCGGCGACGCCGCGCTGGACCGTGGAACTGACCTCGGAAAGCTGGCGGATCGGCTTGGGCAACAGGCCCGCCGCGGTGATATAGGCCACCAGGTCGCCGGCCGAGGCGTCCCCGCGCAGCCACAGCACGAGGAACATCAGTATCGCCATGGCGACGTAGATCACCAATTGCAGCATCGGCGTGTAGACCGCGCCGGTCTTGGTCATCCGCAACTGCTTGTCGGTATTGCTCTGGCTGGCGTCGAGGAAGCGCTTCTCTTCATAGGCTTCGCCGCCGAAGCTGCGCACTACCCGGTAGCCCTGGATGGTTTCCGAGGCGACGTGGGTGACGTCGCCCATGGCCACCTGGATCTTCTTGCTCTGCTTGCGGAACTTGCGGCTGGCGGTAGTCACCATCACCGCGATGACCGGCAGGATCGCCAGCATCACCAGGGTCAGCTTCCAGTTCATCCACAGCAGGTAGAGGAACAGGAAGACCACGGTCAGGCCCTCACGGATCACCACCTTGATGGCATCCGTGGCCGCTCCGGTGACCATGGTCACGTTGAAGGTGATGCGCGAGATCAGGTGGCCGGAGCTGTGCGTGTCGAAATAGCGGTTCGGCAGCACCAGCAGCTTGTTGAACAGGGCGACCCGCAGGTCATGCACCAGCCCCAGGGAAACCTTGGCGAGGAAGAAGTTGCCGAGGAACGAGCCCAGCCCCTGCCAGGCAGCGATCAGGATGATCAGCAACGGCACCGCGTAGACCAGGTGCAAGTCGCGCAACCAGGGCCACTGCACATTCGGAAACAATGCCGCGTCAGGATTGGAGAGGCCGTCGACGAAATACTTGAGGATGCCCGCCAGCATCGGCTGGGTCGAGGCGAAGATCAGGAAACCGACGATGCTGAGTAGGAACATTCCGATGTAGGGCTTCACGTAGCCCAACAGGCGGAAATAGATCTTGAGACTGGAAGGTCCGGGATTCTGAGGACTATCGCTCATGGTTTCTTACATGCTGAAAAGGTCCCGGAGTGTAGCACAGGACCTCCATCACTCCGCCTGGAAGGCGTGTTGGGGTAAGATGGCGGGCCGTTCGTTCAGGAGCTCGCATGCGAGTCATAGACTACCCCTCCTACTTGCAGTTGCGTGACAACGCAGAAGTGCTGGAAGCCGATGGTCATGGGGACAAGGTTCTGCGTCTGCGCGACGGGTCCTTCCTCAAACTGTTTCGCCGCAAGCGCCTGATTTCCTCCGCAGCCCTGTTCCCCTATGCGGAGCGCTTCGCCCGCAACGCCAGCGAACTGGCGCGGCGCGGCATCGTCTGCCCGAAGGTGCTGGACGTATTGCGGATCCCACATATCCAGCGCGACGCGGTGCACTACGAGCCGCTACCGGGGCAGACCCTCCGCCAACTCGACCGCAACGACCCGGAGTGCGGCGACGCAGTCCGGACGCAACTGGGCGAGCTGATCGCCGCGCTGCACGCCAAGGGGGTGTACTTCCGCTCGCTGCACCTGGGCAACGTGGTGCGCACGCCGGAAGGCCGGATGGGCCTGATCGACATCGCCGACCTGCGGGTCCAGCGCTCGGCGCTCAGCGCCGCCCAGCGCATTCGCAATTTCAAGCACCTGCTGCGCTACGAACAGGATCGAACCTGGTTCCTCGACGACAGCGAGCACCTGGTGCTCAAGGCCTATCTCCGCAGCAGCCAGGTCCACTGGACACTCGAGCAGCTCCTCAAGCAACTGCAACTGGATTGAGCAAGGAATGTTCGCAGCTACCCGACTGACCCGTCTTCGCCACGATACCAGCCGCATCCTCAGCCACTGGATCCTGCCGCTGGGCTGGCTGGCCCTGCTCACCGGAATGTTCTGGGTCGGCGACCGCTCCGACTACCATCGCCTCTTCTACATCCTGCTTGCAGCCCCGACGCTGCTTTTCGTGATTATCCAGCCGCAACTGTTACGTCCACTGACCCGCTCGCCGCTGCTCATCGCCATTCTGGCCTTCAGCGCTTACATGATGCTCAGCCTGCTCTGGTCAACGCCGGAAAACTCGGCGGGTTCGCTGTTCAAACGGCCGCTGTACATCGTTCTACTGCTCTTCTGTGTGGGGATACTGGCGCTACAGGCACCCGAACGCCTACGCAACATTACTTGGCTGGCGGCACTGGGAGCAGTTTTCGCCGCAGCGGTCACGGTGGTCCACTACCACCTCCAGACACATCCTGCATGGATGCGCTTGTCCGGATACGGGGCTCTCTACAACCCACTGCTGAGTGCCCATGTATATGGCGCATTCACTGTGGTCTGGCTGGTTTACTGGATGCAATCACGCCATCTTCTTGCGCCACTGCCGCTGCTGTCCCTGGCGATACTATGCTGCCTGTTGCTGTCGACCGGCTCACGCACCCCATTGATCGCACTCACCGCCTGCCTGGGCTGGCTGCTGGTCGCCGGTAATCAGAAAAAGACCCTGATCGTCATCGGGTTGGCAGCGCTGGGCATGATCGTGGCTTATATCTTCAATCCAGAGCTGGTCACCCAGCGCGGCGTCTCCTTCCGCCCGGAAATCTGGAGCGAATCCCTGCGCCAGATCGGCGAGCACCCCTGGCTTGGCCATGGCTACGATCACCCGATGCGGATCAAGCTGGCCAACGGCATGCTGCTGGCCGATCCGCACAACATCGAGCTGGGCGTGCTGTTCGCCGGCGGGATCGTCGGCCTGCTGCTATGGTCTGCGATCTACGCCCTGGCCTTCGTCTTCGCCTGGAAGAACCGTCGCGACCCCATGGTGCTGCTGGCGTCTACCTGGCTGGTCTTCGGACTGGCTTCCGGCCTCACGGAAGGCAACGCGTTCATGTCCCGCCCCAAGGAGCACTGGTTCCTGATCTGGATTCCATTGGCCCTGCTGTACGCCCTGTGGGTGCAGAAAAGCGCCCGCGACAAAAACGAAACCGCCTCCTGAGGAGGCGGTCCGGGTTCATCCGAGCTAGGAGAAAAACAGCCGCGCAATGCCGCGGAAGGTCTTCTCGTTCCAGTACTTCAGCGGCAAGCCGGAGAGCAGCTCCCGGGCCAGTACCTTGTCCCGGTTCGAGCACTTGAGGAACATCGAATTGCGGAAGCGCATGATCACCTGTTCGTAATCGGGGTGATCGCTGAACTGGCTGTACGTCTTGAATACGTTGTCCACCATGAAACGGGCGTTCTTGTACGTATTGGTGGGATGCTTGCGGTACTGGGCGAGGACCTCGCCAAGAATGTCGATGACGTAGCCAGCCTTGGTCACCGCCAGTTCGATATAGACATCTTCCAGGCGTATGTCCGGATCGAAACCGCCGACCTTCTCCAGGGCTTCCCGCCGGAACATCAGGGTGGGCGCCATCGGGCCCGGCTTGCGGTCCAGGAACAGGTCATCGAAGTCGAGACGGCGGAAAGGCAGGTCGCGTTTGCGCTGCTCCTTTCCCGGCATGACCCGGCCATTGGAGTCGATGATCTCGATATTGCCCGCGCAGATACCTACCTCGGGCTTGTCCCACATGTGTGCCACCTGTTTCTCCAGGCGTTGCGGCAACATGATGTCGTCCGAACCGAAAGGCACGATGAGATTTCCCCGGGCCCTGGCGATCGCCTCGTTGAGCGTTTTCGACAGTCCCTGGTTCTGCTGGACCCTGAGGTCGAAGCCGTACTTCGCCTGGAGCCCGCGCAAAAGCTCGACGCTGCCATCGCTGGAACCATCGTCCACCACCAGCAGTTCCACGTTGCGGTATGTCTGCGCAGCCACGCTGGCGATGCTCGCTTCTATGTACTTTTCGTGGTTATAGGAAGCGATGATCACGGAAACCAATGGCTGCGAACCATCATCGACGAGCGCCATAACTACAACCTTACCTGTCCTTCACGTCCCCATTCAAAGCGCCAGACATGCATGAGCGATCCTGCGATCTTCATCGGTCCTACACCTCCCCCCAGCCCGGAAAAACAAGCTGAACAATAGCAAACACGCCTGAAGCCCCAGCTCTTTTCGGCTGCTACTCTCAGGTAAAAATACGTCGCCAGGTCTTCTCCAGCCATCCGGGACGCTCCGGCTCGCGCAACGCGGGCCGCATGGCCTCGACGATACTCTGACCGACAGCGGCGAAGCTGAATCGTTCGATGGCCAGCGCCTGGCCGCTTCGCGCGATCCGCTCGGCGAGAGCCGTATCGAGGCGCAGGATCGCGAGCTTTTCCTGGATGTCCGCCACCGAGCGATACAGCACGATATTCTCCATGTCCCGGAAACCCAAGGCCTCGTTTTCCCGCTCGCCCTGGTCGTAGGCCAGCAGCACGCAACCGCAGGCCATCGCCTCGAAATTCTTGATCATGTATTCGCCCATGCCGACATCCGCGCTGACGAAGAAACGGATGCGGTTGAGCGTGCGCAGGTACTCCTCGCCGGACTTGGTCTTGGTCACCAGCAGGTTCTCCACTCCGCCCAACTCGTCGAGCAACGCCTTGCGTCCACTGTAGGCCACGCTGCCGGTACTGCCGACGAAGCCCAGCTCGATATCGCGCGCCAGGCCCAGGTCATGCAACAGGGTCTGGTCGTAGCCCTTGGGCACGAATACCGCGTCGAATCCCTCCTGGCGCAGGCGTTCGCTGACCGTATGGCCCGAACTGATCACCCGTGCCCAGGGCAGGCGCCGGTAATGGGCGCTGAACTTGCCGGTGTACTTGCAGGGAATGTAGTTCTGGTAGGCATCGTGCTCGAGGATCACCAGGTTGGGCACGCTGCGGATGAAGCGGACCTGGCGCATTTCCTTCTTGAAACGGAGGAAGAACAGGATGCGGTCGTAGCGCGAGACATCCACGTGCTTGCGGAAGTAGCCGCGCAGGTCGGCCTGCTCCTCGCTGCTCAGCCAGCGGGTATCGCACTCGCAATGGGCGGCGATGCCGTCGTACAGGCGATCCAGGATCGCGCGCTGCTCTTTCTGGACCAGAAACAGAACTTTCATCAGACCTTCATCCTCGCGGCTGCTCCGAAGCAGCATGGCGGCTCGAACCTTGCCGAACGCTCGACCCAAGCATCACGCCTCCCCATCCAGCGACTCCACCCAGAACAACTCGTGCCGACGCACCGCCTTGCGCATGAACTCGTCCTCGCCGTAAGCCGGCCAGCGACGCCCGGCGAGCCAGCCCTGCAGACGGCGGCGCAGACGGCGCTTGAACGGCGGCCTGGGTTGCAGGTCGTGCATCATGCCCAAGGCCATGGCCTTGTCCACCTGGCGCGTGCGCTCCAGCGCCAGCGTCCATGGCAGCAACGGCGAGCATTCTTCGGTCAGCGGTGGCAGGCTGACCCCCATGTGCGCATCGCCCATCGGCCAGCGATCGTTGTCGTGCAGGTGATTGGCATAGTGCAACAATGCCTGCGGCTGCCAGTCCAGGCCCTGGAGCGCCTCGCGCACAGCCTCCTGGGCGCGGACATGGTCCGGGTGCGGATCGAAATGCGGATGAGGCAGGACGATGACCTCGGGACGTGCCAGCAGGATCAGCTCGCGGAGATCGGACAGCAGATTGTTCCAGGTCGACAGGCCGTCGGCATCGCTGGCCAGGCGCAGGCGGTTGAACTGGCGGAACGGACGGATATCGGCGAGATCGGCCTCACGGGACGGCACCACCTCGCCCGGGTTCGCCTGCATGGCAGGCAATTGCAGGCAGAAATAACCCAGTTGCACGCAGCGCTCGGCCGGCACCCCACCCCACGTCGGCACGGCCTGGCTATCCCAGGCGCGCAGGCGGCCCTTCAGGCGCGCCGCAGCTATTCCGTCGAGGCCCATGCGGCGGTAATGCTCGGTTTCGATCTCGCCGGCGGTCAGGGTCACGATCCAGGCCTCGCGAGCCTGGCTGTAGAGGCCGAAGGCGGCCAGCTCGGCGTCGTCGGCATGCGGAGCGATGACCATCACCCGCCGATCACGGTAGTCGGGATGGCGCGCACGCCACAGGGTCGGTTCGCCGACCAGCCGGCAATGCCGGCCGCGCAGGCGAATCCGGCCCTCGCCCAGCGGCCCGGCCAGTCCCGTCAGGTTCAGGTAGCGCAAGCCGTTCACCCCACGTTCGAAAGCCTGGGCATCGGCCTCCGCGCCACCTTCCAGCAGCACCGAGGGTTCGAGGAAGCGCCCCAGCCAGCCAGCGCGCACGCCGATGCCAAGCACCAGCGTATCGCCTTCGCGCAGCTCACCGTCGACTCGCAGACGGCCATCCGCCAGGCGTACCGGCAGCGACTCGACCCCTTCCGCGAAACGGTAGCGGTAGTCCTCGCCCGGCGAATAGAACAGGTGATCGGCGAACCAGGCTTCGTGGGCGACCCACAGGGCCACGAGGAGGATCGGCAACAACCAGGGGCTGACCAGCAGACCGACGGCCAGCAATGCCAGCAGCGCAACCAGTAGGCCGATCCGCTTGTTGCGTCGATGACGCTTGAGCAACTGCTGCTTGCGTGCGCTCATGCTTCAGACCTGGAAGACCGGAGAAGGATGGCACCAGCGATCCTTGTATTCGCGGTCGGCGCGACCGAACGAATAGCGCAGGGGTTTGCCCAGCGCTCGCGCATCCTCCCAGGCGGCCTGGGTGTTCAGGTAACTGAGCACGCTGCCAGGGCTGAACTCGCGGGTCTGCGGATCGACGCCGCCGTTGATGTACTCGACGCTGAGCCAGCCCGGCGCTTCGGCGCGATACAGTACCTGGACCGCGATGGGCTGGTCGTTGAGCAGCAGGACCGAGCCGCGCAGCAATTCGCGCAGCCGCTCGAAGACCTCGGCCATGCGCTCCGCGCCGGTGGCAGGGAAACCCCAGCGACGCTGGAACAGTTCAAGATAGATGGCAGCGAACTCGGCCGGGGCGAAGCTGTCTGCCTGGCGCACCTGGCCACCGGCCTCCTCCACCAGGCGCACTTCGCGCCGCTGGTTATAGCGGAACTTCTTGGAGAAATCCTCGGGAGCACGAGCGAAAGCCAGTTGCTCGGTCTGAGGGCGCAGCGTGACGATGTTCCGCTCATGCAGCGCCGACAGGTAGCGTCCCGCATGGCGGAGGGCGATGCGGGCATCGCCGGCCACCGGCAGGATCAGTTCGGCGTTGCCCAGGTCGTACAGGCCCTTCTTGCCGCGCCGCTTGAGCACGTCCTTGGACAACGCCAGGTGGCGGCCCCAGGTCGGGATCGCCGCAACCAGTTCGCCAGCGCTCTCCCAACCCAGGTAACGCACCGGGATTCCAGCCATTTCGGCGAGCTGCTCGACCACCAGCGGGTGGGTCGCGACGCTGCCGCCGAAACGCTGCCAGGCCTGGGCGTAGGTCGGCGCGTCCACTTCGCGCCAACCGCGTTCGCGGAAGGCGCGCAACCTGTTCAGCATGCAGACTCCGAAGCGAAGCCGGCAATCGTCGGCAGGCGCCAGAATTCGCGGCGCACCGCAGCGTCGGAGAAGCGTGTCTCCAGGCGCTCGAGCATGAGCCGCGCACAGGCCTCGCGCTGGCGGCGGTCAAGCGCCGCCAGGTGGGTCAGGCCCTCGGCCAGGGCCGTCTCGTCGCCCAGCGGGAAGAGGATGCCGACCCCTTCCACCACTTCGCGGGCGCCGCCACAGGCGGTGGCGATCAGCGGTACACCGGCGACCATGGCCTCCAGCAGGACCATGCCGAACGGCTCGTGGTCGGAACTCAGGGCGAAGGCGTCGAACGCCTTGAAGTAGCGCCGTGCCTCTTCGACCTGGCCGAGGAACAGCACGCGCTCGCCGATACCCAGTTCGCAGGCCAGGTCCTTGAGCTGCTCTTCCAGGCGGCCGCTGCCGAGGATCGCCAGCAGGCTGTTCTGCGGCAGGCGCGGCAGCGCGGCGGCAAAGCCGCGCAGCAGGGTAGCCTGGTCCTTGTCCGGATGCAGGCGGCCGACGTTGCCGACCACCCAGGCCTCGTCGGGCAGGCGCAGTTGCCGGCGCGCACTCAGGCGCTCGACCTGCTCGGCCTGCAGCGCAGCGACGTCGATGCGGTTGTAGAGCGTCTCGATCCGCTCCGCCGGCCACTTCGGCAGGCAACGGCGGATATCGTCGCGCACCGCGTCGGACACCGCCAGCAGGCTCAGGCGCTTGCTCATCAGGCCGGCGAAGACCTTGCGCGACAACCGCTGGTAATCGCCGAAGGCGTGGTGCACGCCAACGATCGGCAGACGAGTGGCCAGGCTGGCGATCCAGATCGGCTTGAAGCGGTGCGCGATGCAGAAGCGGAAGTCGCGCGAACGGGCGATCTCGCGCAAGTCGCGGATCGCCTTCAGCTTGAGGCCACGGATGTCCCTGGAGCCGTACTCGAGGAACAGTACCTCGTCGGAGGCGCAACGCGCCGCCACCTCAGGATCGGAACGCCCGGTGAGGAACACCGTGGTGACCTTGTACGGGGTTCCGGCGAACAGGCTGGCGTACTGACGGGCACAGTCGAGGAAAGGCCCGTCGTAGCCGTGACAGAACTGCAGGACGCGAGGTTCAGCCGACCGAGTCATACCAGTCCACGCCCTCCTTCACGACCAGGATGTCCTCCATGATCAGGTACTGCAGATCGGAGCCGAAGAACATGTTCAGGGCGTCGGTCGGCGAGCAGATCATCGGTTCGCCACGGCGATTGAGCGAAGTGTTCAGGGCCACGCCGTTGCCGGTGAGGTTCTCCAGTTCCTTCATCAGGTCGTAGTAGCGCGGGTTGTACTCGCGCTTCAGCACCTGGGCGCGGGAGGTGCCGTCTTCGTGCACCACTTCCGGCACTCGCTCCTTCCACTCTTCGTTGACTTCGAAGGTGAAGGTCATGAACGGGGCCGGGTGGTCGATCTTGAACATCTGCGGGCCGACGGTATCCAGCATCGACGGGCAGAAGGGCCGCCAGCGCTCGCGGAACTTGATCTGCGCATTGATCCGGTCGGCCACGCCCGGCACGCTCGGGCAGCCGAGAATGGAGCGGCCACCGAGGGCACGCGGACCGAACTCCATGCGTCCCTGGAACCAGGCCACCGGGTTGCCGTCGGCAAGGATCCTGCCGATACGCCGGCTGCGGTTGTCGATCTTCTGCCACTGCGGCCTGGCCTCGTGACGGGCGCAGGCGGCGATGACGTCCTCGTTGGAATACTCCGGGCCGAGGTAGACGTGCTCCATCTTCTCCACCGGCACGCCGCGCTGGTGCGACACGTAGGCCGCCGCGCCGACCGCGGTGCCGGCGTCGCTGGCCGCCGGCTGGACGAACAGCTCCTTCACTTCGGGGCGCGAGATGATCTTCTGGTTGAGCTTGACGTTCAGCGCGCAGCCGCCGGCGAAAGCGACCTTGCCGGTCTCGCGGATGATATCGCCGAGGTAGTAGTCCATCATCTCCAGCGCGAGCTTCTCGAACAGCGCCTGGATGCTCGCGGCGTAATGGATGTAGGGATCGTCGGCGATGTCGCCTTCGCGCTTGGGCCCCAGCCACTCGATCAGCTTGGGCGAGAAGTAGTAGCCCTTGCCTTTCTCCTTGTAGCGGCGGAAGCCGATGACGTTGGCATAATCGGTGTTGATCACCAGTTCGCCGTTCTCGAACTTGGCGAGACGGGAGAAATCGTACTTGCTGGCGTCACCGTAGGGCGCCATGCCCATGACCTTGAACTCGCCGTCGAGCATGTCGAAGCCGAGGTACTCGGTGATCGCGCCGTACAGGCCGCCCAGCGAATCCGGATCGTAGAACTCCTTGATCTTGTGGATCCGACCGTTCTCGCCCCAGCCGAAGAAAGTGGTGGCGTATTCGCCCTTGCCGTCGATGCCGAGGATCGCGGTCTTTTCCTTGAACCCCGAGCAATGGTAGGCACTGGAGGCGTGGGCAAGGTGGTGCTCGACCGGCTGGATCTTGATTTTCTTCAGGTCGAAGCCGAGTTGCTGCAGGCACCACTCGATGCGCTTGTAGTAACGCTTGTAGCGGCGGTTGCCGAGCAGGATCGCATCCAGCGCGCGATCCGGCGCGTAGGCGTAGCGCTTGGCGTAGTGCCAGCGGGCCTTTTCCATGATGCTGATGGGAGCGAAGGGAATCGCCACCACGTCGACATCGGCCGGCTCGATCCCTGCCTGCTCCAGGCAGAACTTCGCCGATTCGTAGGGCATGCGGTTCTTCGCGTGCTTGTCGCGCACGAAGCGCTCTTCCTCGACGGCCGCGACCAGCTTGCCGTCGATGTACAGGGCGGCGGACGGGTCATGGCTTACGGCGCCAGACAGGCCTAGGACGGTCAATGCCACGGTAGAACCTCTTCAAAGCAGCTCGCGGTTGCGGAGTGGGACCGACAACCGCGGCTTTCGTTTAACTCGTCGACCGCCGCAGGCGGTGGTCGTCGCTTGTCGTTCAAGCCCCGGCGGCGTCGCCGAGGCGGGGAATCCGTTGCTCCAGCAGCCGGTAGAGGCCGCTGTCCTGCGGCCAGTTGCGCAGGAAGCGCGCGCGGTCGCGGGCGTAGGCGCGGGCAAAGGACGCCTGGCTGTGATGCTTGCGCATCGCGTCCAGGTCGATCAGCGCCCATTCGCCGCCTTGTTCATGGGCCTGCCAGAACAGGTTGTGTCCCTTCAGGTCGCCGTGGCTGATGCGTTCGCGGATCAACGTCGAAAACAGCCGATCCAGTGCCGCCAACTCGGCTTCCGGTGGCGAAACGGCGCCATCGGGCATGTCCAGGCAAGGCTTAAAACGAGCGATTATATCCTGACCGCCGAGATAATCGGTAATCAGGTAGGCGCGCCCGCGCAGCCAGCACCAGCGCCGCTCCAGCATCGCCAGCGGACGGGCGGTGGCGATGCCGAGGAATTCCAGGCGGTTGCCTTCGCGCCAGGAGGCCCAGGCCCGGCTCGGCCGCCAGAAGCGCTTCAGCCAATGGACCCAGCCCTTGATGTTGTAGCGCTTGATGATCAGCGTGCGGCCGTTCGCTTCGACCCGGGCGACGGTGGCCGCGCCGCCGTCCTTGTAGACGTGGCCGGCGGCGATCAGGCGGTCCGCGTCCGCCAGCAGGGGCGCCATCGTCTCGGCCTCGCTGCGGCGGGCGGCGAACAGGCGGAACGGACCGCGCACGACGCTGAACAGGCTACAGTCGCGACCGACCTTCCTCAGCAGGTCGCGCACCCGCCAGCGGCGAACCTTGGCGATTTCCTTCTGCAAGGCTTCGAGCGGCAGCGCATGCTCGCCGTTGGCCAGCAGGTAATGCACCAGCAACTCCTCCAGGAAAGGATCGAGGAGCGCCGGCAACTGGGCGAAGAACACCCCGAGGTTTTCCAGCACTTTCTGTCGCGACAGCGGCTGGCCGGGAGTTTCCGCACGCACGCCGCCACCGTCGATGAGATACAGGTGGCCGGCGTGGCGCAACAGGTTGTCCAGGTGCAGGTCGTCCTGCCAGAGGCCCTTTGCATGCAGCTCGCCAATGGCTGCCAGGGCTTCGCCGAGCACCGCTTGCTGGGCATCGCCCAGCGGCGCCTGGACCTCCACCGCACGCCAGGCGTCACCGAGGCTCTGCGCCGCGTCGAGGTAGTCGAACAGCAACCAGCCGCCCTCGCCCTCCTGCAGCCCGTCGGCCAGCAGCGCCGGGGTGGTCAGCCCCTGGGCCGCGAGCAGACGCGCCCCTTCCAGTTCGCGCTGGAAATGCCGTGCGGCCTTGCCGCCCACCAGCAGCTTGGCCAGCACCTTGCGCCCACGCCATTCGCCGGCACCGACGTAGCGCTGCCCGGGCAGCACCCGCAGCAGACTGTCCAGGCGCAGTTCGGCAGCGCCGGCGCCATCCGCCAGGGTCACCCGCAATGGCAGTTGCGGGTGGCGCCCGGCGGCTTGCAGTTCGGCCAGTCTCATCGGCGCGACTCCTTGCGCCGACGGCGCTGGTCGAGAAGGCGATACCACTGCTCGACCTCGGCCGAGTCGAGGGGTTCGTCGACATAGGCGGAGATGAATTCGTGCACGTCCGCTTCGCTCCAGTCCGGGGCACGGCGCAGCATCGGCTCCAGGTCCTTGACCTGGTCGCGGCGGCCGAACCAGATCGGGCGGGTCTTCTCCAGGTCGATCAGGCAGGCCTCGAAGACACCATCGGCCCCCTCGCGGAGGAATACATGCTTGGGATAGAAGCAACCATGCATCTGTCCGGCGGCGTGCAGCTGGCGCGCCAGCCTGCCAACCGCCCGGAGAATCGCCCGGCGCCGCTCTTCGGCCAGGTCGTGCCAGGACGCCAGCCAGGTGTCCAGGTCCTGCCAACCGTCCAGGGCACGGGTCAGGAGGATCGCCTGGCGCTCTCCGCCGACCGCCTGCTGGGCGAAGAACGCCGCCTGCAGGGCGGGAATGCCCAGCGCCCGGTAGCGCTCGATGTTGCGGAACTCGCGGGCGAAGGTCGGCTCGCCCAGCGGATGGCGCAGGCTGCGGGTCAGGTGGTTGCTCTGGCGCTTCAGGTAGTAGGCGGAGTCGCCCAGGTCGAGGCGGTAGACGCTGCTCCAGCCACCCCGCTCGGTATTCGGTTCGTCCACGGCGTCCAGCTGCAAGGCCCACAGGGCGTCGAAGCTGTCCAGACGGTTGCGCTGGAGCAGGTCGTGGTCCTGCGCGGCGATGAAAACGCTCATTCGCGCCCCTCGAAGAAAGCCACCACCTGGCGAATACGCTTCTTGTCGGATTCGTTCAGGTGCCGGCGACGGCGATATTGCAGGTAGAAGCGCAGGCGCTGGGTGCGCGACAGGTGGTACTTGGCCACCTTGTCCAGGCAGGCCAGGTCCTTGGTGATCCGATAGCGCAGCATGAAGCTCCACCAGAACGCGCCGTTCGGGCAGTCGATGAAATACACCAGCGGCTGGGCGTCCACCAGCAGGTTGCGCCACTTCAGGTCGTTATGGGTGAAATGCTGGTCATGCATCAGGCGCGTAGCCTTGGCGATCTGCCGGCTGACGCCGTCCACCCAGCGCGGGTCCTTCAGGCGCGGATCCCGGTTGCAGGCGAGCACCGACAAGTCCTCGGTGCCCGGCAGCTCGCGGGTGATCATGGCGCCGCGCTGGAAGGCGCCGGCCTTGCGCTCCAGCCCCCAGGCGACCACTTCGGCGGTGGGAATGCCCCACTTCTCGAAGCGCTTGAGGTTCTGCCACTCGGCCTTGATCCGCGGTCGCGCCAGGTAGCGGCGCAGGCCCTTGCCGGCGCTGCGGTAGCGCTTGACGTAGTAACGCACGCCGTCGCGCTCGATGCGGATGACTTCGGACAACGGGTCGCGGGTCAGGCGCTCGCCCTCCAGGGCGAACACGCTATCGAGGCTACCGAAGTCGGCGGCCAGGTGACGGTAATCGGGTTCGAGGGTCCACCCCGCCATCAGAGCAGGTCTCCGTAACGCTGCTTGCGTTCGTAGAGTTTTTCCGCCTTGCGTTCCATCCAGGCCAGCAGGCCGGCCTCGTCGCGCAGTATCTCGCGCAACGGCCGGCGGAAATAGGTGCGCAGGAAGCGTAGCTTGTCGCGACGCGTCAGTCCGATGTCCAGCGCAGAGAAATACAATGCCGCCAGATCCTTGTTACGCCAGCGTTTCGGCGTGGCGTCGCGGGTCTGGGCACGGTGCAGATCGATCACCGAGAGGCGGAAATCGTCCGCGCTCACCGGCTTGTCGGTGTGCAACAGGAAATGACAGATGTAGCAGTCGCGATGGTTGACTCCGGCACGGTGCATGTCGCCGACCATCCGCGCCACCGCCTCGACCAGCGCGCGCTTGAGCCGCGGCGGTGGAGGACGTTCGCGCCAGTCCTGGGAGAACACCTCGAGGTCCACGGTCGGCGCCAGTTCCTCGGTGACGATGAAGGAATGCTGCCGCGCCGGATCGCTGCCGCGCTCGCCGTAGGCGACCGCGGTCATGGTCGCTACGCCGGCCTCGTGCAGGCGCCGGATGGCCTGCCACTCCTGGCGCGCGCCGAGCACCGGAAGCTTGGCGGTGAGGAGGTTCTTGGCGATCTCGCCCCAGCCGATGCCACGGTGGATCTTGACGAAGTAGCCGCGCCCGTCGACCTCGGTGCGCAGGGTGCGGCGCCCTTCCAGTTCGCGGTAGACCTTGCCTTGCAGCGCCTCCACCGCCTCGAACGGGTCGCGCCCGCTCCACAGGCGCTTGAACGGCTCTTCCAGCACCAGCCTCATGAGGCCTCCCCGAGGATCAGGTCGGCGGCGCGCTGCGGCATGCTGTAGAGGTCGGCGTGATCGGCGTAGGCCAGCCCATTGCGCGACCAGGCGGCGCGCGCCGGAGCGTCCTCCAGCATTTCCGCGAGCAGGCGGTTGAGACTGTCCTGCTCGAAGGGACTCGGCAGCACCCGCCCGGCGTCGGCCTCGGCGATGTAGTGGGCGTAGCCGCAGACATCGGTCACCAACACCGGCAGGCCGGAGACCAGCGCCTCCAGCAGCACCGTACCGGTGTTCTCGTTGTAGGCCGGGTGGATCAGCAGGTCGGCGCCGAGCAGGAAGCGCGGGATATCGCTGCGACCCTTGAGGATCTGTACCTGGTCGTTGAGACCGAGGGCGGCGATCTGTAGCAGGAACGGCTTGGGATCGTCCTGGCCGATGGCGATCAGCCGGGTACGCCTGCGCAACGCCTTGGGCAGCGCGGCCAGCGCCTTCAGGCTGCGATCCAGGCCCTTGGTCTTGAAGCCGGAACCGATCTGCACCAGCAGCAGGTCGTCCTCCTCCAGGCCGAACTCGCGGCGGAATTCCGCACGCACGTCCGCGGCGTTGGCCGGCGCCCGGCGATCCTGGCTGATCCCCGGCGGCAGCAGATGGAAACGCTCGGCCTGGGTGCCGTAGTGCTTGACGAAGAGCGGCTGCTGCACCTCGGAGATCATCAGGATCTCGGTCTTCGAGGCCGGGTCGAACACTGCCCGTTCGTAGCCGGCGAAGTGGCGGTAGCGGCCCCACTGGCGGTACAGCGGGTTGCGCAAGGTCTGGGCCTTTTCCTCGAAACAGGCGTCGGCGGCGTAGTAGACATCCAGTCCGGGCATCTTGTTGAAGCCGATCACCCGCTGCACCGGGCGCCTGTCCAGGTCGGCGCGGACCCACGCGGTGAACTTCTCGTTGCGCCGGTGGTTGAAGATCGAGCGCACCGGGGCCACCAGCACTTCGAAGCCGTCCGGCACGTCGCCCTCCCAGATCAGCGTATAGACGCGGATGTCGTGCCCGCGCCGCTGGCATTCCAGGGCGATGCGCATGAAGTCACGCTGCAGGCCGCCGAAGGGGAAGTATTTGTAGAGGATGAACGCCAGGGTCATCGGAGGGTCTCCGGGGCCAGCAGCATGGCCTCCAGCTGGGTGGCCACGCGCTGGGGATTCAGCCGGGTGAAGCACAGCGGCTGCTCACGCTTGAGATCGAACAGTTTGCGATCCTCTTCGGTCGGCTGGTAGGTACAAGTCTTCTTCAGGCACGGCGCACAGGGGAAGTCGCTGCCCAGGTGGACCTGGGAACGCCCGTAGGCGCCGGTGAAGCCAGGATTGGTCGGGCCGAACAGCGACAGCGTCGGCACGTCCAGCGCCGCCGCCAGGTGACCGAGGCCGGTATCCACCGCCACGCAGGCGCGCGCGCCGGCAAGCACCTTGGCCATGCCGGCCAGGGATAATCTGGGGAGTACCGCGGCATTTTCCAACCCCGCCGCCAGGCGCCCGGCCCGCTCCCGCTCGGCGGCGCTGCCCCAGGGCAGGCGCACCGACCAGCCGCGCTCGCACATGCGCTCGGCCAGTTCGCGCCAGTAGGCTTCCGGCCAATGCTTGGTGACCCAGGTGGTACCGTGCAGGAACACCAGGTACGGCGCGCCAGGGTCGGCGTCGGCCAACTGCTCGCGGTCCAGGCCATAGTCACCGACCGACTCGGGCAACGGGTAGTCCAGCGCCTGGGCGAACAACTGGCGCGTGCGCTCCACCGCATGCTGTCCCCAGGCGACCGGATAGGCACGGCGATAGAAGCGGCTGGCGAGCGGCTCGCGCGCCGAGTCGCCATCGAGACCGGCGACCGGCGTCTTGCCCACGTAGCGGGTCAGCCAGGCACTCTTCAGCAGCCCCTGGGCGTCGATCACCAGGTCATAGTCGACTTCCTTCAGGCGCTGCTTGAAGCGCCGCCATTCGCCGTTGCGCAGGGTCTGCCAGAGGTTCTTGCGCCAGCGCCGGATCGCCACCGGGATCACCCGCGCCACCGCCGGATGCCAGGCGGGAATCTCGGCGAAACCTTCCTCCACCACCCAGTCGAACTGGATGCCGGGAATCGCCCGGGCGGCGTCGGTAAGCGCCGGCAGGGTGTGGATCACGTCGCCGAGGGACGAGGTCTTGACCAGCAGTACCCTCATCCGGCGACCTCGGCAGGGTCGCCGACCAGCCGCTCCAGGGCTTGCAATACCAGGCCAGGCGGCAGCTCGCGGAGGCAATTGTAGTGGCCGAAGCGACAGGTGCGCTCGAAGCACGGGCTGCACTCGAGACCGAGGCGGACGATCTCCACCCGGTCCGCCAGCGGCGGGGTGAACTGCGGCGAGGTGGAGCCATAGACGCCCACCAGCGGGCGATCCAGCGCGGCCGCCACGTGCATCAGGCCGGAATCGTTGGACACCACCGCGCCAGCGCAGGACATCAGGTCGATGGCCTCGGCCAGCGAAGTCTCCCCGGCAAGATTGAAGGACTCCTCGCGCAACCCCGGAATCAGGCGCTGGCGAATCTCCTCTCCACCGGGATGGTCGTTCTTCGAGCCGAACAGCCAGACCTGCCAGCCGGCACGGATCTTCGCCTCGGCGACCGCGGCGTAGTGTTCCGCCGGCCAGCGCTTGGCCTCGCCGAACTCGGCGCCGGGACAGAGCGCCAGCACCGGGCGGTCCAGGCTCAGGGCGAACTTGTCGAGCGCCGCCTGGCGGCTGCCGTCGTCGATCCGCAGGCGCGGCTGCGGATAGGGCTTCGGCAACTCCACGCCCGGCTCGAAGGCCAGGGCCATGAAGCGTTCGATCATCAGCGGATAGCGCTGCTTGTCGAGCTTGCGGATGTCATTGAGCAGCCCGTAGCGCATCTCGCCGCGCCAGCCGGTGCGCTTCGGTATTCCGGCGAACCAGGGCACCAGCGCCGACTTCAGCGAGTTGGGCAGCAGGATCGCCTGCTCGTACTGACCGCGCAGGCCGCGTCCGATCCGGCGCCGTGTGGCGACGTCCATCACCCCGTGGCCGAGCGGGAAGCTCAGGGCCTGGCGCACCTCGGGCATGCGCTCGAGGATCGGTCGGCTCCACTCGGGCGCCAGCACGTCGATCACGCACTCGGGATGCCGCTGGCGCAGACACTGGAACAGGGTCTGCGCCATCACCATGTCCCCCACCCAGGAGGGACCTACGATCAGAATTCTCATTCAGGCTCCGGAAATGATCAGGGAGGCTTTCGCCTCCCTGTCACACCCTTCTTCGGTGCTTACTTGACCAGGGTACGCCACTCGGCGTGGGCCTCGGTCTTGCCGCTGACCAGGTCGAAATAGGCTTTCTGCAGCTTTTCGGTGACCGGGCCACGGCGGCCGGCGCCGATCTTGCGACCGTCCACTTCGCGGATCGGCGTGACTTCCGCGGCAGTGCCAGTGAAGAAGGCCTCGTCGGCGATGTACACCTCGTCGCGGGTGATGCGCTTCTCGACCAGTTTAAAACCGTGTTCGGCGGCCAGGGTCAGGATAGTGTTACGAGTGATGCCGTTCAGGCAGGCGGTGACTTCCGGGGTGTAGATCACGCCATCCTTGATGATGAAGATGTTCTCGCCGGAGCCTTCGGCCACGTAGCCTTCCGGATCGAGCATCATGGCCTCGTCGGCGCCGCCGGAGATCGCTTCCTGGAGGGCCAGCATCGAGTTGATGTAGGCGCCGTTGGACTTGGCGCGGGTCATCGAGATGTTGACGTGGTGGCGGGTGAAGGAACTGGTGCGCACCTTGATGCCTTGCTGCAGGGCTTCCTCGCCCATGTAGGCGCCCCAGCTCCACGCGGCGATGATCACATGGACCTTCAGGCCGCTGGCGCGCAGGCCCATGCCTTCGCTTCCGTAGAACACCATCGGGCGGATATAGGCGCTTTCCAGGTTGTTCTCGCGCACGGCGGCGCGGGTCGCCTCGTTGATCTCGTCGCGGCTGTACGGGATCTGCATGTTCATGATGTGCGCGGAGTCGAACAGCCGGTCGGTATGCGCCTGCAGGCGGAAGATCGCCGTGCCCTGCGGGGTGTCGTAGGCGCGCACGCCCTCGAACACGCCCATTCCATAGTGCAGGGTATGGGTCAGCACGTGCGTGGTCGCGTCGCGCCACTGCACCAGTTCACCGTCATACCAGATCACGCCATCACGATCGGCCATCGACATAGTTGCCAGCTCCTTCAGATATTCGTTACGTACTTGCGTTACGTGCCTGAGTGGATCAGCCGAGCCGCAGCTCGCGCCAGATCCTGATCACTTCTCGCCGCTCCGTCTGGAAGTGCTCGCCGCTCACGACCCCGGCCTCCTTCTGTAGTGCCAGGCGGTGTGCGGCTGCGCGATAGGCCTTGTAGGCCTCCTGCAGGAGACGGACGTCCTCGCTGGCGATCAGGCCAGCCCGTTCCAGTCCTTCCAGAATGCGGATGTTATCGGTGAATTCGAGCAGCGCCGGGTGTTCTCCGGACCAAGCTAGAACCGCATATTGCACCATAAATTCGATATCGACGATACCACCGGCATCGTGCTTGAGATCGAAGGCTGCCGTGGCCTCGAAGGCATTCGAGGCGGTACCGGCGGCGGTCGCGCGGGTTCCCAGGTTGTCGCGCATCTTGGCGCGCATTTCGCTGACTTCGGTGCGCAACGCGTCGAGATCGCGCGGCCTCGCCAGCACCTCGGCACGTACCGCCTCGAAGCTCGCCTGCACCCGCCGGCAACCGGCCAGCACCCGGGCGCGGACCAACGCCTGGTGCTCCCAGGTCCAGGCCTCCTGCTCCTGGTAGCGCTGGAAGGCGCCCAGCGAACTCACCAGCAGGCCGGCCGCGCCGCTCGGACGCAGGCGCATGTCGACCTCGTAGAGGGTGCCGGATGGCGTCTGCGCGGTGAGGAAATGGATGATCTTCTGCCCCAGGCGGGTAAAGAACTGCGCGCCATCGATGGATTTGCCGCCATCGGTCTCGCAGTGGGGGTCGCCGTCATGGATGAACACCAGGTCGAGGTCCGAGCCATGGCCGAACTCCAGCCCGCCGACCTTGCCGTAGCCGACGATGACGAAGTCCGGATCGCACGGCGTGCCGTCGGCGCGCAACGGCCGGCCGTGACGCTGCACCAACTGCCGCCAGGCCAGTTCGAGGACCTCGACGAGGATCGCCTCGGCCAGCCAGGTCAGGTAGTCGCTGACCTTCATCAACGGCAGCGTGCCGGCGATCTCCGAGGCCGCCACCCGCAGCCCGTGGGCCAGCTTGAAGTGACGAAGGGTCTCCATTTGCTGCTCGAGGTCGTCCTCGGGAATCCGCATCAGCCGTTCGCGCAGCTCGGCGGCCAGCTCGGCGGCCTGTGGAGGACGGAACAGGCGCCCCTCGTTGAGCAGCTCGTCGAGCAGAATCGGGAACCGCGCGATCTGCTCGGCAACCATCGGGCTGGCCGCGCAGAGGGTCAGCAGGCGCTCCAGCGCGCCGGGGTTCTCGGTCAGCAACACCAGGTAGGCGGACCGCCGCGCCACCGCTTCCACCAGCGGCAGGACCCGCTCCAGCACCAGGTCCGGCTGGGGGTTTTCCACGGTCATCGCCAGCAGGCGCGGAACGAAGGCATCCAGGCGCTCCCGGCCGAGACGCTGCATCGCTCGTACCTGGGGGCCGTGGCGCAGATCGCTGAGACGCTTCCAGGCCGCCTCGGCATCGACGAAGCCGGCGTCGGCCAGTTGCCGGCTGGCCGACTCCTCGTCCAGCGCCTCCTCCCACAGCGGGATCCACTCGGCGCCGACGCTGCCGCAGGCCGCCTCGCCGCTTTCGTCCTCGTCCGGGTCGGCGATTACCTGGCGGAAGTGCCAGTCGATGCGCGCCCGCCAGTGGCTCAGGCGCTCGTGGAATGCGGCCCAACTGGCGAAGCCCATGATGAAGGCCACGCGGATGCGGTCGTATTCGTCGCTGGGCAGCATTTGCGTCTGCCGGTCGGCCAGCGCCTGGATGGCATGCTCGGCGTAGCGCAGGAACTCGTAGCCGCCGCGCAGCTCCTCGACCACCGCCGGCGGCAGGTAGCCCTGCCCCTCCAGGGTCGCCAGCGCCTTCAGCAGTGGCCGTTGCTGCAAGCTCAGGTCGCGCCCGCCATGGATCAACTGGAAGGCCTGGGCGATGAACTCCACCTCGCGGATACCGCCTTCGCCCAGCTTGATGTTTTCCGACATCCCCTTGCGCCGGACCTCCTGCTGGATCAGCTGCTTCATGGTGCGCAGCGCCTCGATGGCGGAAAAGTCCAGGTAGCGCCGATAGACGAACGGCCGCAGCATGCCGAGCAGTTGCTCGCCTGCCTGCTGGTCGCCGCCGACCACCCGCGCCTTGATCATCGCGTAGCGCTCCCAGTCGCGCCCCTGGTCCTGGTAGTACTGCTCCAGCGCGGCGAAGCTGTAGACCAGCGGTCCGCTGGAGCCGTAGGGACGCAGGCGCATGTCGACGCGGAAGACGAAGCCGTCGACGGTGATCGCATCCAGCGCCTTGATCAGCTTCTGCCCCAAGCGGGTGAAGAACTCCTGGTTGTCCAGCGAACGCTTCGCCCCCTCGGTCTCGCCGCCCTCCGGGTAACCGAAGATCAGGTCGATGTCCGACGACAGGTTGAGTTCCACCGCGCCCAGCTTGCCCATGCCGAGGACCACCATCCGCTGCGGTTCGCCGGAGCGCCGGCCGATCGGCGTGCCGAACTGCTCGCACTGGCGCCGATGGAGCCACTCGCAAGCCAGGTCGATGCAGGCGTCGGCCAGGGCCGACAGGTCGCGACAGGTTTCCGCCAGCGCGGCGCGGCGGGTCAGGTCGCGCCAGATGATGCGCAGTTGCTGGCGTGTGCGGAAACGTCGCAGGCGCCGACCGAGTTCGTCCTCGTCGGCGCAATCCTCCAGCCGCGCCTGCAACTGACTGCGCAGTTCGCCGGGCGCGTGGGGGTTCTCCAGCTCGCCGCGTTCGGCCAGTTCCAGCAGCATCGCCGGGTCGCGCACTGCCTGCTCGGCGACGAAATCGCTGGCCGCGGCGACCCGTCGGAAATCCTCCAGGCGCTCCTCGGGCCAGGCCTCCAGGCGGGCCAGGGCGGCGGCATCGAGGGCGGCGACAGCGGAGCGGAGGGCAGTCCCGGCGCGTTCGGCGGCGGGCAGCAGGGTGGCCGGCAGATTCGCCAGCGAAGGCAGGCTCATGGTCTATCCTGTTTGGGCTTCCGACCGAAGACCACAGGCTCGACGCACAACGTCGAAAAGGCTCTACATCGGGCCTTATAGCCTGACAGCGACAATCGAAATGTAGTTTTACTACTAAAAATTGTATCCAGAGGGCTGTTTCTCAGACTGATCTGTAGTAAAACTACAAGTCGCCGGGTACACCCGGAGAACATCCAAGAATTAGCTGCGGTCGCCCACGAGGCCGGCCGCTCACCTATGGCATCCGATTCTGGAAGCCTTTCCGCCCTGGAGCAAGCCATGCAAGACCTCGATCCCGTCGAAACCCAGGAATGGCTGGACGCCCTGGAGTCCGTACTCGACCGCGAAGGTGAAGACCGCGCTCATTACCTGATGACCCGCATGGGCGAGCTGGCCAGCCGTAGCGGCACCCAACTGCCCTACGCGATCACCACGCCCTATCGCAACACCATTCCGGTAACCCACGAAGCACGCATGCCCGGCGACCTGTTCATGGAACGCCGGATCCGCTCCCTGGTGCGCTGGAACGCCCTGGCGATGGTGATGCGGGCGAACAAGCACGACCCGGACCTGGGCGGCCACATCTCCACCTTCGCCTCCTCGGCGACCCTCTACGACATCGGCTTCAACTATTTCTTCCAGGCTCCCACCGACGAACACGGCGGCGACCTGGTGTTCTTCCAGGGCCACGCGTCCCCCGGCGTCTACGCCCGGGCCTTCCTCGAAGGCCGCATCAGCGAGGAACAACTGGAGAACTTCCGCCAGGAAGTGGACGGCAACGGCCTGTCCTCCTATCCGCACCCCTGGCTGATGCCAGACTTCTGGCAGTTCCCCACCGTATCCATGGGCCTTGGCCCGATCCAGGCGATCTACCAGGCACGTTTCATGAAGTACCTGGAAAGCCGCGGCTTCATCCCCGCCGGCAAGCAGAAGGTCTGGTGCTTCATGGGCGACGGCGAGTGCGACGAGCCGGAATCCCTCGGCGCGATCTCCCTGGCCGGCCGCGAGAAACTCGACAACCTGATCTTCGTCATCAACTGCAACCTGCAGCGCCTCGACGGCCCGGTCCGCGGCAACGCCAAGATCATCCAGGAGCTGGAAGGCGTGTTCCGCGGCGCCGAGTGGAACGTCAACAAGGTCATCTGGGGTCGCTTCTGGGACCCGCTGTTCGCCAAGGACACCGCCGGCCTGCTGCAACAGCGCATGGACGAGGTCATCGACGGCGAATACCAGAACTACAAGGCGAAAGACGGCGCCTACGTGCGCGAGCACTTCTTCGGCGCGCGTCCGGAACTGCTGGAAATGGTCAAGGACCTTTCCGACGAGGAAATCTGGAAGCTCAACCGCGGCGGCCACGACCCCTACAAGGTCTATGCGGCCTACCACCAGGCGGTCAACCACAAGGGCCAGCCGACCGTCATCCTGGCCAAGACCATCAAGGGCTACGGCACCGGCAGCGGCGAAGCGAAGAACATCGCGCACAACGTGAAGAAGGTCGACGTCGACAGCCTGCGCGCGTTCCGCGACAAGTTCGACATCCCGGTCAAGGACGCCGACCTGGAGAAGCTGCCGTTCTACAAGCCTGAAGAAGGCAGCGCCGAGGCCAAGTACCTGGCCGAGCGCCGCGCCGCGCTGGGCGGCTTCATGCCGGTGCGCCGGCAGAAGAGCATGAGCGTGCCGGTTCCGCCGCTGGAAACCCTGAAGGCCATGCTCGACGGCTCCGGCGATCGCGAGATCTCCACCACCATGGCCTTCGTGCGGATCATCTCGCAGCTGGTCAAGGACAAGGAACTCGGCCCGCGCATCGTCCCGATCGTCCCGGACGAGGCCCGTACCTTCGGCATGGAAGGCATGTTCCGCCAGCTCGGCATCTACTCCTCGGTCGGCCAGCTCTACGAGCCGGTGGACAAGGACCAGGTGATGTTCTACCGCGAGGACAAGAAGGGCCAGATCCTCGAGGAAGGCATCAACGAGGCCGGCGCCATGTCCAGCTGGATTGCCGCCGGTACCTCCTACAGCACCCACAACCAGCCGATGCTGCCGTTCTACATCTTCTATTCGATGTTCGGCTTCCAGCGCATCGGCGACCTGGCCTGGGCCGCCGGCGACAGCCGCGCGCACGGCTTCCTGATCGGCGGCACCGCCGGTCGCACCACGCTGAACGGCGAAGGCCTGCAGCACGAGGACGGCCACAGCCACCTGCTGGCCTCGACCATCCCGAACTGCCGCACCTACGATCCGACCTACGCCTACGAACTGGCGGTGATCATCCGCGAAGGCTCGCGGCAGATGATCGA
Source organism: Pseudomonas sp. HMSC065H01 (assembly GCF_001815235.1). NCBI lineage: Bacteria > Pseudomonadati > Pseudomonadota > Gammaproteobacteria > Pseudomonadales > Pseudomonadaceae > Pseudomonas > Pseudomonas sp. HMSC065H01. The sequence continues at coordinate 304,095 of NZ_KV819937.1, read as the reverse complement.
AGAGCAGCAGGACATCTTCTACTACATCACCGTGATGAACGAGAACTACGTCCAGCCGGCCATGCCGAAGGGCGCAGAGGAAGGCATCATCAAGGGCATGTACCTCCTCGAGGAGGACAAGAAGGAAGCCGCTCACCACGTGCAACTGCTGGGCTCCGGCACCATCCTGCGCGAAGTCGAGGAAGCGGCCAAGCTGCTGCGCAACGACTTCGGCATCGGCGCCGACGTCTGGAGCGTGCCGAGCTTCAACGAGCTGCGTCGCGACGGCCTTGCCGTCGAGCGCTGGAACCGCCTGCATCCGGGCCAGAAGCCGAAGCAGAGCTACGTCGAGGAGTGCCTGGGCGGCCGTCGCGGCCCGGTGATCGCCTCCACCGACTACATGAAGCTCTACGCCGAGCAGATCCGCCAGTGGGTTCCCTCCAAGGAGTACAAGGTGCTCGGCACCGACGGCTTCGGCCGCAGCGACAGCCGCAAGAAGCTGCGCAACTTCTTCGAAGTGGATCGTCACTGGGTGGTGCTGGCCGCGCTCGAAGCGCTGGCCGATCGCGGCGATATCGAGCCGAAAGTGGTGGCCGAGGCCATCGCCAAGTACGGTATCGATCCGGAGAAGCGCAACCCGCTGGATTGCTAATTCGCTCCATACTCCCCTCGGCAGCGAGGGGTTTCGAGCACGCCGGCGCCGCCAACGGGCGGCGCCGGCTCACAACGAACCAAGGACCAAAAGTCTTTGTTTTGCGCGCCGCACAGCGGTGGTGGCACGTAAAAGGAGAGGAATGTGAGCGAACTCATTCGCGTACCCGACATCGGCAACGGTGAGGGTGAAGTCATCGAGCTGCTGGTCAAGCCCGGCGACAAGGTCGAGGCCGATCAGAGCCTGCTGACCCTGGAATCCGACAAGGCCAGCATGGAAATCCCCAGTCCCAAGGCCGGGGTAGTGAAAAGCATCAAGGCGAAGGTCGGCGACACCTTGAAAGAAGGTGACGAAATCCTCGAGCTGGAAGTGGAAGGCGGCGAACAGCCTGCCGAAGCCAAGGCCGAGGCAGCGCCCGCCCAACCGGAAGCGCCGAAAGCCGAAGCGCCTGCTCCCGCCCCGAGCGAGAGCAAGCCGGCCGCCCCCGCCGCGGCCAGCGTCCAGGACATCAAGGTCCCGGACATCGGCTCGGCCGGCAAGGCCAACGTCATCGAAGTGATGGTCAAGGCCGGCGACACGGTCGAGGCCGACCAGTCGCTGATCACCCTGGAATCCGACAAGGCCAGCATGGAGATTCCCTCGCCGGCCTCCGGGGTGGTGGAAAGCGTCTCGATCAAGGTCGGTGACGAAGTCGGCACCGGCGACCTGATCCTCAAGCTGAAGGTGGAAGGCGCCGCTCCGGCAGCCGAAGAGCAACCGGCAGCCGCTCCGGCCCAGGCCGCGGCGCCCGCCGCCGAGCAGAAGCCCGCCGCGGCGGCCCCTGCGCCAGCCAAGGCCGATACCCCGGCTCCGGTCGGCGCACCCAGCCGCGACGGCGCCAAGGTCCACGCCGGCCCGGCGGTGCGCATGCTGGCGCGCGAGTTCGGCGTCGAGCTGAGCGAAGTGAAAGCCAGCGGTCCCAAGGGTCGCATCCTCAAGGAAGACGTCCAGGTCTTCGTCAAGGAGCAACTGCAGCGCGCCAAGTCCGGCGGTGCCGGCGCCACCGGCGGAGCCGGCATCCCGCCGATCCCGGAAGTCGACTTCAGCAAGTTCGGCGAAGTGGAAGAAGTGGCGATGACCCGCCTGATGCAGGTCGGCGCCGCCAACCTGCATCGCAGCTGGCTGAACGTGCCGCACGTGACCCAGTTCGACCAGTCGGACATCACCGACATGGAAGCCTTCCGCGTTGCCCAGAAGGCCGCGGCGGAGAAGGCCGGGGTCAAGCTGACCGTACTGCCGATCCTGCTCAAGGCCTGCGCCCACCTGCTCAAGGAACTGCCGGACTTCAACAGTTCGCTGGCCCCCAGCGGCAAGGCGCTGATCCGCAAGAAGTACGTACACATCGGCTTCGCCGTGGACACTCCGGACGGCCTGCTGGTCCCGGTGATCCGCGATGTCGACCGGAAGAGCCTCCTGCAACTGGCCGCCGAGGCCGCCGAGCTGGCCGACAAGGCCCGCAACAAGAAGCTCTCGGCCGATGCCATGCAGGGCGCCTGCTTCACCATCTCCAGTCTCGGCCACATCGGCGGCACCGGCTTCACGCCGATCGTCAACGCGCCGGAAGTGGCGATCCTCGGTGTGTCCAAGGCGACCATGCAGCCGGTATGGGACGGCAAGGCCTTCCAGCCGCGCCTGATGCTGCCGCTGTCGCTGTCCTACGACCATCGCGTGATCAACGGTGCCGCCGCGGCGCGCTTCACCAAGCGCCTGGGCGAGCTGCTGGCGGACATCCGCACCCTGCTCCTGTAATACCTGCGCCGCTCCCCACGGAGCGGCCAGCCCCTCTCGCGAGCATGCCACGCTCGTCTCTCGGCCCCACCGGATGGTGGGGCTTTTTTTGCCCGCCTGACGGCTCGGCGAAACTGCGTCCCGTCGTACCGCCAGCGAATGCCACAGGACCCGCAGGCGCGAGTTCGGCGCGCACGATGACAGGCGCTCGACGCCAACCCTCCCGGCGAAGCCAACCCTACGAAAAACAGGGCTTTTCCAGCGGCACCGCAGACCTCCGACCGTCCAGCGGTTTTTTCCCGGATACGCTTAACTTGGGCCCTGCCGGGCCGATACAGAGTTACTTGTCAGACCAATCGGCATAATGCACCCTTTGCCTGCACCCCATCGAAACGGGTCGAGGCCTCCCCCTCGCTCAGTACCTGGAATCAGCCTCGCATGAAAAGTCATCCCGATGCCGCCAGCCGTTCGGCGGCCGAGGTTGTCACGCAGCTACCCGTGCCGTCGCGGCTCGGGCTGCTGCGTTTCGAGCGGCTGAACGAGCCGAGCTGGGCACTGCTGTTCCTCGATCCTGCCTGCGAGCGCCAGCTCGGGCTGCCGGCGACTACCCTCTGCGCACTGCTCGATGCGCCTTACGCCAGCCTGATGGAACCCGAGGCCCGCCACCGCCTGCACGAGCAGATCCAGCAGCAACTGGTGAAGCGCCCGCACTACCAGGTGAGCTACAAGCTGCACACACCCAACGGCGTGCTGACCATGCTGGAGTTCGGCGAAGCCTTCCAGCAGCATGGCCGCCAGTTGCTGCACGGCTACCTGATGGTCGAGGAGCGAGCGGAGAGCGCCGAGCGCAGCGAACAGTTGCTCGACCTGGAATCGCAGAACCTGCGCCTGAAGGCGTCCCTGGACCTCTACCAGCGCTCCCAGGACGACCACCTGCAACACCTGCTGCGCTCGCGCACCCAGCAGAACCTGATCGTCCGCCTGGCCCGCCATCGCTACCTGTCCAGCGACCCGCTGCTGGAGGCTGCGCAACTGATCACCCAGGCCGCCTGCGAAGCCTACGGCACCGCGCGAGCCGGCATCTGGCGGCTGCTCGACGACCAGCGCCTGGAAGCGGTGACCGTCTACCGCCGCGACCTCGACCAGTACGAGAAGCCCCAGAGCATCGACGCCAGCCGCTACCCCGCCTACCTCGAGGCGGTACACAGCGGGCGCGCCATCGACGCCCACAACGCCCAGCGCGACCCACGCACCCAGGAACTCTACAAGGACTACCTGAAGCCGCTGGGCGTCAACGCCCTGCTCGACGCCACCATCCGCATCGGCGGCGAGGTGGTCGGCGTGCTGTGCCTGGAACACGCCGGCGAGAACCGCATGTGGCAGAGCGACGAGATCGCCTTCGCCGGGGAACTCGCCGACCAGTACGCGCAGGTCCTGATGAACCACGAGCGACGCAATGTCTCCAGCGCCCTGCACCTGTTCCAGCGCGCGGTGGAACAGAGCGCCAGTGCCTTCCTGCTGATCGACCGCGACGGCGTGGTGGAATACGTCAATCCGAGCTTCACCTCGATCACCCAGTACAGCGCCGACGAAGTGCGTAACCGACGCCTGTCCGAGCTACCGGCGCTGGAGAACCTCAGCGAGCTGCTGTTCGACGCGCGTTCCGCGCTGACTCAGCAGAACAGCTGGCAGGGCGAGTTCCGCAGCCGCCGCAAGAACCACGAGCCTTACTGGGGCCAGTTGTCGCTGTCGAAGGTCTACGACGATCTCGGCGAGCTGACCCACTACATCGGCATCTACGAAGACATCACGCAGAACAAGCTGGCCCAGCAGCACATCGAGAAACTCGCCTACCGCGACAACCTCACCGGCCTGGCCAACCGGCACTATTTCATCGGCGCCCTCGAGGAACGCCTGGAAAGCAGCGGCGACCGCCCGCTCAGCCTGCTGCTGGTGGACATCGACAACTTCAAGCGGATCAATGACAGCCTCGGCCACCAGACCGGCGACAAGCTGCTGGTCAGCCTGGCCCGGCGCTTGCGCAGTTGCCTCGGCGACGGCGCCACCCTGGCGCGCTTCGCCAGCAACGAGTTCGCCGTGCTGCTCGACGACACCGCGGTGGAAAAGGGCGAAAGCATTGCCGCGCAGGTCCTGCACATGCTCGACAAGCCGCTGTTCGTCGACAACCAGTTGATCAACATCACCGGCTCCATCGGCCTGGCCAGCGCCCCGCAGCACGGCTGCGACCCGCAGACCCTGATGAAGTACGCCGGCCTGGCGCTGCACAAGGCCAAGGCCAACGGCAAGCACCAGGTCCAGGTGTTCACCGAGGCGCTGACCGCCGAGGCCAGCTACAAGCTGTTCGTCGAGAGCAACTTGCGCCGCGCCCTGGCGCAGAACGAACTGGCGGTGCACTACCAGCCCAAGCTGTGCCTGCGCAGCGGCCAGTTGCTCGGCCTGGAAGCCCTACTGCGCTGGCAGCATCCGGAAAAAGGCATGATCCGCCCGGACCGCTTCATCAGCGTGGCCGAGGAAACCGGGCTGATCGTGCCGATCGGCAAGTGGGTGATCCGCGAAGCCTGTCGCCAGGCCCGCGAGCTGGCCGAGGCCGGGCTGGGCGAGCTGCAGATCGCCATCAACCTGTCGCCCAAGCAGTTCACCGACCCGGACCTGGTCGGCTCGATCGCGGCGATCCTCCACGAAGAGAACATCCCGGCCAGCCAGCTGGAACTGGAGCTCACCGAAAGCCTGCTGCTGGACGCCACCGACGATACCCGCCAGCAACTCGAACGCCTGAAGAGCCTCGGCCTGACCCTGGCGATGGACGACTTCGGCACCGGCTACTCGTCACTGAGCTACCTGAAGAAATTCCCCATCGACGTGATCAAGATCGACCGCAGCTTCATCAAGGACATCCCGGACAGCCAGGACGACATGGAAATCACCTCGGCGGTGATCGCCATGGCCCACAACCTCAAGCTCAAGGTAGTCGCCGAAGGCGTGGAGAGCGCCGAGCAACTGGCCTTCCTCCGGCGCAACCGCTGCGACATCGGCCAGGGCTACCTGTTCGACCGGCCGATCCCCAGCGACCTGCTCAATACCAGTCTGCTGCGCTATCCCTGCCGCACCCTGCACTGATCGCCCAGGCCTCCCCCGCCGGCGCGGAAAGGCTGTACTCTCTGTGCTCATCCGCGAGTCATTCGCCTACCCCCTGAGCAGGAGACGAGAGCCATGGTTCTGCGTTCTGAAATCCTCACCAAGAAAAGCGAGCTGCCCACGCCGGACCAGGCCCTGCCGGGTCGCGAAAGCGCCATGCCGGTGCCCGAAGCGCACTTCGTCAACGGCCGCCCGCTGACCGCGCCGTTCCCCGCCGGCCTGCAACAGGTGCTGTTCGGCATGGGCTGCTTCTGGGGCGCCGAGCGTCGCCTCTGGCAGCAACCGGGTGTCTGGGTGACCGCGGTGGGTTATGCCGGCGGCTACACGCCGAACCCGACCTACGACGAAGTCTGCTCCGGCCTGACCGGCCACAGCGAGGTCGTGCTGGTGGTCTACAACCCGCAGGAGACCAGCTTCGAACAGCTGCTCAAGGTATTCTGGGAAGCCCACGACCCGACCCAGGGCATGCGCCAGGGCGGCGACATCGGCACCCAGTACCGCTCGGTGATCTACACCTTCGACGCGGCCCAGAAGGCCGCGGCCTTTGCCAGCCGGGAGAGCTTCCAAGCCGAACTGGCGAAAGCCGGCTACGACCGCATCACCACCGAGATCGCCGACGTCCCGCCCTTCTACTACGCCGAGGCCTACCACCAGCAGTACCTGGCGAAGAACCCCAACGGCTACTGCGGCCTGGGCGGCACCGGGGTGTGCCTGCCGGCCTGACGACTATTCCGCCACCAGCCAGTCGAGACGCCAGCCGCCCTGGCTCTGGGCCATGACCTCGGCCAGCCAGGGCAGCAGGTCGCGCAGTTCGTCCTCCAGCGGCCACGGCGGATTGACGATGGCCAGCCCGGAGCCGTTGAAACGCTCGGCGTCGTCGATCGGATGCACGTGCAGCTCGGCACGCAGCAGCTTCGGCGCGACGCTACGTTCCAGGGCCTGGTAGAAACGCTTGAGCTGGCGCTCGTCCTTGATCGGATACCAGATCACCACCACCGTCTGGCGCATCCGCCCGATCGCCTCGTCGAGCGCAGCGACACAACGCTGCAATTCGTCGGCCTGCTCGAACGGCGGATCGATCAGCAGCACCGCGCGCTTTTCCGGCGCCGGCAGGAACGCCCGCGGCAGCAGCCAACCGTCGCCCTGGTGCACGGCGACCCGCCGTTCGCCAGCCATGTTGGCCTTGAGCAGGCGGCCGTCCTCGGGATGCAGTTCGTTGAGCAGCACGCGGTCCTGGGCGCGGGTCAGGCGCCGCGCCAGTTCCGGCGAGCCCGGGTAGTAGCGCAGGGAGCCGTCCGGATTCAGGTGACGGATCACGTCCAGGTAATCGTCCAGTTGCTCGGGCAGGCCTTCGCGCTCCCACAGGCGGGCGATGCCCTGCTCCCACTCGCCGGTGCGGCTGGCCTCGTCACCCTGCAGGTCGTAGAGGCCGACCCCGGAATGGCTGTCCAGGTAGGCGTACGGCGTGTCCTTGCGCCCCAGCAGGGCGAAGATCCGCGCCAGCACCAGGTGCTTGAAGACATCGGCATGGTTGCCGGCGTGGTAAGCGTGACGATAGTTCATGATGACTGCTCCTTGGACAGCGCCAGGCAGCGCTGCTAGCCGGACCGCCCGGCCCCGGCGGATTCGCGCCGACCCCGCGTCGGCACAGGCCCTCGCCCATGGGCGAGGGGCGCGGATTCTACCAGTCTCCCGAGGCTTCGGCAGCGGTCTCGCCGTCGCAGGTTTGGCCCTTGTATCACGCATATCGATGTTGGTTGGCGACCTTCATTCACCAGCCTAGACTCGCTGGCACCCTGGCACCGCCTGCGACGGTCGATGCCTTCGCCGCGCCGCCCCACGATCCCCTTTCGCCGAGGTCGTCATGTCCGAAACCCTGCTCAGTTCCCGCAACCTGGCGTTCGAGCTGTACGAAGTCCTCGATGCCGAAGCCCTGACCCATCGCCCGCGCTTCGCCGAACATAGCCGCGAAACCTTCGATGCCGCCCTCGGCACCGCGCGGAGCCTGGCGGAAAAGCTGTTCGCCCCGCACAACCGCAAGGGCGACGAACACGAGCCGCTCTATGAGAATGGCTCAGCCACGCTGATTCCGGAAGTGAAGCCGGCAGTGGATGCCTTCCTCGACGCCGGCTTCCTCAACGCCACCCGCAGCTTCGAGCAAGGCGGCATGCAGTTGCCGACCCTGCTGTCGCAAGCCTGCTTCGCCCACTTCCAGGCGGCCAACGTCGGTAGCTCGGCCTATCCGTTCCTGACCATGGGTGCCGCCAACCTGATCGAGAGCTTCGGCAGCGAGGAGCAGAAGCAGCGCTTCCTGCAACCGATGATCGAGGGCCGCTTCTTCGGCACCATGGCCCTCACCGAACCGCACGCCGGCTCCTCCCTCTCCGACATCCGCACCCGCGCCGAACCGGCCGCCGACGGCAGCTATCGGATCAAGGGCAACAAGATCTTCATCTCCGGCGGCGACCACCCGCTCTCCGAGAACATCGTGCATATGGTCCTGGCCAAGCTGCCGGATGCACCGCCGGGGGTGAAAGGCATCTCGCTGTTCATCGTGCCGAAGTTCCTGGTCAACGCCGACGGCAGCCTCGGGCCGCGCAACGACGTGATCCTCGCCGGCCTGTTCCACAAGATGGGTTATCGCGGCACCACCTCCACCGCGCTGAACTTCGGCGACAACGGCGCCTGCGTCGGCTACCTGGTGGGCAAGCCGCACCACGGCCTGGCCTACATGTTCCAGATGATGAACGAGGCGCGCATCGGCGTCGGCATGGGCGCGGTGATGCTTGGCTATGCCGGTTACCTCTATTCGCTGGAGTACGCCCGCGAACGCCCGCAGGGCCGCCTGCCGGACGGCAAGGACCCGAGCGCGCCACAGGTGGCGATCATCCGCCACGCCGACGTGCGGCGCATGCTGCTGACCCAGAAGGCCTATGTCGAAGGCGCCTTCGACCTGGGCCTGTACGCCGCGCGCCTGTTCGACGACAGCCAGACCCTGGAAGACGACGAACAGCGCCGCCAGGCCCACGACCTGCTCGACCTGCTGACCCCGATCGTCAAGTCCTGGCCCTCGGAGTTCTGCCTGAAGGCCAACGAGCTGGCGATCCAGATCCTCGGCGGCCACGGCTACACCCGCGAATACCCGGTGGAACAGTACTACCGCGACAATCGCCTGAACCCGATCCACGAAGGCACCCACGGCATCCAGTCCCTCGACCTGCTGGGACGCAAGGTCGGGCAGAACAATGGCGCCGGCCTGCGCCAGCTGACCCGACTGATCCAGGACGCCTGCCGGCGCGCCGAAGCCCATCCATCCCTGGCCGCCCTGCGCCAGCCGCTGGAAAGGCTGGTGGCGCGGCTGTCCGAGGTGACCCTGGCACTGCTCGGCGACCTGATGCAGGGCCAGGTCAACCAGGGCCTGGCCAACTCGGCGCTGTACCTGAAGGTGTTCGGCCATGCGGTGATCGGCTGGCGCTGGCTGGAGCAGGCGATCCGCGCCGAGGAAGGGCTGGCTCGCGGCGACTGCGCCGACGCCGACTTCTATCGCGGCAAGTTGCAGGCCGCTCGCTACTTCCTGACCTGGGAAGTGCCTGGCTGCCACCACGAACTGGCGCTGCTGGAGGCCCGCGACGACGTGTGTTCGAGCATGCAGGAAGAATGGTTCTGATCCTGCCTGCCCTTTCCCGCCCCGGTCACGTCCGGGGCTTTTTTATGTCCGGGCATGGACGCCGGGTTGCCGTTGCCTGGCGGCCACGCCGGCGAGTCCGCGCGCACTCGCCCGGACAACGCGAAAGCCTTGGAATTCCTTCGAAAAAAACCGCAGCCGCCCCTTTACAGTCCGCCAAATCCGCAGGTTAGAATCACTTGGCATGCGGCCTGCATCCTGTCTACGTAATTCCCCTACGTAAAACCGACCCGTAGCGTCGCCTTCCCCCTGTCCCGCCGCGAGGAGGCCGACCTTGGACGCCGTCACCGTCAATAATTTCTTCCTGATCGGGGCGGTGCTGGTCGGCATGAGCATCCTCGTCAGCTCGCTGTCCTCCCGCCTGGGCATCCCGATCCTGGTGATCTTCCTCGCCGTCGGCATGATCGCCGGCAACGACGGGGTCGGCGGCATCGTCTTCGACAACTATCCGATGGCCTACCTGGTGGGCAACCTGGCGCTCGCCGTGATCCTCCTCGACGGCGGCCTGCGCACCCGCGTCTCCAGCTTCCGCGTGGCGCTCTGGCCGGCATTGTCGCTGGCCACCCTGGGCGTGCTGGTGACCACCGGCCTGACCGGCATCGCGGCAGCCTGGCTGTTCGACCTGCACTGGATGGAAGGCCTGCTGATCGGCGCCATCGTCGGCTCCACCGACGCCGCCGCGGTGTTCTCCCTGCTCGGCGGCAAAGGTCTCAACGAGCGGGTCACCGCGACCCTGGAAATCGAATCGGGCAGCAACGACCCGATGGCGGTGTTCCTCACCGTGACCCTGATCGAGATGCTCGCCAGCGGCCAGACCGGCCTCAGCTGGGGCTTCGCCCTGCACCTGGTGCAGCAGTTCGGTCTCGGCGCCCTGCTCGGTCTTGGCGGCGGCTGGTTGCTGCTGCAACTGATCAACCGCATGCACCTGGCCGGCGGCCTCTACCCGTTGCTGGTGATCAGCGGTGGCCTGCTGGTGTTCGCCCTGGCCAACGCCGTCGGCGGCAGCGGCATCCTCGCCATCTACCTGTGCGGCCTGCTCCTCGGCAACCGCCCGATCCGCAGCCGCCACGGCATCCTGCACATGCTCGACGGCATGGCCTGGCTGGCGCAGATCGGCATGTTCCTGGTCCTCGGCCTGCTGGTCACACCCCACGACCTGTGGCCGATCGCCCTGCCGGCACTGGCCCTGGCGCTGTGGATGATCCTGGTGGCACGACCGCTGTCGGTACTGATCGGACTGATCCCGTTCCGCGCCTTCCACGACCGCGAGAAAGCCTTCATCGCCTGGGTCGGCCTGCGCGGCGCGGTGCCGATCATCCTCGCGGTGTTCCCGCTGATGGCCGGCCTGCCGAACGCCCAGCTGTTCTTCAACGTGGCCTTCTTCATCGTCCTGGTCTCACTGCTGGTGCAGGGCACCAGCCTGCCCTGGGCGGCCAGGCTGCTGCGGGTGGTGGTGCCGCCGGACCCGGCACCGATATCCCGCGCCGGCCTGGAGATCCACCCGACCAGCGAGTGGGAGCTGTTCGTCTACCACCTGAACAAGGAAAAGTGGTGCATCGGCGCCGCCCTGCGCGAGCTGAAGATGCCCGGCGGGACCCGGATCGCCGCGCTGTTCCGCGGCACCGAACTGCTCCACCCGTCGGGCAGCACCATCCTCGAGGCCGACGACATTCTCTGCGTGATCGGCCACGAACACGACCTGCCGGCCCTCGGCAAGCTGTTCAGCCAGGCGCCCGACCGGGGCCTCGGCGCGCGCTTCTTCGGCGACTTCGTGCTGGAAGGCGATGCCCAGCTGTCGGCGGTGGCCTCGCTCTACGGCCTGAAGCTCGACGGCATCGACGGCGAGCAAGCGCTGGGCCGCTTCATCGCCCACGAGATCGGCGGCGAAGCGGTGATCGGCGACCAGGTGGAGTGGAACGGCCTGACCTGGACCGTGGCCGCCCTGGAAGGCAACCGTATCCGCAAGGTCGGCGTGAAGTTTCCGGAAGGCCGCCCAGGGCCCGGACTTTTCCTCTGATTTCCTGTCGAATTCCCGTTCCGAGGCGCCTTGCGGCGCCTCGGAGCCACCACTAACCTGCATTCACCCTTCTTCGAGTCTCTTCTCGACCATGCCTGCCCTTCGCTCCCTGATCGCTATTCTTTTCCTCGGCCTCTGCCTTGCCAGTCCGCCGCTCCTCGCCCAGTCCGAGCCGCCCTCGGCCGAGGCCGTCCAGCAAAGCCTCGACAAGCTGGCCGAGCGCAAGCTCGCCGAAGCCGACCAGAAGGTCGCCAAGGCCAGCCTCGAACAGACCCTCAAGTTCCTCGCCGCGCGCGACGAAGCGCTGCAGAGCCTGGAGGACCTGAAAAAGCGCCTGAGCGACGCGCCCCGGCAGATCGAGGAAAACCAGCGCGAACTGGAGCGCCTGAAGAAGACCAAAGAACGTCCGGTCAGCGAACGCTACAGCGGCGAGAGCGCGGCCCGCCTGGAAATGCTGCTCAACGACCGCACCACCCAGCAGGCCGAGTGGCAGAAAGCCCTGGGCGAGGCCAACAGCCTGTCGATCACCGCCGAGACCCGTCCGGAACGAGCCCAGGCCGGCATCAGCAGCATGCAGGCACGGATCCTGGAAATCGGCTCGCTGCTCAAGGCCGGCAAGGAAAGCGGCAAGACGATCAACGCCGACCGTCGCGGCGAGCTGCTCGCCGAGCAGGCCGCATTGACCGTGCAGAGCCAGCTGTTGCGCCAGGAGCTGGCCGGCAACAACCTGCTGCAGGACCTCGGCAAGAGCCAGCACGATCTGCTCACCGAGAAGATCTCGCGCCTGGAAAAGGAAACCCTCGACCTGCAGGCGCTGATCAGCGAGAAGCGCCGCGAGCAGTCGGAAAAGACCGTCGCCGAGCTGTCCAAGGAAGGCGCCCAGGGGGCCGGCACCGACAGCCTGCTGAGCCAGGAGAACGCCAAGAACCTGCGTCTCTCCGACTACCTCCTGCGTGCCACCGACCGCCTCAACGTGCTCACCCGGCGCAACCTCGAGACCAAGCAGCAACTGGACAACCTGACCCAGTCCAACCAGGCCCTCGAGGAACAGATCAACGTCCTGCGCGGCAGCCTGCTGCTGTCGCGCATCCTCTACAAGCAGAAACAGGCGCTGCCCAAGATCAAGGCCGACCAGAGCCTGGCCGACGAGATCGCCGACCTGCGCCTCGGCCAGTTCGAACTGAACCAGGAACGCGACAAGCTGGCGACCCCGCAGCAATACCTGGACGACCTGCTCGCCCAGCAGCCCAGCGAGCAGGTCACGCCGGAACTGCGCAAGGATCTCGACACCCTGTTGGCAACCCGTTCCGAGTTGCTCGAACGGCTCAACCACGAACTCAACGCGCTGCTCAACGAAGCGATCACCTTGCAGTTGAACCAGAAACAGTTGCTTTCCACCAGCGAGAGCCTGCGCACCACCCTCGACGAGCAGATGTTCTGGATTCCCAGCAACCAGCCGCTCGACCTGTCCTGGTTCAAGATGACCCCGACCCTGCTGAAGAACCAGCTCACCGAGATCCCCTGGGGCTCCGGGGTGCGTGAACTGGGCGAAGGCCTGGTCGATCGGCCGCTGCTGTTCCTGCCGCTGTTCCTGCTGATCGCCGCGCTGCTGTGGAAACGCCGCTACCTGTACGACAAGCTGGCGGAGCTGAACGACGACATCGGCCACTTCAAGCGCGACAGCCAGTTGCATACCCCGCTGGCGATCCTGATCACCATCCTCCTCGCCCTGCCCGGCACCCTGACCTTCGCCGTCGCCGGGCTGGCCCTGCTGCTGGACGCCCGCGGCCAGAACGCCACCCTCGGCAGCGCCCTGCTGGAAATGGCCCAGGTCTGGCTGCTGTTCTACACCGCCCATCGCATCCTCACCCCGGGCGGCATCGCCGAGCGGCATTTCCACTGGAGCCGCGAACAGGTCGGCTTCCTCGACCGGCACCTGGTCCGCCTCGGCGTTGTGGTCCTGGCGCTGGTCGGCGTGGTGACGGTGGCCGAGCACCAGCCGGCGAGTCTGGCCGACGACGTGATCGGCATCGCCGTGGTCCTGCTCGGCTACGCGGCCATGGCCTGGCTGCTCAGCCGCCTGCTGTTCAGCAGCCCCGGCGACGAACGTCCGTCGCTGATCAAGATGATCGTCGGCATCCTCTTCACCGCGCTGCCGCTGGTGCTCTTCGTCGCGGTCTGCTTCGGCTACTACTACACCTCGCTGAAGCTCACCGACCGTCTCATCGATACCCTTTACCTGCTGCTGCTCTGGTTCGTCATCGAAGCCGCCTTCGTCCGCGGCCTGGGCGTGGCGGCCCGGCGCCTGGCCTACGCCCGGGCCCTGGCGAAACGGCAGAACGCGGCGAAGGAAGGCGTCGACGGCGAGACCAACGTCGAGGAGCCGACCCTCGGCATCGAGCAGATCAACCAGCAATCGCTGCGGCTGATCCGCCTGGCTCTGCTGATCGGCTTCATCGTCTGCCTGTACTGGGTCTGGGCCGACCTGATCAGCGTGATCTCCTACCTCGACAACGTCACCCTGTACCAGTACACCGCCGGCACCGGCGAAGCGGCCACCAGCGTGCCGATCAGCCTGCGCGACTTCCTCGCGGCGCTGGCCATCGCGGTGGTCACCGTGGCCCTGGCGCGCAACCTGCCCGGCCTGCTGGAAGTCCTGGTACTGCAGCGCCTGACCCTGGCCCAGGGCAGCGCCTACGCCACCACCACCCTGCTTTCCTACGCCATCAGCGGCATCGGCATCGTCAGCGCCCTGTCCACCCTCGGGGTCAGCTGGGACAAGCTGCAATGGCTGGTGGCGGCGCTCTCGGTAGGCCTCGGTTTCGGCCTGCAGGCGATCTTCTCCAACTTCGTCTCCGGCCTGATCATCCTCTTCGAGCGTCCGGTACGAATCGGCGACGTGGTGACCATCGGCAACCTGTCCGGCACGGTCAGCCGGATCCGCATCCGCGCCACCACCATCACCGATTTCGACCGCAAGGAGATCATCGTCCCGAACCAGACCTTCATCACCGGGCAACTGGTGAACTGGTCGCTGAGCGATACCGTGACCCGGGTCACCATCAAGATCGGCCTGGCCTACGAGACCGACCTGCCGCTGGCGCGCAAGCTGATGATGCAGGCGGTCAAGGAAAACCCGCGGGTACTGCGCGACCCGGAGCCGCTGCTGTACTTCCTGACCATCAGCGCCAGTACCTTCGACTACGAGCTGCGCTTCCACGTCCGCGAACTGGGCGACCGCAACCCCTCTACCGACGAGATCCTGACGAAGATCGCCACCAGCTTCCGCGAACACAAGATCGACATGGCTTTCAACCAGGTCGATGTGTTCGTCAAGAACCTCCAGGGCCAGCAGGTCCAGCTGTTCGTCGGCGAGCCGCAGCACAGCGGCGTCGGCAATCCGCCCGCGCTCAAGGGCCAGGACGGTCCCGCCGAACCGACCCGCTGAACCTCCGGGCCTGGACGCCCTCCGGCAATTCCCAGCACAATGCTCGGGAATTGCCGGAGGCCTCTCTTGAAATCACTCGACGACCTCGACTTCGACAACCGCTTCGCCCGCCTGGGCGACGCCTTCTCCACCGAAGTCCTGCCCGCCCCCATCGCCGAGCCGCGCCTGGTGGTAGCCAGCCCCGCCGCCCTGGCGCTGCTCGACCTGCCAGCGGAAACCAGCGACGAAGCGCTGTTCGCCGAACTGTTCGGCGGGCACAAGCTGTGGTCGGAAGCCGAGCCGCGGGCGATGGTGTATTCCGGCCACCAATTCGGCTCCTATAACCCGCGCCTGGGCGACGGCCGCGGCCTGCTGCTCGGCGAGGTGATCAACCAGGCCGGCGAGCACTGGGACCTGCACCTCAAGGGCGCCGGCCAGACCCCCTACTCGCGGATGGGCGACGGGCGCGCCGTGCTGCGCTCGTCGATCCGCGAGTTCCTCGCCTCCGAAGCCCTTCCGGCACTGGGCATTCCCAGCAGCCGGGCGCTCTGCGTGATCGGTTCGAGCACGCCGGTCTGGCGCGAAAAGAAGGAAAGAGCGGCGACGCTGCTGCGCCTGGCGCCCAGCCACGTGCGCTTCGGTCACTTCGAATACTTCTACTACACCCGCCAGCACGACCAGTTGAAACAGTTGGCGGCGTTCGTTCTGGAACACCACTTCGCCGACTGCAACGCAGCCGAGCGGCCATACGCGGCGATGTTCCGCCAGGTCGTCGAGCGCAACGCCGAACTCATCGCCCGCTGGCAGGCCTATGGCTTCTGCCACGGGGTGATGAACACCGACAACATGTCGATCCTCGGCATTACCTTCGACTACGGGCCCTACGCCTTCCTCGACGATTTCGACGCCAATCACATCTGCAATCACTCCGACGACGCCGGCCGCTACTCCTTCAGCAACCAGGTACCGATCGCCCATTGGAACCTGGCCGCCCTGGCCCAGGCGCTGACGCCACTGGTGGAAGTGGACGAACTGCGCGCCAGCCTCGACCTGTTCCTGCCCCTCTACCAGGCCCACTACCTCGACCTGATGCGCCGGCGCCTGGGCCTGGGCGTCGCCGCGGAGAACGACCAGGCCCTGGTCCAGGAACTGTTGCAGCGCATGCAGGGCAGCGCGGTGGATTACTCGCTGTTCTTCCGCCGACTCGGCGAAGAAACTCCGGAGCGGGCGCTGGCCAGCCTGCGCGACGACTTCGTCGACCGCGAGGCCTTCGACCGCTGGGCCGAGGCCTACCGCCGGCGCGTCGAGGAAGAAGGCGGAGACCAGGAGTCGCGGCGCCGGCGCATGCACGCGGTCAATCCGCTCTATGTGCTGCGCAACTACCTGGCACAGCAAGCCATCGAAGCGGCCGAGCAGGGCGACTACACGGAAGTCCGCTTGCTGCACCAGGTACTGAGTCGCCCGTTCGAGGAACAGCCGGGCATGGGGCGCTTCACTCGGCGCCCGCCGGACTGGGGGCGGCACCTGGAAATCAGTTGCTCCTCCTGACGGGATGCCCTGACAGAACGGCGGCCGATAATGCCGCAATGGAATAAATACCTTCGGAAAACTTCTTAGACGCACTAAGAAAAGCCGATTATCTTCGCCGCCACACTTATTCCAGCCTGTTCTACCACCTCCTGTCAGGCGCCTTGCCGCATGAAGATACGCGACCTCGATCTCAGCCAGAGTTCGATCAACACCGAACACCAGGCGCTAGGTCTGCCTCCTGTCGAAGATTTCGTCACCCATCCGGACGACCACCCGGTACTGCGCGCCGCCATGTGGGCGGCGGTGCTGATCCTGGTCGGCCTGCTCGCCTTCCTGGCCTGGCGCCTGTTCTTCGACAACGGCGGCAGCAGCGGCTTCGAGATCATCGAGCAGGCCCTGACCAGCCGAGGTTTCTGGAGCGCGGTGGCGGTGGGCTTCTTCGCCCAGGTGATCGACGGTGCGCTGGGCATGGCCTACGGCATTACTGCCACCACCTTCCTGCTCAGCGCTGGCGCCACGCCGGCCGCCGCCAGCGCCAGCGTGCACATCGCCGAAGTGTTCACCACCGGCTTTTCCGGGATTTCCCACGTCAAGCTCGGCAACGTCAACAAGTCACTCTTCCTCCGCCTGCTGCTGCCGGGAATGATCGGCGCGGTGCTCGGCGCCGTGCTGATCACCCGCTTCGACGGCCACCAGCTCAAGCCCTTCATCTCCGCCTACCTGCTGCTGATGGGCCTGTACATCCTGAGCAAGGCCTACCGCCACGTGATCAAGCGCCGGGCACCGCGCCACGTGGCCAAGCTGGCACTCTTCGGCGGCTTCGTCGATGCCGCCGGCGGCGGCGGCTGGGGCCCGGTGGTCACCAGCAGCCTGATCGGCTCGGGTAGCGACCCGCGCACCACCATCGGCTCGGTGAACTTCGCCGAGTTCTTCCTGACCATCGCCAGCGCCACCTCCTTCATCCTCCTCGCCGGCCAGCCGGACACCTGGAAGATGGTCGCCGGACTGGTCTTCGGCGGCCTGTTCGCCGCGCCGTTCGCCGCCCTGCTGTGCAAGAAGCTTTCGCCGCGCACCCTGCTGGTCATCGTCGGCACCCTGATCACCCTGATCAGCGCCTACAACATCTACATCGGCCTGCGCTGACAGGCATAAGCGGCGAACACAACGGTCTAACCAGGCACGCTTTTCCTTGCCCGGGCGCATTGACCCGCCCGGCGCGCTTTCCCATGCTGCGTCCTTCCAATCTGCCCGAAGGAACGCTGCATGAAACTGGAAACCCTGGCCGTCCACGCCGGCTACAGCCCTGACCCGTCCACCCGCGCGGTGGCGGTGCCGATCTACCAGACCACCTCCTACGCTTTCGACGACACCCAGCATGGCGCCGACCTGTTCGACCTGAAGGTACCGGGCAACATCTACACACGGATCATGAACCCCACCAACGATGTACTGGAACAGCGCGTCGCGGCGCTGGAAGGCGGGGTCGGGGCGCTGGCGGTGGCCTCGGGGATGGCGGCCATCACCTACGCGATCCAGACCGTCGCCGAAGCCGGCGACAACATCGTCTCGGTGGCCAAGCTCTACGGCGGCACCTACAACCTGCTGGCCCACACCCTGCCACGCATCGGCATCCAGGCGCGCTTCGCCGCCCACGACGACATCGCCGCCCTGGAAGCGCTGATCGACGAGCGGACCAAGGCCGTGTTCTGCGAAACCATCGGCAACCCGGCGGGCAACATCATCGACCTGCAGGCACTGGCCGACGCCGCTCACCGCCACGGCGTACCGCTGATCGTCGACAACACGGTAGCCACCCCGGTGCTCTGCCGGCCGTTCGAGCACGGTGCCGACATCATCGTGCACTCGCTGACCAAGTACATGGGCGGCCACGGCACCAGCATCGGCGGGATCGTGGTCGACTCCGGCAAATTCGACTGGGCGGCGAACAAGTCGCGCTTCCCGCTGCTGAACACGCCCGATCCGTCCTACCACGGCGTCACCTACACCGAGGCCTTCGGACCCGCCGCCTTCATCGGCCGCTGCCGGGTGGTACCGCTGCGCAACATGGGCGCGGCGCTCTCGCCGTTCAACGCCTTCCTCATCCTCCAAGGCCTGGAGACCCTGGCGCTGCGCATGGAGCGCCACTGCGACAACGCCCTCGCCGTAGCCCGCTACCTGCAACAACATCCGCAGGTGGCCTGGGTGAAATACGCCGGCCTCGCCGACAACCCCGAGCACGCCCTGGCCCGGCGCTACCTGGGGGGCCGCCCGGCGGCGATCCTGTCCTTCGGCATCCAGGGCGGCAGCGCCGCCGGCGCGCGCTTCATCGACGCCTTGAAGCTGGTGGTGCGGCTGGTCAACATCGGCGACGCCAAGTCCCTGGCCTGCCACCCGGCGAGCACCACCCACCGCCAGTTGAACGCAGAGGAACTGGCCCGCGCCGGAGTCTCCGACGACATGGTGCGGCTGTCGATCGGCATCGAGCACATCGACGACATCCTCGCCGACCTCGACCAGGCCCTGGCCGCCGCCGCACGCTGAGCGGATCGGTCAGTCCGGGCGAGCGTTTCGGTCCTTGCCCGGCCTGGCCGGCCGGCTAGTCTGGCTGGGATCCCCGACATGGAGAGCGCCATGCCACTGCCCACCGAACTCGCCAGGCACCTGACCGAAGAAAAGATCGCCTTCGTCCAGCGCAGCGGACTCAGGGCGGAAGTCCTCGAACCCGGCTACGTGCGCCTGCGCATGCCGGGCGCCGGCAACGAGAACCACATCGGCAGCATGTACGCCGGGGCGCTCTTCACCCTCGCCGAAATTCCCGGTGGCGCGCTGTTCCTGACCAGCTTCGACAGCGCCCGCTTCTATCCCATCGTCAAGGAGATGACCTTGCGCTTCCGCCGCCCGGCCAAGGGCGACATACGCGTCGAGGCACGCCTGGATGCCGAGCGCATCCGCCAACTGGAAACCGAGGCTGGAGAGCGCGGCAAGGCCGAATACAGCCTCGAACTGCAACTCACCGACGAGCAGGGGGAGGTGGTGGCGGAAAGCACCGCGCTGTACCAGCTACGCAGCCACGCGCGGCCCTGACTGGCAGATTTCGCAGGGCCCGGCGAAGGTTTTTTCTGCCATGGATCAAGGTCCGTAGCGAGCTGCGGCGCGACAGTGGAGAAGCCAGCGTAGCCATCCCACGGAGTCCGCCATGATCCGCCACCTCCTGGTCGCCCACGACCTCACCCCGGAAGCCGACGTCGCCCTCGCCCGCGCCGCCCAACTGGCCCGCCAGCACGATGCGCGGGTCAGCCTGCTGCACGTGTACGACCCGGGGCTATCGGCGTCAGCGGTGAAGACCGTCAGCGCCATGCTGCAGCTCAAGCGCAAGGAGGCCGGCCTCGACGAGGACAGCGCCATCCACCTGTTCAGGGGCCAGCCGGTCGACGGCATCCTGCAGCAGACCCGGGCGCTCGAACCGGACCTGTTGCTGATGGGCGCACACCACCAGAAGACCTTCGAACGCTTCGGCAACACCACTCTCGACCAGGTGGTGCGGCGCAGCCGGGTGCCGGTGCTGCTCGCCGTGCGCGAGGCGGACGAACCCTACCGCCAGGCGCTCAGCGCCCTGGACTTTTCCCAGTGCGCCTGTACCGCGCTGCGCCAGGCCTACCGCCTGCTGCCGGTGGAAGCCGACCTGCACGCCCTGCACGTGTTCGAGTCTCCCGACGACAGCGTGCTCGGCCTGCCCAGGCAGAATGCCGCGCACCTGGCCACCCAGGCCGGGCTGATCGAACAATTGCTGAGCGACGAGCAGGAGCGCCTGCCGGGCGTCGGGCCGCAGCTGAGCCACGAAGTGGTTCCCGGCGTGCTGCCGTACAGCCTGGACGCCGCGTTGAAGCAGCGCCAGCCGGAGCTGCTCGCCCTCGGCCGGCACAGCCGCAACGCGCTGATGCAGGCGCTGCTCGGCAACCTGGCGCAACGTTACCTGCGCCAGCCGAGCTGTGACGTCCTGGTTACCTCGTAGAAGCGCTGCCGCAGAGGCTGCTCAGCTTTCGAGCAGCCCGTGCAACTCGACGAACTGCTGGGTCAACTTGTGCCGCGGTTCGAGGAAGATCAGCGGGGTGCAAGCCTGGTGCGACTCGCGCATCTTCACCGAGCTCATCAGGTACACCGGCAGCACCGGCAGTTCCTCCGCCACCAGCTCGTCGAGCAGTTGCTGCGGCAGGCTGGCGCGCGGCTGGAACTGGTTGACCACGATGCCCTCGACCTGCAGGTCTTCGTTGTGGTCGTCGCGCAGTTCCTCGATCTCCTGGAGAAGGCCATACAGCGCCTGGCGGGAGAAGCTGTCGCAATCGAAGGGGATCAGGCAGCGATCGGCAGCGATCAGCGCAGATACCGTGTAGAAATTCAGTGCCGGCGGGGTATCCAGGTAGATCCGGTCGTAGTCTTCGTCCAGTTCGTCCAGCAATTTGCGCAGCTTGTTGATCTTGTGCTTCGACTCCAGCTTCGGCTGCAGGTCGGCCAGTTCGGGGCTGGAGGTGACGATGTGCAGGTTGTCGAACGGCGTCTCGTAGATCTCGACCCTGCCCTTCTTGCTGAAGGGCCCGGAAGACAAGGTCTGCTTGAAGAAGTCGGCGATCCCCACCGGCAGGTCCTCGCCGGTCAGTCCGGTCAGGTAGTGCGTGGAGTTGGCCTGGGCGTCCAGGTCCACCAGCAGGGTGCGATAGCCCTCCGCCGCGCTGACCGCCGCCAGGTTGCAGGCGATGCTGGACTTGCCTACCCCGCCTTTCTGATTGAACACCACGCGCCGCATGGGAAATCTCCGTGAGCCGAGCCTGATCCCGGATGATAGGCAAAGCCGCGGGCAAGCGCGAGCGCCGTCTCGGTCCTGACGTAGAGCGGTTCAGCGCCGGCGCAGGCTGGCCGCCTCACGGGTCACCAGGTCGATGAAGGACAGCGCCAGCGGCGAGCCCTCGTTCTGCCGACGGACCAGCCATACCGCAGTCGTCGCCTCGGGATCGCTCAGGGTGCGGTAGACCACGCCGTCGACCCGGGTGCGGCGGAACGACGCCGGCAGGATCGACACCCCCAGTCCGGCCGAGACCAGGCCGATGATGGTCATCGCCTCGCTGGCCTCCTGGGCGATGCGCGGGCTGAAGCCGGCCTGTCGGGTCAGGGCGATGACCTGGTCGTAGAGCCCGGTGCCGTAGCTGCGCGGGAAGAACACGAAGGGCTCCTCGGCCAGGGCGGCGATGGCCAGGCCATCCTCGCTGCCGGCCGCCAGCGGATGGTCGGCCCGCAGCACCGCCACCAGCGGTTCGCGGAACAACTCCACCCAATGCACCGCATCCGGCAGCGCCAGCGGGCGGATCACGCCCACCTGCAGGCTTTCCTCGAGCAGCGCCTTGAGTACCTGGCGGCTGCTCATTTCCTGCAGGTCGAGGTGTACGTCCGGATAGGCCTTGCGGAAGGCATGGATGCTGCTGGGTATGGTCGAGGTGAAGGGTGCCGAGGAAGTGAAACCGATCTTCAGCTCGCCCAGTTCCCCCAGGTGGGCCCGACGCGCCAGCAGCACCGCCTTGTCTACCTGGGCCAGCACCTGGCGGGACTCGTCGAGGAACAGCCGGCCGGCGTCGGTGAGTTCGACGCGGCGGTTGGTGCGCTCGAACAGGCGCGCACCGATTTCCTCCTCCAGCGCCTGGATCTGCTGGCTCAACGGCGGCTGGGAGATCCCCAGGCGCTCGGCGGCGCGGCCGAAGTGCAGCTCCTCGGCGACGGCGATGAAATAGCGCAGGTGCCTGAGTTCCACGCGGCCCTCCAATTAGGTCTTTTTACATATCAATCGTGTCGATCAATATATTGGAAATCATATAAACCTATCTATATCCTTTGCCACATAACCTCCAACAACGACCCCTTGTCCCTGAAATCCAGGTGGCGCGGCCTCGTTGTGCCTGCTCGCCACCGTCCCCAGAGGTGCCCCGTGAGCAATCCGCAAGTCCGGCCACAGGCCGAAGAAGAACCCGCGTTAATCGAGGCGGCCCGCGAAGCAGCCAACGAGGTGCTGGAAGCCGCCACCGAAGTCGAACGCTATATCGAAAAAGGCACCCCGCAGTTCATGCGCACCTCCCTGGCGCTGTTCTCCGGCGGTTTCGCCACCTTTGCCCTGCTCTACTGCATCCAGCCGATGATGCCGGTGCTGTCCAAGGCGTTTTCCATCAGCGCCGCGGAAAGCAGCCTGGCATTGTCCGTCGCCACCGCCATGCTCGCCCTTGGCCTGCTGGTCACCGGCCCGATCTCCGACGCGATCGGTCGCAAGCCGGTGATGGTCGTCTCGCTGCTGGCCGCCGCGCTGTTCACCCTCGGCAGCGCGGTGATGCCCACCTGGCATGGCGTGCTGCTGATGCGCGCGCTGGTCGGGCTGTCCTTGAGCGGCCTGGCCGCGGTGGCGATGACCTATCTCAGCGAAGAGATCCATCCGCAGCACATCGGCCTGTCGATGGGCCTGTACATCGGCGGCAACGCCATCGGCGGGATGAGCGGACGCCTGATCAGCGGCGTCCTGGTCGATTTCATCTCCTGGCATGCCGCACTGGCGGTCCTCGGCGGCCTGGCCCTGGTCGCCGGGCTGGTGTTCTGGCGCGTGCTGCCCGAATCGAAACACTTCCGGCCGGCACCGCTGAAGCCGGCGACCCTGCTCAACGGCTACCGCCTGCACTTCCGCGACGCCGGACTGCCCTGGCTGTTCCTGATCGGCTTCCTGCTGATGGGCAGCTTCGTCACCCTGTTCAACTACATCGGCTACCGCCTGCTGGCCGAGCCCTACCACATGAGCCAGGCGGTGGTCGGCGTGCTCTCGGTGGTTTACCTCTCGGGCATCTACAGCTCGGCCTGGGTCGGTTCGCTGGCCGACAAGCTGGGGCGACGCAAGGTGCTCTGGGCGGTCATCCTGCTGATGCTCGGCGGCCTGCTGCTGACCCTGTTCGAGCCGATCCCGCTGATGCTCGCCGGCCTGCTGCTATTCACCTTCGGCTTCTTCGGCGCGCACTCGGTGGCGAGCAGCTGGATCGGGCGCCGCGCCCTGCGCGCCAAGGGCCAGGCCTCGTCGCTCTACCTGTTCAGCTACTACGTCGGCTCGAGCCTGGCCGGCACCCTCGGCGGGGTGTTCTGGCATTACTACGGCTGGAACGGCATCGGGCTGTTCATCGGCTCGCTGCTGGTGGTCGCGGTATTGGTCTCGCTGCACCTGGCGCGCCTGCCGGCCCTGCCTGGCAACACCCTGGCGCAGGCCGCCCACTGAGTTCGAGGTGCCGGTCTCCCGGCGCCTTCACTCCGACCAGAAGCGTACTCCGGTCAGTTCCTCCGATCGCGCCCACAGCCGCGCGGCCAGCCCCAGGTCGCGCGCATTCCGCGGAATCCGCGCCGCCGCCGGATAACCGCGGGTTTCCAGCCAGCGATCCGGGCCGACATAGGCGCCGCCATACCAGCGCTGTTCGGTCAGCGCGGAAAGTGCCGGCAACGCCCCCATCTCCGCCGATTGCGCGAACGCTCCGTTGGCCACCTTCATCGCCCAGCGTCCCAGGCGCGAACCGGACATCGCCGGCGCCGCGTACTGCAGGTTGGTCGCCGCGTAGCCCGGATGCGCCGCCAGGCTCTGCAGAAGCACGCCCCGCTGGCCGGCGCGGCGCTGCAACTCCAGGCTGAACAGCAGATTGGCCTGCTTGCTGTGGCAATAGGCGAGATAGCGGTTGTAGCCGCGCTCGGCGTTGAGGTCGTCGAGCGGCAGCCGGCCGAACTGGTTGAAACCGCTGGTCATGCCCACCACCCTGGGCCGTGGAGCGGCCAGCAACGACTCCAGCAGCAGTCCCGTAAGGGCGAAGTGGCCGAGGTGATTGGTGCCCATCTGCATCTCGAAACCGTCGCGGGTACGCCGCAGGGGCAGGAACATCACTCCGGCGTTGTTGAACAAGAGATCGAGGCGTGCGTGGCGCTGACGGAAACCGGCGGCGCAGGCGCGGATCGAGGCGAGGTCGGCCAGGTCGAGATCGGCCAGCTCCAGGCGTGCCTGGGGATACTCGTCGAGGATCGCCCGCCGCGCCCGCTCCGCCTGTTCGCGATTGCGGCAGGCCATCACCACGGTCGCCCCTTTGCCGGCCAGCGTGCGCGCCGCCTGCCAACCCAGGCCGCTGTTGGCGCCGGTGACCAGCGCCAGGCGCCCGGCCAGTTGTGGAATGTTGCGTCGTGCCCAGGGATGCATCGCTCGTTCTCCGCTTGACTGCGTTGCCGGGCAGTATTGCGGCACCAGCCAATGCAGCGGCAGACGCGCTCGCGCCAGACTGCCGATCATTTCGGGCCAGGACACGCCAGCATGAGCCGCCGCACGGACTCCGACGCACCGACCATCACCGCCGCCTACCCGCGCCTGCTGCTCGGCCTGCTGGAGGAGCGCGGCCTGGACGGACGCGCGCTGCTACGGGAAATCGGTCTGTCGACGCTGCGACTGGAAGAGCCGGAAGCACGCGTCACATCGCAGCAGTACCAGGCGATCGCCGCCGCGGCGCTCGCGCTGAGCGGCGACCCCGGCCTCGGCGCACAGCTCGCCTTGCGCACGCCTCCCACCGCCCATGGCAGCCTGGGCTACGCGATGATGGCCTCGGCGACGCTCGGCGATGCCTTGTGCCTGGCGCTGCGCTACATGCCGCTGCTGCAGGGCAACGTCGAAATCAGCCTGCTGCGCGAGGACGAGCAGGTGATCCTGCGCATGCTGCCAGGCCCCGCGCTCCCGCCGGCACTGCACCGGTACTTCAGCGAAGCCCTGCTGATCGGCCTGTATCGCTCCGGCGCCTGGCTGCTCGGCGAACCGGCCCTGGTCGGCAGGCTCGACTTCGACTATCCCGAACCTGCCGTGCCTGTGCCGCTGCCGCAGTGCCGCTACGACCAGGCCCACGTCCAGCTGGTGTTCCCCGCCATCCTGCTCGCCCGCTCGCTACCGATGGCCGATCCGGCTGCGTTGCGCCGCGCCCGCGAACACTGCGAGCGCGAACTGGCGCTGCTCGATGCCGGCCGCCGGGACATCTGCGCCCGCGTGCGGCTGGAGCTGGAACGCCAGGAACAGCGCTTCCCCAACCTGGAGGAAGTAGCCGCGCGCCTGCACCTGTCCAGCCGCAGCCTCAAGCGGCATCTGCATGACGCCGGCACCAGCTTTCGCCAGTTGCTCGGTCAGGCTCGCCAGCGCCAGGCCTTGCGATTGCTGCGGCGTCCCGAGGTGTCGTTGCAGCGTATCGCCCTGTACCTGGGTTACAGCGATCCAACCAACTTCACCCGCGCCTTCAAGCGCTGGACCGGCGAGCCGCCGAGCGACACCCGCGCCCGCCTGCTGGGCGGGCAACCAGTTTCACGAACAAATGCCAAGCGCTCGACAAATCCCTCGCGTTTCCCTTGAGCGCGGCAAGCGCTGTCCTATGCTGCTGCGGCCGGCATCCGGCCGGCCTCGACAGCGATATGAAAGGGACTTTATGAAACCAGCGATCAAGCGCGCCTGCCTGCTCGGCACGGCACTGTTCTCCCTCTGCGCCAGCGCAGCCCAGGCGGCCGGCGTTCTGGTAGGAACCTGGGACCTGCGGGGCAACGGCCAGCTCGCCGCGGTCTACCGCGACGGCGCCAACCTGCAGGTGGTGGAAGGCGGCAGCACCCGCAACTACAGCTTCGGCAACGTGGTCTGGTCGGTCTTCGGCGCCACCGATACCGACGGCCAGCCCGGCGCGGAAATCCTGGTCAAGGCCGGTCCCGACCTGGTGATCGTTTCCCACGCCAGCACCACCCAGCGCAAGTACCCGGTAGGCAACGTCTCCTGGGCGATCATGCGCGCCACCGACGTCGACAACGTCGCCGGCGACGAAGTCATTCTCAGCATCGGCAACGGCGTGCGCACCGTATTCGATCGCACCCGTACGCAACGCGACGCCACCTTCAGCTACAACGGCACCTGGGGCCTGTTCGACGTCGCCGACGTGGACGGCGCGCCGGGCAAGGAACTGGTGCTGAACATGGGCAACGGCGTCAAGGTCATCGACCCGCGCACCGGTGGCGCCAAGGACTTCACCTTCAGCGGCTACCACGCGCTCGCACAGATCGCCGACCTCGACGGCCAGCCCGGCGCGGAGATCATCGGCCGCACCAGCACCGGCATCTACGTGATCAGCAACGCCACTTCCCGCAAGGAATACAGCATCGGCGCCAGCGCCTGGGCACTCTATGGCGGCACCGCGGACACCGACGGCAAGCCGGGCAACGAGCTGATCGTGGTGATGCAGGGCAAGGTGCGGGTCATCCACCACGCCAGCGGCGCCAGCAGCGACTACCGCATCGGCGACGTCAACTACAGCATCGATTCGGTGGCCGACATGGATGGCCAGCCGGGCGCGGAAATCCTCGTGCGCGACGCCAACGGCAAGCTGTTCGTGATCAACGACCGCACCGGCAAGGTAAGCAACTGAGCCGGGCGGGTTGCGTAGGGCGGGTACGCCACCGGCGCGACCCCGCCAACCAACGCGCCGGAGGGCCGTCGGCCCGCGCATGAAAAAGGGGAGCCTCGGCTCCCCTTCTTTCGTTCCGGCTCAGCCGTGGTACTGCGCCGACAGCTCGTGCACCGCCTCGAAGAAGGCGCCGGCATGGGCCGGGTCGACTTCCGGGGTAATGCCGTGGCCGAGATTGAACACATGCCCCGTACCCTTGCCGTAGGCCGCCAGGATCCGCGCGACTTCGGCGCGGATCGCCGCCGGATTGGCGTAGAGCACCGAGGGATCCATGTTGCCTTGCAGGGCTACGCGCTCACCGACACGGGCCCGGGCGCTGCCGATGTCGCAGGTCCAGTCCAGGCCCAGCGCCTCGGCGCCGACCTCGGCCATCGACTCCAGCCACAGGCCGCCTCCCTTGGTGAAGAGGATCACCGGCACCCGGCGTCCGTCGTGCTCGCGGATCAATCCATCGACGATCTTGCGCATGTAGGCCAGGGAGAACTCCTGGTAGGCCGCCGCCGACAGGCTGCCGCCCCATGAGTCGAAGATCTGCACCGCCTGGGCGCCAGCGCGAATCTGCCCGTTGAGGTAGCTGGTCACCGATTGCGCCAGCTTGTCCAGCAGAGCGTGCATGGCCTTGGGGTTGTCGTAGAGCATCGCCTTGGACTTGCGGAAGTCCTTGCTCGAGCCGCCCTCGACCATGTAGGTGGCGAGGGTCCAGGGGCTGCCGGAGAAGCCGATCAGCGGTACGCGGCCGTTCAGCTCGCGGCGGATGGTGCGCACGGCGTCCATCACATAGCCCAGGTCCTGTTCCGGATCGGGAACCGGCAGCGCCTCGATGTCGGCCAGCGACGAGACCACCTTGCGGAAGCGCGGGCCTTCGCCGGTCTCGAAATACAGGCCCTGGCCCATGGCATCGGGAATGGTAAGGATGTCGGAGAAGAGGATCGCGGCGTCCAGCTGCGGGTAACGGTCCAGCGGCTGCAGGGTCACTTCGCAGGCCAGCTCCGGGTTCATGCACAGGCTCATGAAATCGCCGGCCTTGGCACGGGTGGCACGATATTCCGGCAGGTAACGACCGGCCTGGCGCATCATCCAGACGGGGGTGACATCGACGGGCTGCTTGAGCAGGGCGCGGAGGAAGCGGTCGTTCTTCAGGGCAGTCATAACGGCATCCGATCAAAGGCTGCTGGCTTCACGCGGGCGCGTGCGGAAGGGGGTTATCCACAGGCCGGCGGGCGAAAAGGGCCGCTATTGTCGCAAAGCACAAAACAAAAGGCACGGCGGGGGCCGTGCCTTTTGTCTATCGCGGTGATTTGTCGCAGCGCCGGTGGCGCCGCGGGTCAGACGCCAAGGTAGTCGAGGATGCCTTCGGCCGCGGTACGTCCTTCGAAGATCGCCGTCACCACCAGGTCGGAACCACGGACCATGTCGCCGCCGGCGAAGATCTTCGGGTTGCTGGTCTGGTGCTTGAACTGCGCCTGCGCCGGAGCCACCACGCGGCCCTGGCTGTCGGTGGCGATCTCGAAGCGCTCGAACCACGGCGCCGGACTCGGCCGGAAGCCAAAGGCGATCAGCACGGCTTCCGCCGGGATGATCTCCTCGGAACCGGGGATCGGTTCGGGGCTGCGGCGTCCGCGGGCGTCCGGCTCGCCGAGACGGGTCTCGACCACCTTCACGCCTTCCACCCGGTCCTCGCCGACGATGGCGATGGGCTGGCGGTTGAAGAGGAACTTCACGCCCTCCTCCTTGGCGTTCTTCACTTCCTTGCGCGAGCCCGGCATGTTTTCTTCGTCACGGCGATAGGCACAGGTCACCGACTTGGCGCCCTGGCGGATCGAAGTGCGGTTGCAGTCCATCGCGGTGTCGCCGCCGCCCAGGACCACCACGCGCTTGCCCTTCATGTCGACGAAGTCCTCGGCCGACTTCTCGAAGCCGAGGTTGCGGTTCACGTTGGCGATCAGGAAGTCCAGGGCGTCGTGTACGCCCGGCAGGTCCTCGCCGGGGAAACCGCCCTTCATGTAGGTGTAGGTGCCCATCCCCATGAACACGGCATCGTACTCATCGAGCAACTGCTCCATGGTCACGTCCTTGCCGATCTCGGTGTTCAGGCGGAACTCGATGCCCATGCCGGTGAACACCTCGCGGCGACGGCTGAGGACGTGCTTCTCCAGCTTGAACTCGGGAATGCCGAAGGTCAGCAGGCCGCCGATCTCCGGGTTGCGGTCGAACACCACCGGGGTCACGCCGTTGCGCACCAGCACGTCGGCGCAGCCGAGGCCGGCCGGGCCGGCACCGATCACCGCGACGCGCCTGCCGGTCGGCTTGACCTTGGACAGGTCCGGGCGCCAGCCCATGGCGAAGGCCGTATCGGTGATGTATTTCTCCACCGAGCCGATGGTCACCGCGCCAAAGCCGTCGTTGAGGGTACAGGCACCCTCGCAGAGGCGGTCCTGCGGGCAGACCCGGCCGCAGACTTCCGGCAGGGTGTTGGTCTGGTGCGACAGTTCGGCGGCGGCCAGGATGTTGCCTTCGGAAACCAGCTTCAGCCAGTTCGGGATGAAGTTGTGCACCGGGCACTTCCACTCGCAGTAGGGGTTGCCGCAGCCCAGGCAGCGGTGGGCCTGGTCGGCGGCCTGCTGCGGCTTGAACAGGTCGTGGATCTCCACGAACTCGCGCTTGCGCTGGCGCAGCAGCTTCTTCTTCGGGTCCTTGCGCCCGACTTCGATGAACTGGAAGTCGTTGTTCAGGCGGTCGGAATTCAGACGTTCAGACATATCGAAACCTCATCACAACTTCGGGCGCTTATTGCGGGTTGGCACGGGTGCTGGTCAGCAGCGAACCGAGGCTGGCCGCCTTCGGTTTCACCAGCCAGAACCGTCGCAGGTAGTCATCCAGGTTTTCCAGGATGTTCGCGCCCCACTCGCTTGCCGTTTCGTTCACGTACTCGACCAAGACCTTGCGCAGGTGGCTGCGATAGGCCTCCATCGCCTCGCCGCTGATCCGCTGGATTTCCACCAGCTCGTGGTTCACGCGGTCGACGAAAGTGTTGTCCATGTCGAGGACGTAGGCGAAGCCCCCGGTCATGCCGGAGCCGAAGTTGTAGCCGGTCTTGCCCAGCACGCAGACGAAACCGCCGGTCATGTATTCGCAGCAGTGGTCGCCGGTACCTTCCACCACCGCATGGGAACCGGAGTTGCGCACGGCGAAGCGCTCGCCGGCGGTTCCGGCGGCGAACAGCTTGCCGCCGGTGGCGCCGTACAGGCAGGTGTTGCCGACGATGGCCGATTCCTGGGTCTTGAACGGACTGCCCTTGGGCGGGGTGATGACCAGCTTGCCGCCGGTCATGCCCTTGCCTACGTAGTCGTTGGCGTCGCCTTCCAGGTACAGGTGCAGGCCACCGGCGTTCCACACGCCGAAGCTCTGTCCCGCGGTGCCCTTGAAACGGAACACCACCGGTGCCTTGGCCATGCCCTGGTTGCCGTGCAGGCGGGCGATCTCGCCGGATACCCGCGCGCCGATGGATCGGTCGCAGTTGCAGATGTCCAGCTCGTACTCGCCGCCGCTCAGGCCTTCGATGGCGGCCTTCGACAGCTCGACCATCTTCTCGGCCAGCAGGCCCTGGTCGAACGGCGGGTTTTTCTCCACCTCGCAGAACTGCGGCTTGTCGGCCGGGATCAGCTCACTACCCAGCAACGGAGCGAGATCCAGGTTCTGCTGCTTGGCGGTCTCGCCGGGGAGGATCTCCAGCAGGTCGGTGCGGCCGATCAGTTCGCCCAGGCTGCGCACGCCGAGGCGCGCCAGCCACTCGCGGGTTTCCGTGGCGATGAAGGTGAAGAAGTTGATCACCATCGCGGTGGTGCCGATGAAGTGGTCCTTGCGCAGCTTGTCGTTCTGCGTCGCCACGCCGGTGGCGCAGTTGTTCAGGTGGCAGATGCGCAGGTACTTGCAGCCCAGGGCGATCATCGGCGCGGTGCCGAAGCCGAAGCTCTCGGCGCCGAGGATGGCCGCCTTGATCACGTCCAGGCCGGTCTTCAGGCCGCCATCGGTCTGCACCCGGACCTTGCCGCGCAGGTCGTTGCCGCGCAGGGTCTGGTGGGTTTCCGCCAGGCCCAGTTCCCAGGGCGAGCCGGCGTACTTGATCGAGGTGATCGGCGAGGCGCCGGTACCGCCGTCGTAGCCGGAGATGGTGATCAAGTCCGCATAGGCCTTGGCCACGCCGGCGGCGATGGTGCCGACGCCAGGCTCGGATACCAGCTTCACCGATACCAGCGCCTGCGGGTTGACCTGCTTGAGGTCGAAGATCAGTTGCGCCAGGTCTTCGATGGAGTAGATGTCGTGGTGCGGCGGCGGCGAGATCAGGGTCACGCCGGGCACCGCATAGCGCAGGCGGGCGATCAGGCCGTTGACCTTGCCGCCCGGCAACTGGCCGCCCTCGCCGGGCTTGGCGCCCTGGGCCACCTTGATCTGCAGGACCTCGGCGTTGACCAGGTATTCCGGGGTCACGCCGAAGCGGCCGGTAGCCACCTGCTTGATCTTCGAACTCTTCAGCGTGCCGTAGCGCGCCGGGTCCTCGCCGCCCTCGCCGGAGTTGGAGCGACCGCCCAGGGTGTTCATCGCCTCGGCCAGCGCCTCGTGGGCCTCCGGCGACAGCGCGCCGAGGGAAATCCCGGCGGCATCGAAGCGCTTGAAGATGGCTTCCAGCGGCTCCACCTCGTCGAGCGCCAGCGGCTGCGCGGCGGTCTTCACCTGCAACAGGTCGCGGATCATCGACACCGGGCGCTGGTCCACCAGCGCGGTGTATTCCTTGAACTTCTCGTAGTCGCCCTGCTGCACGGCAGCCTGCAGGGTATTCACCACATCCGGGTTGTAGGCGTGGTATTCGCCGCCATAGACGAACTTCAGCAAGCCGCCCTGCTGGATCGGCTTGCGGTTGCTCCAGGCCTCGGCGGCCAGGAGCTTCTGCTCGTTCTCGATATCGACGAAGCGCGCGCCCTGGATGCGGCTGGCGACTCCGGTGAAGCACAGGTCGGTGACCTCGTCGGACAGGCCCACCGCCTCGAACAGCTGCGCGCCACGGTAGGACGCGACGGTGGAGATGCCCATCTTCGAGAGAATCTTCATCAGGCCCTTGGAGATCCCCTTGCGGTAGTACTTGAACACCTCGTAGAGGTCGCCCAGCACTTCACCGGTGCGGATCAGGTCGGCCAGCACCTCGTAGGCGAGGAACGGATAGACCGCCGAGGCGCCGAAGCCGATCAGCACCGCGAAATGGTGCGGATCGCGGGCGGTAGCGGTCTCCACCAGGATGTTGGAGTCGCAGCGCAGCCCGGTCTGCACCAGGCGGTGGTGCACCGCGCCGACGGCCAGGGCAGCATGCACCGGCAGTTTGCCGGGAGCGATATGGCGGTCGCTGAGGATCAGCAGCACCTTGCCGCCGCGCACGGCTTCCTCGGCCTGGTCGGCGATGTTGCGCACCGCGGCCTCCAGGCCCATCGACTCGTCGTAGTTGAGGTCGATGAAGTGGCGGTCGAAGCCCGGGCGGTCCAGGGTCATGATGGTCCGCCACTTCGCCGGCGAGATCACCGGAGTGGTGAGGATCGCCTGGTTGGCATGGTGCGGGGCTTCCTCGAAGATGTTCTGCTCGACGCCCAGGCAGGTTTCCAGGGACATCACGATGGCTTCGCGCAGCGGGTCGATCGGCGGGTTGGTGACCTGGGCGAATTGCTGGCGGAAGTAATCGTACGGAGAGCGGATGCGCCGGGAGAGGATCGCCATCGGCGTATCGTCGCCCATGGAGCCCACCGCTTCCTGGCCCTGCTCGCCGAGCGGACGCAGCACCTGGTCACGCTCCTCGAAGGTGACCTGGAACATCTTCATGAATTGCTTGAGCTGGTCGGCGTCGTAGCTGGCCACGCCATGGTCGTCGTCCAGGGTCGCCTGGATGCGCAGGGCATTCTGCCGCAGCCACTGCTTGTAGGGATGGCGCGACTTCAGGCGGTTGTCGATGTCGTCGCTGTGCAGGACCTGGCCGGTCTCGGTGTCCACCGCGAGGATCTGCCCCGGGCCGACGCGACCCTTGGCGATGACGTCCTCGGGCTTGTAGTCCCAGACGCCGATTTCCGAAGCCAGGGTGATGTAGCCGTTCTTCGTGGTGACCCAGCGCGACGGGCGCAGGCCATTGCGGTCGAGCAGGCAGACGGCATAGCGACCGTCGGTCAGCACGACGCCGGCGGGGCCATCCCAGGGCTCCATGTGCAGCGAGTTGTACTCGTAGAACGCGCGCAGGTCGGCGTCCATGGTCTCGACGTTCTGCCAGGCCGGCGGGATGATCATGCGCAGGCCGCGGAACAGGTCCATGCCGCCGGTGACCATCAGTTCGAGCATGTTGTCCATGCTCGACGAGTCGGAGCCGACGCGGTTCACCAGCGGGCCTAGCTCTTCCAGGTCGGGGATCAGTTCGTTGGTGAACTTGGTCCGCCGCGCCTGGGCCCAGTTGCGGTTGCCGGTGATGGTGTTGATCTCGCCGTTGTGGGCGAGGAAGCGGAAAGGCTGCGCCAGCGGCCATTTCGGCAGGGTGTTGGTGGAGAAGCGCTGGTGGAATACGCAGATCGCGGTCTGCAGGCGCTCGTCGCCAAGGTCCGGATAGAAGGCGGCCAGGTCGGCCGGCATCATCAGGCCCTTATAGATGATGGTCTTGTGCGAAAAGCTGCAGATGTAGTGGTCGCTGTCGGCGGCGTTGGCCACCGACGAGCGGCGCCGTGCGCTGAACAGCTTGATGGCGAAGTCCTGGTCGCTCAGGCCGGCGCCGCCGATGAACACCTGTTCGATCTGCGGCAGGCGCTCCAGCGCCAGGCGGCCGAGAACGCTGGTATCGATCGGCACCTTGCGCCAGCCGACCAGCTCCAGTCCGGCGGCGACGATCTCGCGATTCATGTTCTCGCGTGCCGCCTCGGCTTTCACCGGGTCCTGGTTGAAGAACACCATGCCCACCGCGTATTGCTCGGGCAGGTCGACAGAAAAGGCTTCCCTGGCGACGGCACGCAGGAACAGGTCGGGCTTCTGGATCAGCAGCCCGCAGCCGTCCCCGGTCTTGCCATCGGCATTGATCCCACCGCGGTGGGTCATGCAGGTCAGTGCTTCGATTGCGGTTTGCAGAAGTTGATGGCTCGGCTCGCCCTGCATATGGGCGATCAGGCCAAATCCGCAGTTATCCTTGAACGTTTCAGGATGGTACAGACCTGCTTTCATAAGGAACTCTCACCGGCAAAACTTTTTTAGTCATCTACTTCGCCTGTCACCCGCTCATGCGGCGAGTTTTCGACAGGCAAAGGGAGGCCATTGTACATAGGTGCACAAGGCCTCACAAATTTTGCGGCGAGAAAATGAAATTCAATGTCGCCAAAATGAAAGACGAAACCCACCAGTCATGCTAACGACTAGCGAGTTTCGTCAAGAGGCGACGACAGGTCGGATCAATGCGCCTGGCCGATCTCCTGCTGGATGCTGGCGAAGGTACGCGGCCACGGCTTGCCGGCCTGCACCTTGGACGGCAGTTTTTTCACTGCGGCCAGGGCGGCGGCACGATTCGGGAAGCTGCCATAGGTGACGACGTAGAACGGCTTGCCTTGCAGGGTTTTCTTGAAGTAGCGGAAATCGCCGCCGCCCTGCTGGCGAATGAACGCCTGGGCATTGGCTTCGGAGCCGGTACCGAGGATCTGCAGGGCGAAGTTACCACCAGACTGGTTGCGATACCACTGGCTTCCCGCACCGCCACCGCTGGCCGGCTTGGCGGCCGGAGCCGGGGCCGGCTTCGCCGCGGCGGTGGTGGCCGGCTTGCTCGCCGCCGGCTTGGCCGGAGCGGGGGCCGGGGCCGGCTTGCTGGCCGGGGCGCTGGCGACCGGCGCGGCCGGTGCCGGGGTCTGCGCCGGAGTCGGGGTCGCCGCAGGCGCGGTCGGTTCGGTCGGCGCCGGCGGCACCGGATGCATCGGCGTGACGCCGTTGTTGGCCAGCGGCGTCACCGGAGGAGCCGAGCTGGAAACGGTAGGCGGCACCGCGGCGGACGGCAGGCCGCCTTCGTCGTCGCCACCTTGCCCGGCGGCCTGGGCCAGCGGCTCGCGAATGACCGGCTGCGACTCGCCGACCAACGGTAGCGGCAACGGCTGGCTGGAGCCGTTGAACTCCACGGCCGGGCCGCTGCCCGGCTGCTGGGCCTGGGCCGGCGTAGCGCCATTCATGGACAATTCGGTAGAGGCGGTCTGCGGCGCCTCCGGCTTGCTCTTGCCTTGCATGAACCAGGCGGCGATCACGCCGATGGCCACGACCGCAAGAATCACCAGATGCTTCTTGGGCAAGTTGAAAGACCCTCCGGTTGCCTTGCGCGCTGCGCCACGATTGGCCAGCATCGCTTCGATCAGGGCATCGCGGGCGACCTGGTTGATCGCTCCCGGCCAGCCTTCCGACTGCTCGTGGATGTCCACCAGCAGGTCGTTGGAAATCAGCTCGATGCCCTGCCCGGCGCCCTCGAGACGCTGGGCCAGGTAGTCGCGGGTTTCCTCTTCGCTGTATGGCTGCAACTCGATGGCATGGAAGCGCTCCTCACCCTCGGAAAACACCTCCAGGCGCGGCAGCAACGACGGCTCACCGAACAGGAATACATGCAGGCGTCCCTCGTTGGTGCCGGAAGCCAGCAGCAACAGCACTTCCAGCGCGCTGTCCTGGAGCTGCTCGGCATCGTCCACCATCAGGTAGACGTCCTGCCCGGTGATCGCCAGCTGCGCCACCTTGGTCAGGATCGCCTCCAGGCTCGCCTGGTTGATGCTCAGGCCCTGCGCCACCTGGCGCAGCAACGAAGTCTCGTCGGCGGCGGTGCGCGCCGAGATCACCACGCTGAGGACCGCATCCTTGTTGGTGCTGGCCACCAGCGCCTGGCGCAGCAGGGTCTTGCCGCTGCCCAGGGGCCCGGTGACCAGCAGCAGGAGCTGGCTGTAGCGGGCCAGATGGTGCAACTGGCCGAGCACCGGCTTGCGCTGCGCCGGGAAGAACTTGAAACCCGGAACGCGCGGCGCGA
Source organism: Pseudomonas sp. HMSC065H01 (assembly GCF_001815235.1). Taxonomy (NCBI): domain Bacteria; kingdom Pseudomonadati; phylum Pseudomonadota; class Gammaproteobacteria; order Pseudomonadales; family Pseudomonadaceae; genus Pseudomonas; species Pseudomonas sp. HMSC065H01. The sequence continues at coordinate 268,307 of NZ_KV819937.1, read as the reverse complement.
ACGGGTCGTGACTGAATTGGTAGTGGCCCAGGAAGGCCTCATCGGCATGCAAGCTGGTCATGGGACCTCATTCATCTCCAAGCTGGTCGGCCAAGGCCCGATAGTCGGTGCGCAGGGTCGCGTCCAAGATCTCACGGGGAAAATCGCCGGTGACCACGGCATTCCCCAGTCCTTGCAGCAAAACCAGACGCAGGCGGCCATCGAGCACTTTCTTGTCGACGGCCATGTGTTCCATAAAATCTTCCGCCGTCATCTCGGCCGGCGGTACCACGGGCAGGCCAGCCCGGCGCAGCAGACGGATACCGCGATCGCGCTCGGCGGCGCTCAGCCAACCCAACCGATGCGACATCTCGAGTGCCATCACGGTTCCCGCCCCTACCGCTTCGCCGTGCAACCAGACGCCGTAACCTTGCTGGGTCTCGATCGCGTGACCGAAGGTATGGCCGAGGTTCAGCGTGGCACGCACGCCCGACTCGCGCTCGTCGGCGCCCACCACGCGGGCCTTCGCCGCGCAAGAGCGCTCGATGGCCTCGGTGACAACGGTCGGCTCCAGTGCCAGCAAGGCATCCATGTGCTCTTCCAGCCAGGTGATGAACGGTTCGTCGCAAATGAAACCGTACTTGATCACCTCCGCCAGCCCGGCGGACAGCTCGCGGGACGGCAGCGTCTTCAGCGACGCGGTGTCAATGACCACCGCCTGGGGCTGGTAGAACGCACCGATCATATTCTTGCCCAACGGATGGTTGATCCCGGTCTTGCCGCCCACCGAGGAGTCGACCTGGGACAACAGGGTGGTCGGCACCTGGATGAAGTTGACCCCACGCTGGTAGCAGGCCGCGGCGAAACCGGCCATGTCACCGATGACGCCGCCGCCCAGGGCGATCAGGGTAGTCTTGCGGTCATGCCGCTCCTTCAGCAGGGCATCGAAGATCAGTTGCAGGGTTTCCCACTGCTTGTAGGCCTCGCCGTCGGGCAGCACCACAGGGGTGACCTCGTGGCCTTGCAGTGCCTTGAGCAGAGTTTCCAGATAGAGAGGAGCGACCGTTTCGTTGCTGATCACCGCGACCCGGCGACCGACGATATGCGGCGCGAACCAGCGGGCGTCGCCCAGCAGGTTTTCACCGATGTAAATGGGATAGCTACGCTCGCCTAGATCGACGTGAAGTGTGCGCATGAGGCCCCCAGACAGGAAAGGGCAATAGGATAACGCAATTCGCCGCGCCTCAGCGGGGCGGCAACTTGCGCAGGCGTTCGAGAATTTCCTGGACGACCAGGCGCGGCGGCCTTTCGTCGGTCTCCACCACCACATCGGCGATTTCGCGGTAGAGCGGGTCGCGCAGCGCCATCAGGTCGCGGAGGATCTGTCCCGGGTTGGGCTTCTGCAACAAGGGGCGGTTGCGGTCCCGCGCCGTGCGCGCGATCTGGTGCTCGACCGAGGCATGCAGGTACACAACCCGGCCACCGGCGCGCAGCACCTGGCGGTTACCGTCGCGCATCACCGCCCCGCCGCCGGTGGCGATCACCATGCCGTCGGCGGCGCAGAGTTCGGTGAGCATGGCCTGCTCACGCTCGCGGAAACCGACCTCGCCCTCGACATCGAAGATCCATGGGATATTCGCGCCGCACCGCTGTTCGATCTCCTTGTCGGAGTCCTTGAACGCGAGATGCAGCTCCTTGGCGAGCAGGCGCCCGATGGTGCTCTTTCCAGCACCCATCGGGCCGACGAGGATCAGGTTGACCACGTTGTTCGATATCAGCGACCGATTGCGATGGCCTGATTATTCATGATCCGCGGTGTCAGGAAAACCAGAAGTTCGTTTTTCCGGTCGGTGACGGTATCACGCCGGAACAGCCGCCCCAGGTAAGGCAGTTCGCCGAGGAACGGCACCTTCTCCACCGACTTGCTCTGCTCGTTACTGAACACGCCGCCGATGACGATGGTCTCGCCGTCGTTGACCAGGATCTTGGCGTTGACCTCGTTCTTGTTGATAGGAGGTACGCCGTTCAACATATTCTGGTAATCCGGCGCGTCCTTGGTCACCTTCACTTCGACGATGATCCGGTTGTCCGGGGTGATCTGCGGGGTCACCTCGAGGGACAGCGCGGCTTCCTTGAACGAGGTGCTGGTAGCGCCGCTGGAACTGGCCTCCTGGTAGGGGACTTCCGAGCCCTTGAGGATCTTCGCGGTTTCCTTGTCCGAGGTCACGACCTTGGGTTGGGAGACGATCTCGCCGTTGCCGGTCTTTTCCATCGCCGACAGTTGCAGGTCGAGGATGATGTTGTCGGTGATGAAGCCGATGCCGATCCCGGAGGTAGCATCCTTGGCACCGAGGTCGACGAACGGCGACGGCGACTTGCTGGTACCCGTGGTCGGGAAGGTACAGCTACCGGCGATCGGGCCGCAGTTCATGCCGTCCTCGTCCTTGATCCCGATATTGCCGTCCTTGCCGTAGCCGCTCCAGTTGCCCTTGTGATAAGCGCCGCCCCAGCGCACACCGAGACTCTTGTCGTAACCGACGTTGGCCTCGACGATGCGTGCCTCGATCATCACCTGGCGCACCGGAATATCCAGCTGCGAAACGATCCGCCGCAGTTCGTCCAGTCGCTCCTGGGGCTGATAGGCGATGATGCTGTTGGTGCGGTCGTCGACGGTGATCGAGCCGCGCCCGCCTTCCTTGCCTTCCTGGCCACCATCGCTGGTCACCGACTGGAACAGCTTGGCGATGTCCGCGGCCTTGGCGTAGTTCACCTGGATCAGTTCCCGGCGCAGTGGCGCCAACTCGGCGATCTGCTTCTGCGCTTCCAGCTCCTGGCGCTCACGGGCGGCGATCTCGTCGGCCGGGGCCACCAGCAGTACGTTGCCGAGCTTGCGCTTGTCCAGGCCCTTGGTCTTCAGTACCAGGTCCAGCGCCTGGTCCCACGGCACGTTCTGCAGGCGCAGGGTGATATTGCCCTGCACGGTATCCGAGGCCACCAGATTCAGGTCGGTGAAGTCGGCGATCAGTTGCAGTACCGAACGCACGTCGATGTCCTGGAAGTTCAGCGACAGTTTCTCGCCGGTATAGGCGAAATTGTCCTTCTTGCGCCGCTCGGCATCTTCCGTGGTCATCGGCTTGATGCTGACGGTCAGGCGATTGTCGGTCTGGTAGACCAGGTAGTCGTAGAGCCCGCTCGGCTCGATGGTGATGCTGGTACGGTCGGATTGCGCGCTGGCGTTGACGAACTGCACCGGCGTGGCGAAGTCCTTGACGTCCAGGCGAACCCGCAGCGCATCCGGCAGCTGGGTCTTGGCGAAGTCCAGGCGGATCTTGCCGCCCTGCTCCTGGATATCCGGGCTCAAGGTCGGGTCGGACAGGTCGATGACCACGTTGCCCTCGCCCTTTTCGCCACGCTGGAAATCGATGTTGCGGATGGCACGACCCGCCGGCACGTACGGCTTGGGTTTGATCGGCTGGGCATAGCTGGCCGGAGCCGGGCTTGCCTTGACCGGAGCGGTGGAAGCGACGCTGGCGCCGGTCGGCGAATTGCCGACCACCACGAAGAGGTTGTTGCCTTCCACCCGGGTGGTGTAGGACGACAGCGCGGTCAGGTTGATGATCAACCGTGTGCGATCCTTCGCCTCGACCACCGTGACGCTGCGCGTATTGCCCACGCTCAGCTCGCGGTTCTTGGTGCCGAGCTTGTTCTGCACCCCCGGCAGATCGAGGGCGATTCGCGCCGGCTGCTCGATGGTATAGCCACGCGGCGCGGCGACGGGCTCGTCGAACTGCAGCTTTAGCTCGACCCGGTCGCCAGGCAGCGCCGCCACGTCGAGTTTCTCCAGGTCCGCGGCGAGCAATGCCGGCGCGAACATGGCGGCCAGCAAAGCGATCCCGAGGCGCGAGAGGCCACTGTTCATCGTCCGACTCCGTTGTACAGACTGCTGTTGGTTATGCATGTTTTTCCCCGCCCTCAGGAGCGTTCCTTGAGAGTCAGGCTGCGCGGACGCTCCAGCCAGTTCCCCTCTCCGTCAGGAACGATTTCGATCACGTCTATTTTTCCTTCGCTGATGCCGACGACCTTGCCGTCGTTGCGCCCCAGGTAGTCCCCGACCCTCACCCGGTGCACGCCACCCGCGCCCTTCACCAGGGCGAAGGTGCCCTGGGCGTTGGACAGGGTGCCGACCATCTCGAAGGTCTCGATGTTGAAGCCTTCCAGGAACTGCTTGACCCGCGTCTCGTCGGGCTTGATCACCTTGTTGCCCTTCTGCCGCACGGTCAGGTCGATCTTCACCGGCGGCTGGAACGGGCTGCGTAGCGACGCGGCGCTATAGGTGAAGGCCTCGTACGGCTGGAACTTCGGCAACGGCTCGATGGTGCCCTTGGGTCGGGCGCGAACCTCGTCCATGTAGGACTGCAGATCGGCGAAATCGGAACCGCCGCCGCATCCGGCCAGGCTGGCGAGCAGCAGGCTGCTCAGAATCAGGCGGGCTCTCATTTCTTCAGCCCCTTGTCATTGTAGCGATAGGTCTTGGCCAGGATGCTCATGCGCAGCTTGGACGTGCTGCCGGGCGCGACCGGCTTGATCTCGAAGTCATGCAGGGTGACGATCCGCGGCAGGCTGGACACGCCGCTGACGAAGGTCGCCAGGTCGTGGTAGCCGCCGACCACGCTGATCTGGATCGGCAGCTCGATGTAGAACTGCTGGGCAACCTCGGGAAGCAGCTTGATTTCCTCGAACTCCAGGCCGCTGCCCAGGCCGGTACGAGTGATGTCCTCGAGCAGCCCGGGTACCTCGGTGTCGCTGGGCAACTGCCGCAGCAAGGCACCGAAGGACTCTTCCATCTCCTTCATCTGTGCCTTGTAGGCTTCCAGGTTCGCGGCCTGGAAGGCCTTGGTGGAGAACTGCTGCTTGAGCGTCTCCTCTTCCGCGGCCTGCTGTTCGAGCTGAGCCTGCATGTCGCTCAGATGGAAGTTGTAGCCCAGCGCCAGGACCGCCGCGGTCAGCAGCACGCAGACGATGACCTTGACCGCCGCCGGCCAGGAACCGATGTTGTTCAGGTCGAGATCGTTGATATCGATCTTGCGCAGACTTTCCAGGGAACTGGCCAGACTCATTTCTTGGCTCCTTGCGCAACCCCATGCTTCGCCTTGGCGTCTTCCTCGCCGGGCTGCGTCTGCTGCACGGTCAGTTGGAACACGTTGGCCTGGTCCACCGCGCCCTGGGTCACCGCCTTGACCTCGTTCAGGGTCGGGGCGGTCAACCACTCGGACGCGTCCATGTTGCGCATGAGATTGGAAACGCGGTTGTTGGACTCGGCCGCGCCGGCGATGGCGATGTTCTTGCCGGTCATCTTCAGGTCGGTGAAATACACGCCGTCGGGCAAGGTCCGCACGAGCTGGTCGAACACCCGTCCGATGATGGGACGGTTGCCCTGCAGGTCCTGGATGATCTTCATCCGCTCGAGCAATTGCTGGCGCCGCGACTTCAGTTCGCTGATTTCCTTGATCCGGGCGTCGAGTACGACGATTTCCTTGCGCAGGAAGTCGTTGCGGGCGTTCTGGTTCTCGATGGCCGCGGTGAAGTACTGGTCGCCAAGGAATACCAGCGCAGCCGATGCCACCAGGACGCCGCCAAGAATCACCAGGAACTGCTGCTTGCGCTGCTCGCGCAGCTCTTCGCGCCAGGGTAGAAGGTTGATCCGTGCCATCAGTCGAAACTCCTCAACGCCAGGCCGCAGGCGATCATCAACGCCGGAGCGTCGCTGGCCAGGGCGCCGGCATTCACCTTGCCGTTCAGCGCCATGTCGGCGAACGGGTTGGCGACCAGGGTCGGGGTGCCGATCTTCTGCTGGATCAACCGATCGAGATCCTGGATAGACGCCGTACCGCCCGCCAGGACGATGTAGTCGACGTCGTTGAACTGTCCGGCGGCGAAGAAGAACTGCAGCGAGCGGGAAACCTGCTGCACCACGGCGTCCTTGAACGGACGCAGAACTTCGCTGTCGTAGTCATCCGGAAGACCGCCCTGCTTCTTGGCGAGACCGGCTTCCTCCACCGAGAGTCCGTAACGCCGCTGGATCTCCTCGGTGAGCTGGCGACCGCCGAACAGCTGTTCGCGGGTATAGATGGTGCGTCCGTTGTGCAGGACGCTCAGGGTGGTCATGGTCGCGCCGATGTCCACTACCGCCACGGTCAACTGGTCGGTGTCGGCACCCAGCTGGCTGCTCAGCAGCGCATAGGAGCGCTCCAGCGCGTAGGCCTCGACGTCGACCACCTTGGCGGTCAGGCCGGCCAGCGCCAGGGCCGCTTCGCGAACCTCGACGTTCTCTTTCCGACAGGCGGCCAGGAGTACGTCCACGCGCTCGGGATTGCGCGCGGAGAGTCCCTGGACCTCGAAGTCGATGGCGACTTCCTCCAGCGGATAGGGGATGTACTGGTCGGCCTCGATCTTCAGCTGGTTTTCCAGTTCATCCTCGGAAAGCCCGGCCTCCATCTCGATGGTCTTGGTGATCACCGCCGAACCGGCGACGGCGACCACGGCCGACTTCAGGTTGGTTTTCGCCTTGACCAGCACCCGTGACAACGCCTGGCCGACCCCTTCCAGCTCGACGATGTTCTTTTCCACGACTGCATTCGGCGGAAGCGGCTCGACGGCATAGGCCTCCACTTTGTAGCGGCCTCCGGAGCGGCTCAACTCAAGGAGCTTTACCGAGGTCGAGCTGATGTCGATCCCCAGCAAGGTGTTCGCTTTCTTCTTTATGAGCCCTAGCACGACCAATTCCCTATTAGCGTTCAATACTTACGAACGATTCTTCTTTTTTCACATTAGATACCAGAGCCGAAGGCCAGGCAAATGGCTAGGTCACAGAAAAATTGCTTATAATGTGAACAGCTTTTGCCTTTTTCCTGTCCTATTCGCTTAACTCTTTCTTTTTCCTGGAAATCCGAATCTACCCATGCGCCTGCTGAAGTTCCTGTGGTGGACTTGCGTCACCCTGATTTGTGGAGTGCTGCTCAGTTTCAGCGGCGCCTATCTCTATCTGAGTCCCAGCCTGCCCTCGGTGGAAGCTCTGCGTAACGTCCAGCTGCAGATCCCCCTCAAGGTCTACAGCGAGGACGGCAAGCTGATCTCCGAGTTCGGCGAGATGCGCCGGACGCCGATCCGCTTCGCCGACATCCCGCAGGACTTCATCCATGCCCTGCTGTCCGCCGAGGACGACAATTTCGCCAACCATTATGGCGTCGATGTGAAAAGCCTAATGCGCGCCGCCGCGCAATTATTGAAAAGCGGTCACATCCAGACTGGCGGCAGCACCATCACCATGCAGGTAGCGAAGAACTACTTCCTTACCAATGAAAGAAGCTTCTCGCGAAAGATCAATGAAATCCTCCTGGCCCTGCAGATCGAGCGACAGCTGACCAAGGACGAGATCCTCGAGCTCTACGTCAACAAGATCTACCTGGGCAACCGTGCCTATGGCATCGAGGCTGCCGCACAGGTCTATTACGGCAAGCCGATCAAAGACTTGAGCCTGGCCGAGATGGCGATGATCGCCGGCCTGCCGAAAGCGCCCTCGCGCTACAACCCGCTGGTCAACCCGACCCGCAGTACGGAGCGGCGCAACTGGATCCTCGAGCGCATGCTCAAGCTCGGCTTCATCGACCAGCAACGCTACCAGGCCGCCGTCGAGGAGCCGATCAACGCCTCCTACCACGTGCAGACCCCCGAACTGAATGCGCCCTACATCGCCGAGATGGCCCGTGCCGAGATGGTCGGCCGCTACGGCAGCGAGGCCTATACCGAGGGCTACAAGGTCATCACCACGGTCCGCAGCGACCTGCAGAACGCCGCCAGCCAATCGGTCCGCGACGGCCTCATCGACTATGACCAGCGCCACGGCTACCGCGGCCCGGAGACCCGCCTGCCGGGCCAGACCCGCGACGCCTGGCTCAAGCACCTGGGCCAGCAGCGCAGCATCGGCGGCCTGGAGCCGGCGATCGTCACCCAGGTGGAAAAGAGCGGGATCATGGTGATGACCCGCGACGGCAAGGAAGAAGCCGTGACCTGGGACAGCATGAAATGGGCACGCCCCTTCCTCAGCAACAACAGCATGGGCTCGATGCCGCGCCAGCCCGCCGACGTGGCCCAGGCCGGCGACCAGATCCGCGTGCAGCGCCAGGAAGACGGCACCCTGCGCTTCGTACAGATTCCCGCCGCACAGAGCGCGCTGATCTCCCTCGACCCGAAGGACGGGGCGATCCGCTCGCTGGTCGGCGGCTTCTCCTTCGAGCAGAGCAACTACAACCGCGCGATCCAGGCCAAGCGCCAGCCGGGCTCCAGTTTCAAGCCGTTCATCTACAGCGCGGCCCTGGACAACGGCTTCACCGCCGCCAGCCTGGTCAACGATGCGCCGATCGTGTTCGTCGACGAGTACCTGGACAAGGTCTGGCGACCGAAGAACGACACCAATACCTTCCTCGGCCCGATCCCGCTGCGCGAAGCCCTGTACAAGTCCCGCAACATGGTCTCGATCCGCGTCCTGCAGGGCCTGGGCATCGAGCGGGCGATCAGCTACATCACCAAGTTCGGCTTCCAGCGCGACGAACTGCCGCGCAACTTCTCCCTGGCCCTGGGTACCGCGACAGTCACACCGATGGAAATCGCCGGCGCCTGGAGCGTATTCGCCAACGGCGGCTACAAGGTCAATCCGTACGTCATCGAACGCATCGAGAGCCGCGACGGACAGGTGCTGTACCAGGCCAATCCGCCCCGCGTGCCGGTGGAAGAACAGGTCGCTGCGCCGGATGCGGAAGACGCCGGGAATCCTGGTGACCCCGAGCATCCGGAGAGCGCCGAAGGCGAAGGTTCGATCGAAGCCCAGCAAGTCGCCGCCAAGGCCCAGACCACCTTCGAGCCGACCCCGGCCGAGCGGATCATCGATGCCCGTACCGCCTATATCATGACCAGCATGCTGCAGGACGTGATCAAGCGCGGTACCGGGCGTCGCGCCCTGGCGCTGAAGCGCACCGACCTGGCCGGCAAGACCGGCACCACCAACGATTCCAAGGATGGCTGGTTCTCCGGCTACAACTCCGACTACGTGACCAGCGTCTGGGTCGGCTTCGACCAGCCGGAGACCCTGGGTCGCCGCGAGTACGGCGGTACCGTCGCGCTGCCGATCTGGATCAGGTACATGGGCTTCGCCCTCAAGGACAAGCCGATGCACACCATGGCCGAGCCGCCAGGCATCGTCAGCCTGCGCATCGACCCGGTGACCGGCCGTTCGGCCGCGCCGGGCACTCCCGGCGCCTATTTCGAGATGTTCAAGAACGAGGATACCCCGCCCTCGGTCAATGAACTGCCGCCAGGCAGCTTCCCTGGCAGCCCGCTGCCGGATGACGAAGGCGCGCCGATCGACCTGTTCTGAACCGGCCGGCGCCTGCGCTTCGTTGGCGACGACGGGAGCGCGAGGCGCAGGCAAAAAGAAACCCCGCCAAGGCGGGGTTTCTTTTTATCCGGCGGATCGATCGATCAGCCGTTGAAGACGTCGTCCACCGATTTCAGCGGATAGTTCTTCGGATACGGCAGGGTAGCCACGCCGGTCTCGATGGCAGCCTTGGCCACGGCATCGGAGACCACGGTGATCAGGCGCTTGTCCATCGGCTTCGGAATGATGTACTCGCGGCCGAATTCCAGCTTGTCCACGCCATAGGCGGCGCAGACGTCTTCCGGGACCGGCTGCTTGGCCAGGTCGCGCAGGGCCAGGGCGGCGGCGATCTTCATCTCTTCGTTGATGCGCGTGGCACGTACGTCCAAGGCACCACGGAAGATGAAGGGGAAACCGAGCACGTTGTTGACCTGGTTCGGATAGTCGGAACGACCGGTAGCCATGATCACGTCGTTACGGGTGGCATGGGCCAGTTCCGGCTTGATCTCCGGGTCCGGGTTCGAGCAGGCGAACACGATCGGGTTCGGCGCCATGCGCTTGAGGTCTTCCGGCTCCAGCAGGTTGGCGCCGGACAGGCCGACGAACACGTCGGCGCCCTCCAGGGCGTCGGCCAGGGTGCGCTTGTCGGTCTCGGTGGCGAACACCGACTTGTACTGGTTCAGGTCGTCGCGACCGGCGTGGATCACGCCCTTGCGGTCGATCATGTAGATGTTCTCGACCTTGGCGCCCATGCTCACCAGCAGCTTCATGCAGGAGATGGCGGCAGCGCCGGCGCCGAGGCAGACGATCTTCGCTTCTTCCAGCTTCTTGCCGGTCAGTTCCAGCGCGTTGAGCATGCCCGCCGCGGTCACGATGGCGGTGCCGTGCTGGTCATCGTGGAACACCGGGATGTCGCACTGTTCGATCAGCGCGCGCTCGATCTCGAAACACTCGGGAGCCTTGATGTCCTCGAGGTTGATACCGCCGAAGGTGATGGAAATACGCTTGACGGTATCGATGAAAGCCTGCGGGCTCTCGGCGTCGACCTCGATGTCGAACACGTCGATGCCGGCGAAGCGCTTGAACAGCACACCCTTGCCTTCCATCACCGGCTTGGAGGCCAGCGGGCCGAGGTTACCCAGGCCGAGAATCGCGGTGCCGTCGGAAATCACTGCCACCAGGTTGCCCTTGCCGGTGTACTGGTAGGCCAGCTCGGCATCGCGGGCGATTTCACGCACCGGCTCGGCGACACCCGGGCTGTAGGCCAGGGACAGGTCCCGGGCGGTAGCGGTGGGTTTGGTCAGCTCGACACTCAGTTTTCCCGGACGGGGTTGTGCGTGATATTCGAGGGCAGCGGTTTTAAGATCGGACATTTGGGCACTTCCGCTTTATTGCTTGTTGGACAGACGGGGCGACCGAGCATACGCAAGAAGACGACGCCCCACAAGATCGTCAGGACCCGGCTGTCAAGACCTCTAGCGTACGACTTTAAGCCAATCGCCCGGACGGGGTTCACCGCTCGGATAAAGGTCATTCAGCAGACGCAGACGAGCCACGGAGTCACTCAATGACCCCTCGCCGCCAGCCGCCAATTGCTCCAGCGTCTGCCCCGCCTTGACCTGCACCAGGTGCAGGCGTCGCGGCTGCGCCAGGGCCCGCTCCTTGTCGCGCAGCGGACGGAAGCTGCGGATCACGCTGAGGAAGCGGTCGTCCTGGGTCTCCAGGGAACCGACCTTGACCACGCCGACGAACAGGTAGGCGCGGTCGCCCTGGTAGATCACAGCAACCCGTCGCGCCGGGTTGCCTGGCACCACCGCCGTGTAGCCGTTGAGCCCGGCCTGCTTCAGCGACTCCTCCTGGGCCAGCCGTTGCCCGGCGTTCTTGCGCAGGAACTCCGCGGGCGTCAGGCGGGAATCATGGGGCACCAGCTTCATGCCGATGAACGACTGCTCGTCCGCCGGATAGCCAAGCAGGGCACTGGGCTGGTTGAGGATCTTCCAGCCCGCCGGATAGCTCAGGGTGAAGTCCAGCTCGGCATGGTAGAAGTTCTGCCCGCGACGCACCCCGGCCGATGCCGAGTCGCCGAACGGCATGCCTTCCAGATGGCGAAGAAAGACCTCGCGCCCCACTTCCTGCTGTCCGTTGGCCAGTTGCCGGGCCGGGCCGACCACTTCCTGCAGACGCCGGTCGTTGTCCGGATGGGTATCGAACAACCCGTGGTAGCCGCCGGCCTGTACCGCCTGGCCATTGCGCGCAGCCTCTTCGCGAGCGAAGTCCTCCTGGTTCTTCAGCACCCGCACCACCTGGATCATCGCCGTCGGATCGTAGCCGGCGCGGGCCAGGTACTGAGCGCCGAGACCATCGGCTTCCAGTTCCATGTCACGCCCGTAGCCGCGGACGAAGGCCGTGCCGAGCACGTTGGCCAGGTCGCCGGCGGCACCGACCCCGGTGCCGATCGCCACCGCCTGGCCAAGGATGTTCCAGGCGCTGGCCTGGCTCTGCTGGCGCACGCTGTGGCGCGCCGTGACGTGGCCGACCTCATGACCGAGCACCGCGGCCAGTTCGGCCTCGGAGCCAAGGTAGGCGATCAGTCCGCGATGGATATAGATGTAGCCGCCCGGCAGGGCGAAGGCGTTGATGTCCGGCGAATCGATGACGGTGAAATGATATTGCAGATTGCTGCGGTGGCTGCTGCGGGCGACCCGCTCGCCTACCCGTTGCACGTAGGCCTGGAGCTTTTCATCGTTGTAGCGGGGGAACTGCTTGAGGATTTCCTGGTTGTAGCGAGCGCCCATGCCGAGTTCCTGCTGCTCGCTCATCATCACGAAATCGCTCTTGCCGGTGGCCGGGTTCACCGCGCAGCCGCCCAGCGCGCCGACTCCCAGCAACAGCAGCAGGAGCCAGGCGGTCTTCATGGCAACCATTCCAGCATCGCCGGATCGGTCACCGACATCTGCCAGCGCGCCTTGCCGGCCGGCACAGCGCCACGGCGGGAACGATCGACCACCCAGCCACGCACTTCCAGCGAACGTCCCGCCATCTGCATCACCCGTTTCGCATCGAACGCCTTGAGCACCTTCGGCTCGATCCGCAGGACCAGCGGACCGTCCATCTCCAGCCAGATACCGCCCCGGTTGCGTTCGACCTCGAGCACCCGCCCGCGGACCACGGCGAAGCCGCTCTGCGCCAGTCGATCGAGCGAAAGCACCGGCGAACGCTTCCATACACCCAGATTAGCCGAACGCGCTGCACGTTCCGCCGCTTGCTGACAGGCCGTCAGCTCGGTGTTCGGCGCGACCGCCACCAGGTAGCCCAGGCCCTCGCCGAGCAGGCGCGCCTCGAGGTTGGCGCCGCTGGCATCGAACAGGTGCGCCAGGGTCCGCCCGTAGTGATCGCGGGCCTGGCGGCCCGGCTGCAGGGCGAGACGCCCGTCGCTGGCCGATACCAGCGCCTGCAGTCGCTGCTTCGCGGCTTCGGCGAAGGGCTCGGTGGTGCGACCGTTGTGCGCCAGCTCAGGCGCGTTGATACCGATCAGCCGCACGCTGCGGCCATCGCGCAGGCGCACGGTATCGCCGTCCACCACCCGCGCCACCTCGACGTTCTGCAAGGCGCCGGTAGGCCGGCAGGCCTCCGCCGCACCGGCGAAGGCGGAAACCACGGACATGAAAAAGGCGCCCACCAGGGACGCCTTTCTCGGTACAGCGACAAGTAGCATTGCGCGCGTTCGCGGCAAGCGGCTTACTTGGTGGCGCCGAATACGCCGAAACGCTGCTTGAAGCGGTCGATACGGCCGCCGGTGTCCAGCACCTTCTGCTTGCCGGTGTAGAACGGGTGGCATTCGGAGCACACGTCCAGGTGGATCGGCTTGCACAGGGTGGAACGGGTCTTGATGACGTTACCGCAGCTGCAGGTAGCTTCGATAGCTTCGTAAGTCGGATGGATGTCCGCTTTCATGATTCAATCCTCGAGGCGTTGTGTGCCGCCACCCAGCGCGTTTACCAGGCACCGCACGTAATTAAGGGCGTGGATCATACCAGACCGATTCATCTATGCAAGCGACCCCGCCCGCCGGTCGTCTGCTAACATCGCCGGCCCAGTCCTCGTTTCCTTCATCCCCGGAAGCCGCTGAGTGTCAGACCTGATCCTACGCCTAGCCCTGCCTTCGCCACTCCGCCGCCTGTTCGACTACCGCGCGCCCCGCGGCATTCCGCGCAGCGCCCTACAGCCGGGGATTCGCCTGCTGCTGCCGTTCGGGCGCCGGGAGCTGGTTGGCGTTCTGATAGAGGTGACGGACCGTTCCGAAGTACCCGAAGACAAGCTCAAGCCTGCCCTCAGGGTACTCGACGCCAAGCCGCCGATGCCGGCGCACCTGCTCGAACTCTGTCGCTGGACCGCCCAGTACTACCAGCACAGCCTCGGCGACACCCTGTCCTGGGCGCTGCCCAACCTGTTGCGCCAGGGCGAGCCGGCCGAGGCGCGCCAGCAGCGCTTCTGGCATGCCACCGCGCAATCCAGCCTCGACGATCCGCGCCTGGCCCGAGCGCCGCGCCAGCGCCAGGCCCTGGCGATTCTCAAGCAGCATCCGCACGGGGTTTCCCATGAGTTGCTGAACCAACTGGAAATAAACAAGGACAGCCTCGACCTGCTCAAGGAAAAAGGCCTGGTCGAACTGGAGGTGCGGCGCCACAGCACCCCGCCGCGCGAAGGCGGCTGGCTGGCCCAGGCGGAGTTGCCGCTGAACCCCGAGCAGCGCGCCGCCTTCGAGGCGGTTCGCGCCAGCCACGGCGGTTTCCATTGCTTCCTGCTGGCCGGGGTCACCGGCAGCGGCAAGACCGAGGTCTACCTGCAACTGATCCGCGAAACCCTGGCCGCAGGCCGCCAGGCCCTGGTGCTGATTCCCGAGATCAACCTGGGCCCGCAGACCCTGGCGCGTTTCGAACGCCGCTTCAACGCGCGCATCGCCCTGCTGCATTCGGCCCTGACCGACCGCGAGCGCCTCGACGCCTGGCTCGCCGCCCGGGATGGCGAGGCCGACATCGTCATCGGCACCCGCTCGGCACTGTTCACGCCGCTGAAGCGACCGGGACTGATCATCGTCGACGAGGAACACGACGCCTCCTATAAACAGCAGGACGGCCTGCGCTACCACGCCCGCGACCTGGCACTGGTACGCGCGCGCCTGGAGAATGTGCCGATCCTGCTCGGTTCGGCCACGCCCGCCCTGGAAAGCCTGCACAACGCCCAGGCCGGCCGCTACGGCCTGCTGCGCCTGACCCAGCGCGCCGGTGGCGCGCACCCGCCGAAGTTCATCCGCCTCGACGTGAAGAGCATGCCGCTCGACGCCGGCCTTTCCCGTCCGCTGCAACAGGCCATCGGCGATACCCTGGCGGCCGGCCAGCAGGTCCTGGTATTCCTCAATCGCCGCGGCTTCGCTCCGACCCTGCTTTGCCACGACTGCGGCTGGATCAGCCAATGCCCGCGCTGCGACGCGCGGATGACCGTGCACCAGGGCAGCGGCGAGTTGCGCTGCCACCACTGCGACCACCGCCAGCGGCCGCCGATGAACTGCCCGCAATGCGGCAAGCTCGACCTGCGCCCGGTAGGCGCCGGCACCGAGCGCGCCGAGGAACGCCTGCGGATTCTCTTCCCGAACCATCCGGTGCTGCGCATCGACCGCGACAGCACCTCGCGCAAGCACGCCATGCGCGACCTCTTCGCCACCATCAACAGCGGTGAGCCATGCATCCTGGTCGGCACCCAGATGCTCGCCAAGGGGCACCACTTCCCACGGGTCACCCTGGTGGCGATCCTCGATGCCGATGGCGGCCTGTTTTCCGCCGACTTCCGCGCCAGCGAACGCATGGCCCAGCAGATCGTCCAGGTCGCCGGCCGCGCAGGACGCGCCGAGGAGCCCGGACGGGTACTGATCCAGACCCACCTGGCCGATCACCCGCTGCTGGTCCAGCTCACCGAGGACGGCTACTTCGCCTTTGCCGAACAGGCCCTCAGCGAACGCCGCGCCGCCGGCCTGCCGCCCTTCGCCCACCTCGCCCTGCTGCGCGCCGAAGCGCACAAGCCGGGCCAGGCGGAAGCCTTCCTCGACAGCGCCTGCAGTGCCGCCGAGCAATTGCTCGAGCAGATGGGCGGACCGGAGGTGGAACTGCTCGGGCCGGTGCCCGCGCCCATGGAGCGGCGTGCCGGCAAGCACCGCGCGCAACTGCTGCTGCAGTGCATGAGCCGGGCGCCGCTGCATCGCCTGCTGACGCCCTGGCTGCAGAGCCTCGAACAGTTGCCCGGCGGGCGCCAGGTGCGCTGGTCGCTCGATATCGATCCGATCGACCTGTTCTGAGCGCCTTCCAGGAAGACGCCCCGCTTGACTGGGGTCAGCCGGAATCCGCGATGTCCGGCGCAAACTGTCGGCTAATCGCCGCAACGGTTGGCAACGCCTGTCCGCCCACGGATAATGCGCGGTTCTGAGCCTCGACCGGCCACCCCGCGCACATCGCGGGGAGTGAACTTCGGAGCGCCGCATCCGCCGGCCCTTCCCCTGCCCGACCGTCGCGCGCCGCCCCTCTGCCCGCGAGCACGGAGAGAACGATGAAAGACACGATTCGCCAGCTGATCCAGCAAGCCCTCGACCAACTGACCGCGGACGGCACCCTGCCCGCCGGCCTGACCCCGGACATCCAGGTGGAGAACACCAAGGACCGTAGCCACGGCGATTTCGCCAGCAACATCGCCATGATGCTGGCCAAGCCGGCCGGGATGAAGCCGCGCGACCTGGCCGCCAGGCTGGTCGAGGCAATCCCCGCCCACGAGCAACTGGCCAAGGTGGAGATCGCCGGTCCCGGCTTCCTCAACTTCTTCCAGGATCACGTCTGGCTCGCCGCCAGCCTCGACCGCGCCCTCGCCGACGAACGTCTCGGCGTGCGCAAGGCAGGCCCGGCGCAGCGCGTGGTGATCGACCTGTCCTCGCCGAACCTGGCCAAGGAAATGCACGTCGGCCACCTGCGCTCGACCATCATCGGCGACGCCGTCGCGCGCGTCCTCGAGTTCCTCGGCGACACGGTGATCCGGCAGAACCATGTCGGCGACTGGGGCACCCAGTTCGGCATGCTGCTCGCCTACCTGGAAGAGCAACCGGTCGACGCCGAGGCCGAGCTGCACGACCTGGAGGTCTTCTACCGCGCGGCGAAGAAACGCTTCGACGAGTCTCCCGAATTCGCCGACCGCGCCCGCGAACTGGTAGTCAAGCTGCAGGCCGGCGACCCCGACTGCCTGCGCCTGTGGACCCGCTTCAACGAGATTTCCCTGTCGCACTGCCAGAAGGTCTACGACCGTCTCGGCGTGAAGCTGAGCATGGCCGACGTCATGGGCGAGAGCGCCTACAACGACGACCTCGCCCAGGTGGTCGCCGACCTGACCGCCAAGGGCCTGCTCACCGAAGACAACGGCGCGTTGTGCGTCTTCCTCGAAGAGTTCAAGAACGCCGAGGGCAATCCGCTCCCGGTGATCGTGCAGAAGGCCGGCGGCGGCTACCTCTACGCCACCACCGACCTCGCCGCCATGCGTTATCGGCACAACGTGCTGCACGCCGACCGCGTGCTGTACTTCGTCGACCAGCGCCAGGCCCTGCACTTCCAGCAGGTCTTCGAAGTGGCGCGGCGCGCCGGTTTCGTTCCGGCCGGCATAGAGCTGGAGCACATGGGCTTCGGCACCATGAACGGCGCAGACGGCCGTCCGTTCAAGACCCGCGACGGCGGTACGGTGAAGCTGATCGACCTGCTGGAAGAGGCCGAGAGCCGCGCCTATGCGCTGGTCAAGGAACGCAACGAGCAGCGCGCCGAGCGTGGCGAGGAGCCGTTCGACGAGGTCCAGCTGCGCGAGATCGGCCGGGTGGTGGGGATCGACTCGGTGAAGTACGCCGACCTGTCCAAGCACCGCACCAGCGACTACAGCTTCAACTTCGAACTGATGCTGAGCTTCGAAGGCAACACCGCACCCTACCTGCTCTACGCCTGCACCCGCGTGGCCAGCGTCTTCCGCAAGCTCGGCCAGGGCCGCGAGCAACTGGGCGGGAAGATCGTCCTCGAGCAGCCCCAGGAGCTGGCCCTGGCCGCACAGCTGGCGCAGTTCGGCGACCTGATCAACAACGTCGCGCTCAAGGGCGTGCCGCACCTGCTCTGCGCCTACCTGTACGAGTTGGCCGGGCTGTTCTCCAGCTTCTACGAGCATTGCCCGATCCTCACCGCCGAGGACCCGGCGCAGAAGGACAGCCGCCTGCGTCTCGCCGCGCTGACCGGCCGTACCCTGGAACAGGGCCTGGAGCTGCTCGGTCTGAAGACTCTGGAACGCATGTAATCGAACCCGCCCGAACAGGAGTCCGGGAACCCCCATGGCAAAGAAGAAACCCGCCCCCAAGCGCGGCGCCAGCCGCTACCAGGCGCCCGCCGCGAAGAACGGCGTTCCCGGCTGGGTCTGGCTGGTCGCCGGCCTGGCCATCGGCGGCTTCATCATGTTCCTGATGAAGCTCGAACCCGGGCGCAAGGACGTCCAGCGCGAACGCCCGGACGCCCAGCGCCCGGCCGCCGTGCAGGGCAAGCAGCCGCAGCAGAACGGCCAGGCCCAGCAGCCCGCACAAACGCAGACGCCGGCCCAGGCCAAGCCGAAGTACGAGTTCTACACCCTGCTGCCGGAGTCCGAGGTCGTGGTGCCGCCGGAAGCGGTACCGGAGAAGGCCCCGCCGCCGCCCACCCCCGCCGAGCTGGCCAAGGCCGACGAAGCGCGGGCCAAGGCCGCACTCGCCGGGCAGGTGCCACCGCCGCTGCCGAAAGCGGTGGTCGCCGCCAGCACGCAGTTCTTCCTGCAGGCCGGCTCGTTCCGCAAGCAGTCCGACGCCGACCGCGTGCGCGCGCAGATCATCCTGCTCGGGCAGTCGGTGAACGTCGAGGCCGGCAACGTCCGCGACGAGACCTGGTACCGGGTGATGGTCGGCCCGTTCAACAGCCGCGACCAGTTGTCCCAGGCGCAGAAGACACTGTCCTCCAACGGCTTCAGCAACCTGCTGTTACAGCAACGCAAGGCCCGCTGAACGCGGGCCACGCCGTGCGTTCCGACGCACGGCGGTGCGTGCGGTTGAAAAGCCGCGGATCGCCCCTATATCTCCCAGCATTCCGGGCATTCGGCCCCGCAGTGTGGAGATTTCCCCCTTGACCACCATCGTATCTGTCCGCCGCAACGGCAAAGTCGTCATGGGCGGCGACGGCCAGGTTTCCCTGGGCAACACCGTGATGAAAGGCAACGCCAAGAAGGTCCGGCGCCTGTATCACGGTCAGGTACTGGCCGGTTTCGCCGGCGCCACCGCCGATGCCTTCACCCTGTTCGAGCGCTTCGAGCAGCAACTGGAGAAACACCAGGGGCACCTGGTCCGCGCCGCCGTCGAACTGGCCAAGGACTGGCGCACCGACCGCTCCCTGAGCCGCCTCGAAGCCATGCTCGCGGTCGCCAACAAGGATGCCTCGCTGATCATCACCGGCAACGGCGACGTGGTCGAACCCGAACACGGCCTGATCGCCATGGGCTCCGGCGGCGGCTTCGCCCAGGCCGCGGCCCTGGCCCTACTGCAGCACAACGCCGAGCTGAGCGCTCGGGAAGTCGCCGAGACCGCGCTGAACATCGCCGGCTCGATCTGCGTCTTCACCAACCAGAACCTGACCATCGAGGAGCTGGACAGCGCCGTCTGAAGCGCTCGTCCCCCGCTGGAGTAAACGAATGTCCATGACGCCCCGCGAGATCGTCCACGAACTCAACCGCCACATCATCGGCCAGGACGACGCCAAGCGCGCCGTCGCCATCGCCCTGCGCAACCGCTGGCGACGCATGCAACTGCCGGCCGAGCTGCGCGCCGAGGTAACACCGAAGAACATCCTCATGATCGGCCCCACCGGCGTCGGCAAGACCGAGATCGCCCGCCGCCTGGCGCGCCTGGCGAACGCGCCGTTCATCAAGGTCGAGGCGACCAAGTTCACCGAGGTCGGCTATGTCGGACGCGACGTCGAATCGATCATCCGCGATCTCGCCGACGCCGCGGTGAAGATGCTCCGCGAACAGGAGATCCAGAAGGTCAAGTATCGCGCCGAGGACGCCGCCGAAGAGCGCATCCTCGATGCCCTGCTGCCGGCCGCGCGTCCCGCCATGGGCTTCGGCGACGAGCCGGCACGCGAGGACAGCAACACCCGCCAGCTGTTCCGCAAGCGCCTGCGCGAAGGCCAGCTGGACGACAAGGAAATCGACATCGAGGTGGCCGACAACCCGGCCGGCGTGGAGATCATGGCCCCGCCCGGCATGGAGGAGATGACCAACCAGTTGCAGAACCTGTTCTCCGGCATGAGCAAGGGCAAGAAGAAGACCCGCAAGCTGAAGGTCGCCGAGGCCCTGAAGCTGATCCGCGACGAAGAGGCGGTGCGCCTGGTCAACGAGGAAGAGCTCAAGGCACGCGCCCTGGAGGCGGTCGAGCAGCACGGCATCGTCTTCATCGACGAGATCGACAAGATCGCCAAGCGCGCCAACGCCGGCGGCGCCGACGTCTCCCGCGAGGGCGTACAGCGCGACCTGCTGCCGCTGATCGAGGGCTGCACGGTGAACACCAAGCTGGGCATGGTCAAGACCGACCACATCCTGTTCATCGCCTCCGGCGCCTTCCACCTGAGCAAGCCGAGCGACCTGGTTCCCGAGCTGCAGGGCCGCCTGCCGATCCGCGTGGAGCTCAAGGCCCTCAGTCCGAACGATTTCGAGCGCATCCTCACCGAGCCGCATGCCTCGCTCACCGAGCAGTACCGCGAGCTGCTGAAGACCGAGGGGCTGGCCATCGAGTTCGCCGAGGACGGCATCAAGCGCCTTGCCGAGATCGCCTGGCAGGTCAACGAGAAGACCGAGAACATCGGTGCCCGCCGCCTGCATACGCTGCTCGAGCGGCTGCTGGAAGAGGTCTCGTTCAGCGCCGCCGACCTGGCCAGCGAGCATAGCGACAAGCCGATCCTGATCGATGCCGGCTACGTCAACAGCCACCTCGGCGAGCTGGCCGAGGACGAGGACCTGTCCCGCTACATCCTTTGACCACCGCCGCCGCCACGGCCAACACCGTGGCGGCGGGCCGCGCGGTCCCGAACCGGGGTATCCTTGTACTCCGCCCTTCCGCGAGTCCGATGCGATGCGTATCCCTTCCGCCATCCAGCTGCACAAAGCCTCGAAGACCCTGACCCTGCGCTACGGCGAGGATAGCTACGACCTGCCTGCCGAGTTCCTCCGCGTGCATTCGCCCTCGGCCGAGGTCCAGGGCCACGGCAACCCGGTATTGCAGTACGGCAAGCTGAACGTCGGCCTGGTCGGCGTCGAACCCGCCGGCCAGTACGCACTTAAGCTGAGCTTCGACGACGGCCACGACAGCGGCCTGTTCACCTGGGACTACCTGTACGAGCTGGCGACCCGCAAGGACCAGCTATGGGCCGACTACCTGGCGGAGCTGGCCAGCGCCGGCAAGTCGCGCGACCCCGACGAGTCGGTCGTCAAGCTGATGCTCTGAAGCGCCGGGCCGAGTGCCCCTTCGCGGCACACGGCATCCAGGCGATTTTTCCCCGCTGCCCCGAACGAGGGCACGTCATTTGCAACATTCGCCCCGCAGACTGCCAGACCAGACATCCGGTCGGCGCGGTCGCCACGGCGAATGTCCTACCCTGCACGGCAGCAACGCTCTAGTCCGCAGGTCGGCCGCTCGCCGGGCCAGCCACGCCGGCCACCGATGCTTCTGCCAGCTTGCACGCCAGCGGAAACTCGCGTAACCAAGACGGTGCAGCCCCTTGTCCGGGTTCCCTTCCCTGACGTGCGTCCGCCCCGCCCTGAAACGTGCGGGTGGGCTGGTAGTCGAGCAGTAGCCGGCCGGACACCTGGTCCCCGGTTTCGTTGCGGTCCCCTGTTTCGCCTCGAACAATGGAGCGTTGCCGATGAGTCAGAAGAACAATAACGAGCTTCCCAAGCAAGCCGCGGAAAACACGCTGAACCTGAATCCGGTGATCGGCATCCGGGGCAAGGACCTGCTCACCTCCGCGCGCATGGTCCTGCTCCAGGCGGTGCGCCAGCCGCTGCACAGCGCCAGGCACGTGGCGCATTTCAGCCTGGAGCTGAAGAACGTCCTGCTCGGCCAGTCGGAGCTACGCCCAGGCGATGACGACCGACGCTTTTCCGATCCGGCCTGGAGCCAGAATCCACTGTACAAGCGCTACATGCAGACCTACCTGGCCTGGCGCAAGGAGCTGCACAGCTGGATCAGCCACAGCGACCTGTCGCCGCAGGACATCAGTCGTGGCCAGTTCGTCATCAACCTGCTGACCGAGGCGATGTCGCCGACCAACAGCCTGAGCAACCCGGCGGCGGTCAAGCGCTTCTTCGAGACCGGCGGCAAGAGCCTGCTGGACGGCCTCGGCCACCTGGCCAAGGACCTGGTGAACAACGGCGGGATGCCGAGCCAGGTGGACATGGACGCCTTCGAGGTGGGCAAGAACCTGGCCACCACCGAGGGCGCCGTGGTGTTCCGCAACGACGTGCTGGAACTGATCCAGTACCGGCCGATCACCGAGTCGGTGCACGAACGCCCGCTGCTGGTGGTGCCGCCGCAGATCAACAAGTTCTACGTCTTCGACCTGTCGCCGGACAAGAGCCTGGCGCGCTTCTGCCTGCGCAACGGCGTGCAGACCTTCATCGTCAGCTGGCGCAACCCGACCAAGTCGCAGCGCGAATGGGGCCTGACCACCTATATCGAGGCGCTCAAGGAGGCCATCGAGGTAGTCCTGTCGATCACCGGCAGCAAGGACCTCAACCTCCTCGGCGCCTGCTCCGGCGGGATCACCACCGCGACCCTGGTCGGCCACTACGTGGCCAGCGGCGAGAAGAAGGTCAACGCCTTCACCCAACTGGTCAGCGTGCTCGACTTCGAACTGAATACCCAGGTCGCGCTGTTCGCCGACGAGAAGACTCT
This sequence comes from Pseudomonas sp. HMSC065H01, assembly GCF_001815235.1. NCBI lineage: Bacteria > Pseudomonadati > Pseudomonadota > Gammaproteobacteria > Pseudomonadales > Pseudomonadaceae > Pseudomonas > Pseudomonas sp. HMSC065H01. The sequence continues at coordinate 245,868 of NZ_KV819937.1, read as the reverse complement.
GGAGGCCGCCAAGCGTCGTTCCTACCAGTCCGGCGTGCTGGAGGGCAAGGACATGGCCAAGGTGTTCGCCTGGATGCGCCCCAACGACCTGATCTGGAACTACTGGGTCAACAACTACCTGCTCGGCAGGCAGCCGCCGGCGTTCGACATCCTCTACTGGAACAACGACACCACGCGCCTGCCCGCCGCGCTGCACGGCGAGTTCGTCGAACTGTTCAAGAGCAACCCGCTGAACCGCCCCGGCGCCCTGGAGGTCTCCGGCACGCCCATCGACCTGAAGCAGGTGACTTGCGACTTCTACTGTGTCGCCGGTCTGAACGACCACATCACCCCCTGGGAGTCGTGCTACAAGTCGGCCAGGCTGCTGGGTGGCAAGTGCGAGTTCATCCTCTCCAACAGCGGTCACATCCAGAGCATCCTCAACCCACCGGGTAACCCCAAGGCACGCTTCATGACCAATCCGGAACTGCCCGCCGAGCCCAAGGCCTGGCTGGAACAGGCCGGCAAGCACGCCGACTCGTGGTGGTTGCACTGGCAGCAATGGCTGGCCGAACGCTCCGGCAAGACCCGCAAGGCGCCCGCCAACCTGGGCAACAAGACCTATCCGGCCGGCGAAGCCGCGCCCGGAACCTACGTGCATGAACGATGAAAAGCGACCAGCCTGAAGAACAGCCGCAGGAGCGATCCGCGGCCTCCGCCGACGAAACCCCGCCAGCGCCTCCGGCGCGGCCCCGTGCCGCGCGGAAGCCGGCCAGGCCCCGTATCGCCGAGCCCGCGGCCGCGCCGCCGAGGACCCCGAGCATGCCCCAGCCCTTCGTCTTCCGGACCATCGACCTCGACGGCCAGACCATCCGCACCGCAGTGCGGCCGGGCAAGGAAGGAAGCACTCCGCTGCTGATCTTCAACGGCATAGGCGCCAACCTGGAACTGGTGTTCCCCTTCGTCCAGGCGCTCGACCCGGAACTGGAGGTGATCGCCTTCGACGTTCCCGGCGTCGGCGGTTCCTCGACGCCCAGCGTGCCCTACCGCTTTCCCGGCCTGGCCAAGCTGGCGGCGCGGATGCTCGACTACCTGGACTACGGCCAGGTCAACGCGATCGGCGTGTCCTGGGGCGGCGCGCTGGCCCAGCAGTTCGCCCACGACTATCCGGAACGCTGCAAGAAGCTGATCCTCGCCGCCACTTCGGCTGGCGCGGTGATGGTGCCAGGCAAGCCGAAGGTACTGATGCGCATGGCCAGCCCGCGGCGCTACATCCAGCCCTCCTATGGCGTACACATCGCCCCGGACATCTACGGCGGGGCCTTCCGCCGCGACCCCAAGCTGGCCATGGCGCATGCCAGCAAGGTGCGTTCGTCGGGCAAGCTGGGCTACTACTGGCAACTGTTCGCCGGGCTCGGCTGGACCAGCATCCACTGGCTGCATAGGATCCGCCAGCCGACCCTGGTGCTGGCCGGCGACGACGACCCGATCATCCCGCTGATCAACATGCGTGTGCTGGCCTGGCGCATTCCCAACGCCGAACTGCACGTGATCGACGACGGCCACCTGTTCCTGGTGACCCGCGCCGAATCGGTGGCGCCGATCATCATGAAGTTCCTCGCCGAGGAGCGCCGTCGCGCCATCATGCACCCTCGTCCGTTCCTGCCCAAGACCGGCTGAACTGCTGCACGGGCAACACCAGGGCAGCAGACACTGCTTCGTCATGGTGCAGGTGCATAGTCAATGTTCCGCAACGGCGCATGGCGCCTGGCTTCGCCGCGACAGCGCAAGCTCTGCGACGCCCCTCCCGGCGTTGTGGTACAGCGCTTGCTGCCCCACTGTCGGGCGGCATCCTCCCTGTTCAGGCAGGTGTGCGGTTCTGCCCCGGGTGAAACGGAATTCACAGGCTATAACTGAGTATTCCGAGCCAGGGGACGATCGCCCGTGGCATCCAGACTGTGGTCCTACGACGGAGTGTGGTCCATGCGAGAAAAGCAGGAATCGGGTAGCGTGCCGGTGCCCGCCGAGTTCATGAGTGCACAGAGCGCCATCGTCGGCCTGCGCGGCAAGGACCTGCTGACGACGGTCCGCAGCCTGGCTGTCCACGGCCTGCGCCAGCCGCTGCACAGTGCGCGGCACCTGGTCGCCTTCGGAGGCCAGTTGGGCAAGGTGCTGCTGGGCGACACCCTGCACCAGCCGAACCCACAGGACGCCCGCTTCCAGGATCCATCCTGGCGCCTCAATCCCTTCTACCGGCGCACCCTGCAGGCCTACCTGGCGTGGCAGAAGCAACTGCTCGCCTGGATCGACGAAAGCAACCTGGACTGCGACGATCGCGCCCGCGCCCGCTTCCTCGTCGCCTTGCTCTCCGACGCCGTGGCACCCAGCAACAGCCTGATCAATCCACTGGCGGTAAAGGAACTGTTCAATACCGGCGGGATCAGCCTGCTCAATGGCGTCCGCCACCTGCTCGAAGACCTGGTGCACAACGGCGGCATGCCCAGCCAGGTGAACAAGACCGCCTTCGAGATCGGTCGCAACCTCGCCACCACGCAAGGCGCGGTGGTGTTCCGCAACGAGGTGCTGGAGCTGATCCAGTACAAGCCGCTGGGCGAGCGCCAGTACGCCAAGCCCCTGCTGATCGTGCCGCCGCAGATCAACAAGTACTACATCTTCGACCTGTCGCCGGAAAAGAGCTTCGTCCAGTACGCCCTGAAGAACAACCTGCAGGTCTTCGTCATCAGTTGGCGCAACCCCGACGCCCAGCACCGCGAATGGGGCCTGAGCACCTATGTCGAGGCCCTCGACCAGGCCATCGAGGTCAGCCGCGAGATCACCGGCAGCCGCAGCGTGAACCTGGCCGGCGCCTGCGCCGGCGGGCTCACCGTGGCCGCCTTGCTCGGCCACCTGCAGGTGCGCCGGCAACTGCGCAAGGTCAGTAGCGTCACCTACCTGGTCAGCCTGCTCGACAGCCAGATGGAAAGCCCGGCGATGCTCTTCGCCGACGAGCAGACCCTGGAGAGCAGCAAGCGCCGCTCCTACCAGCATGGCGTGCTGGACGGGCGCGACATGGCCAAGGTGTTCGCCTGGATGCGCCCCAACGACCTGATCTGGAACTACTGGGTCAACAACTACCTGCTCGGCAGGCAGCCGCCGGCGTTCGACATCCTCTACTGGAACAACGACAACACGCGGCTGCCCGCGGCGTTCCACGGCGAACTGCTCGACCTGTTCAAGCACAACCCGCTGACCCGCCCGGGCGCGCTGGAGGTCAGCGGGACCGCGGTGGACCTGGGCAAGGTGGCGATCGACAGCTTCCACGTCGCCGGCATCACCGACCACATCACGCCCTGGGACGCGGTCTATCGCTCGGCCCTCCTGCTGGGCGGCCAGCGCCGCTTCATCCTGTCCAACAGCGGGCACATCCAGAGCATCCTCAACCCTCCCGGAAACCCCAAGGCCTGCTACTTCGAGAACGACAAGCTGAGCAGCGATCCACGCGCCTGGTACTACGACGCCAAGCGCGAAGAGGGCAGCTGGTGGCCGGTCTGGCTGGGCTGGCTGCAGGAGCGCTCGGGCGAGCTGGGCAACCCTGACTTCAACCTTGGCAGCGCCGCGCATCCGCCCCTCGAAGCGGCCCCGGGCACCTACGTGCATATACGCTGAAAGATCCGGCCCGGGCGCCTGGAGCCGGGCACCTCCATCCCCAGAAGAAGTCCGGATGAAGACACGCGACCGAATCCTCGAATGCTCGCTGTTGCTGTTCAACGAACAGGGCGAGCCCAACGTCTCGACACTGGAGATCGCCAACGAACTGGGCATCAGCCCGGGCAATCTCTACTACCACTTCCATGGCAAGGAACCGCTGGTGATGGCGCTGTTCGAGCGGTTCCAGGCCGAGTTGGCGCCGCTGCTCGATCCGCCCGAGGAGGTGCGCCTGGGCGCGGAGGACTACTGGCTGTTCCTGCACCTGATCGTCGAGCGCCTCGCCCACTACCGCTTCCTGTTCCAGGACCTGTCCAACCTGACCGGGCGCCTGCCACGGCTGGCTCGCGGCATCCGTACCTGGCTCGGCGCGCTGAAGCGGACCCTGGCCACCCTGCTGGCCCGCCTCAAGGCCGACCGGCAGTTGCGCAGCGACTCGCCGGCACTCGGGCAACTGGTCGAACAGATCACCCTGACCCTGCTGTTCTCCCTGGATTACCAGCGGGTACTGGGCAGCAAGGGCGAGGTGCGCACGGTGGTCTACCAGATCATGATGCTGGTCGCCCCGCATCTGCGCAGCGAGGCCCAACGCTCGGCGGAAAGCCTGGCGCAGCGCTACCTGGGACCGGAATGAAAAACGCCCGGCGAGTGCCGGGCGTGTGCCTTGCCGCCAGGACTCAGCCCTGGCTGCTCGGCGTCGCCGGAGCGTTCGCTGCCGGAGCGCTGGCAGCCGGTGTGGCGGCGGGGGCAGCGGGCGCGCTCGAAGACGCGGCGGGAGCGGCCGGTTTCGCCGCGGCGGGCTTGGCTGCCGGCTTCTTCGCCGCAGGCTTTTTCGCAGCCGGCTTGGCGGCAGGTTTCGCCGCGGGCTTGGCGGCGGTCGCAGCGGCCGGCTTGGCTGCCGGCTTCGCGGCAGGCTTGGCTGCGGCAGGTTTCGCAGCAGGCTTCGCCGCGGCCTTGGCTGCCGGCTTGGTCGCCGGTTTCGCTGCGGCCTTCGCAGTCGGTTTGGCGGCGGGCTTGGCTGCCGGCTTGGCGGCCGCGGTTTTCGCCGCGGTTTTTTTCGCCGCGGGTTTCGCCGCAGGCTTGGCGGCGGCCTTGGCTGCCGGTTTAGCTGCCGGCTTGGCCGCTGCGGTTTTCGCCGCGGGCTTGGCAGCCGGTTTCGCCGCAGGCTTGGCCGCTGCCTTCGCCGCCGGCTTGACGCTGACGCCGGTGAGTTTCTCGATCTGCTTGGTCAGCGTATCGACCTTGCTGTGCAGCTCCTTCACCTCGTTGCGGCTCGGCACGCCGAGACGCGAGATGGCGCTGTTCAGGCGCTTGTCGAAAGCTTCCTCGAGCTCGCTCCACTTGCCGAGCGCACGGTCCCGAACCTCGTCGACCTTGCTCTTCGCAGAGCGGGCGGAAGCCTTCGCCGCACCGACCTGCGCGTCCACATCGGACTTCGCTTCTTTTTCAGCCTTCTCGCCGTCTTTCACCAAGGTCTCGAACAGCTTGCTGCCGTCCTTGCTGACCTTCGAGTAGGCCCCCAGACCAGCCAGCCAGATCTGCCGCGAGTATTTCTCGATCTCGCCGATCCAACTGGACTCTTTTTCGCTCTTCTTCTTGCCAGCCATCCTGCTCTCCTTATTGGGTTCTCGCGACACGCTCGAGCACTGCGCTCAGCTCATCCAGCTTAGCAGAGAGTGCTTCGACATCGTTCCGGGAAGGTATGCCTATCCGGTTCAACGTGCTAGCGACACGGCTGTCGAATGCCTGCTCGATCCTGTCGAGCTGGTCTTCGACTTTTCCCTTCACCGAAGAGAGGCCGGTCTTGACACTGTCATTGGCCGAATCGACCTGACTTGTGACCAGCGATTTGCCTTTTTTCTCCAGGGCTTCGCCAGCTTTCACCAATTCCTTGAAGTAGTCGCTGCCTTCGGTGCCCAGGCGGGAATACGCACCCAGGCCGGCAAGCCAGATCTGGCGGGCATAGTGGCGGATCTCGGAGACCAGGGAAGTGGATTCGGAAACGGTCTTTTTCTTCAGGGCAATCTTGGCCATGGGGCACCTCACGCTCGTTGGGTTGAAGAAACCGCAGGCGCCGCCGGAACGCTGGCAGCGTGAGAGCAAGGTATCGGGGAAAATTAGAAACCGCATACTAAGCGGAAGATGGGCGCCGCCAGGACGGCGAACGCCCGGCGGGATCAGGCCAGCGCCTTGTCCAGCGCCTTCTCGATCTCGCCCTTGAGCAGGCCGCTCATGGCCGACAGCATCAGGCCGAGCTTGACGTCCACCGCGACCTTGTCCGCCCCCACCGCGATCCTGCCGTCGACGCCACTGCGTTTGAAGGTCAGCTCGTCGCCCTGCCATTCGCACTGCACGCCGTGCTCCTTCGCCAGACGTTCGGCCAGTTTCTCCGCCTTGGCCCGTGCGGCGTCCAGCCCCAGGCTGTGCGGACGTTCGATGTGGATACGCGACATGGATCGACTCCTGATTGCAGATCGGAAAACTATACGCGGCCAGACAAAACACCGCACCCGCGCCGTCGGACGGCGGCACAGCACTTTCCCCACATCCTGTTAGAATGCCCGGCATTCTTTCCAGGTGAGAACGTCATGAACGATCCCCGCAAAGGCGCCGACGCCGAACCCACCACCCACTTCGGCTACCAGAACGTTCCGGAAAGCCAGAAGGCGAAGAAGGTCGCCGAGGTATTTCACTCGGTGGCAGCCAAGTACGACCTGATGAACGACCTGATGTCCGGTGGCATCCATCGCCTGTGGAAGCGCTTCACCATCGAGCTGTCCGGCGTGCGCAGCGGGAACCGCGTGCTCGACATCGCCGGCGGCACCGGCGACCTGACCCGGCAGTTCTCGCGCCTGGTCGGCCCGACCGGCGAGGTGGTGCTGGCCGACATCAACGCCTCGATGCTCAAGGTCGGCCGCGACAAGCTGCTCGACAAGGGCGTCTCCGGCAACGTCAGCTTCGTCCAGGCGGACGCCGAGAAGCTGCCCTTCCCGGACAACCACTTCGACTGCGTGACCATCGCCTTCGGCCTGCGCAACGTCACCCACAAGGACGAAGCGATCCGCTCCATGCTGCGCGTGCTCAAGCCCGGTGGCCGCCTGCTGGTGCTGGAGTTCTCCAAGCCGAGCAGCAACCTGCTGTCCAAGGCCTACGACGCCTATTCGTTCAGCCTGCTGCCGCTGATGGGCAAGCTGGTCACCAACGACTCCGAGAGCTATCGCTACCTGGCCGAGTCGATCCGCATGCACCCCGACCAGGAAACCCTGAAGGCGATGATGGTGGAAGCCGGCTTCGACCGCGTGACCTACCACAACATGACCGGCGGCATCGTCGCCCTGCACCGCGGTATCAAGCCTTAACCGAGGGCGCGCCGATGAGCTCGCTGCTGATCCAGGCCGTGCTGGCCGCCGCCGAAACCGGCATCAATCGCGTCCTGCGCCTCGACGGGACAGCGCTGCCGCGCCTGCGCAGGCTTTCCGCCAAGGTCATCGAGGTCGACTGCCTGAGCCCGCCGCTGCGGATCTTCATCCTGCCCGCCGGCGACGGCCTGCACTTCGCCGCGCAGCATGAGGCGGAGGTCGACTGCACCCTGCGTGCGCCGGCCGGCAACCTCCTGCACCTGGCCCTGGCGCGCGACAAGACCCGCGTCCTGCACAGCCCGGAAGTCAGCATGGACGGCGACAGCGCGGCCCTGCTGGAACTGGCCGGCATCCTGCAGAGCCTGGAGCTGGACTGGGAGTACGAACTGTCGCGCTGGCTCGGCCCGCTCGCCACCCAGGTGCTCGGCAGCGGCCTGCGCGACGCTTCGCGCTGGAGCGCGCAGAGCCTGCACAGCCTGCGCCTGAACCTGGCCGACTACCTTGCCGAGGAAAGCCGTACGCTGGTCGGCCAGCACGAAGCCGAAGCACGCTTCGCCGAACTGGACCAGCTGAAGCTGGCCCTCGATCGTCTCGACGCGCGCGTCGGACGCCTCAGCCAAAAGACCAAGCCCGACGCATGAAGCTCCTCGCTGTCCGCCGCCTCCTGCGCATCCAGCGCGTCGTCATCCGCTACCGCCTGGACGACCTGATCCTCGAACTGCCGATGCTGCCCTGGTGGCTGCGCCTGCTCGGTGCCACCCTGCCCTGGCGCTGGCTGCCGCGGCGCAAGCTGGAACTGACCCGCGGCGCGCGCCTGCGCCTGGCACTGCAGGACCTCGGACCGATCTTCATCAAGTTCGGCCAGATTCTCTCCACCCGCCGCGACCTGCTGCCCGACGACATCGCCAACGAACTGGCCTGGCTGCAGGACAAGGTGCCGCCCTTCCCGCCGGAGCTGGCGGTCAAGCGCATCGAGGAACAGCTGGGCGCGAAGATCGAACAGGTCTTCGCCCGCTTCGAACGCGAACCGCTGGCCTCCGCCTCGGTGGCCCAGGTCCACGCCGCGCGCCTGAAGAGCGGCGAGGAAGTGGTGGTGAAGGTGATCCGGCCGAACCTGGAACCGGTGATCCGCTCCGACATCGCCTGGCTGTTCATCCTCGCCCGCCTCGCCGAGCGGGTCTCCAGCGAGGCGCGGCGCCTGCACCCGGTGGAAGTGGTCAGCGACTACGAGAAGACCATCGTCGACGAACTCGACCTGCTCCGCGAGGCGGCCAACGCCTCGCAGCTGCGACGCAACTTCGAAGGCTCGCCGCTGCTCTACGTGCCACAGGTCTACTGGGACTGGTGCCGGCCCAAGGTGCTGGTGATGGAGCGCATCTACGGCATCCCGGTGACCGACCTGGAAACCCTGCGCGACCAGCGCACCGACTTCAAGGCACTGGCCGAGCGCGGCGTGGAGATCTTCTTCACCCAGGTGTTCCGCGACAGCTTTTTCCATGCCGACATGCACCCCGGCAACATCTTCGTCAGCACCCGCGCGCCCTGGAGCCCGCAATACATCGCGGTGGACTGCGGCATCGTCGGCAGCCTGACCGACGAGGACCAGGACTACCTGGCGCGCAACCTGATCGCCTTCTTCAAGCGCGACTACCGCAAGGTCGCCCAACTGCATATCGACTCCGGCTGGGTACCGGCGGAAACCAAGGTCAACGACTTCGAGGCGGCGATCCGCACCGTCTGCGAACCGATCTTCGAGAAGCCGCTGAAGGACATCTCCTTCGGCCAGGTCCTGCTGCGCCTGTTCCAGACCGCGCGTCGTTTCAACATGGAGATCCAGCCGCAACTGGTGCTGCTGCAGAAGACCCTGCTGAACATCGAAGGCCTCGGCCGCCAGCTCTACCCGGAACTCGACCTGTGGGCCACCGCCCAGCCGTTCCTGGAGCGCTGGATGCGCGAACGGGTCAGCCCGAAGCAGTTGCTGCGCAATTTCCAGCAACAGGTCGAGCAGGTGCCGCACCTGTCGCAAATGGCCCGCGACACCCTCGAACGCCTGTCACAACCGCACGCCCACAATGCGCCGCCGCCGGAGTGGAAAGGTTCCCGCCACGACTGGCTCGGGCGCCTGGTGGGCGCGGTGCTGCTGGTCGGCGCCGCCGAGGTCGGCCTGGGTCAGCAGTTGGAAGCCTGGCCGGCGTGGGTGATGCTGGCCGGCGGGGTGTTCCTGATCCTGCGCCGCTAGCGCCGCGCACGGCCACTAGGCCCGCGCCGATAGCCAGTCGCGCTCCCGGCTGGCACACTACTCCCATTTCCGCCGGAAACGCGCGCAACGTACCGGCAACGAACGTGGAAAGACCATGAAAGACTGGCTGGATGAGATTCACTGGAACGCCGACGGCCTGGTCCCTGCGATCGCCCAGGATCACGAGACCGGGCGCGTGCTGATGATGGCCTGGATGAACCGCGAGGCGCTGGCCCTGACCGCCAGCGAGAACCGTGCAATCTATTGGTCGCGTTCGCGTGGCAAGCTGTGGCGCAAGGGCGAGGAGTCCGGGCACGTGCAGAAGCTGCACGAACTGCGTCTGGACTGCGACGCCGACGTGGTCATCCTGATGGTCGAGCAGGTCGGCGGGATCGCCTGCCATACCGGCCGGGAAAGCTGTTTCTACCGCGTCTTCGAGAACGGCGCCTGGAAGACCGTCGATCCGGTGCTGAAGGACCCGGACGCTATCTACGAACACGCAGGACACCACCATGAGTGACACCCTGACCCGCCTGGCGGCGGTGCTCGAGGAGCGCAAGAACGCCGCGCCCGACAGCTCCTATGTGGCCAGTCTGTACCACAAGGGCCTGAACAAGATCCTGGAGAAGGTCGGCGAGGAGTCGGTGGAAACCATCATCGCCGCCAAGGATGCCGCGGCCAGCGGCGACTGCCAGGACCTGATCTACGAAACCGCCGACCTCTGGTTCCACTCGCTGGTGATGCTCTCGGCCCTCGGCCAGCATCCGCAAGCCGTGCTGGACGAACTGGAGCGCCGCTTCGGCCTTTCCGGCCACGCCGAGAAAGCCGCCCGCCAACCATCGGCCTGAACCTACACATTGCGAGGAATACGACATGGGCATTTTTGACTGGAAACACTGGATCGTCATCCTGATCGTCGTGGTACTGGTGTTCGGCACCAAGCGCCTGAAGAACCTCGGTTCCGACGTCGGCGAAGCGATCAAGGGCTTCCGCAAGGCGGTGAACACCGAGGAAGACGACAAGAAGGACCAGCCCGCCGCCCAGCCGGCCCAACCGCTGAACCAGCCGCACACCATCGACGCCCAGGCGCAGAAGGTCGAAGAGCCGGCGCGCAAGGACTGACGGGTAGCCATCGATGTTCGGAATCAGCTTCAGCGAACTGTTGCTGGTCGGGCTGGTCGCCCTGCTGGTGCTCGGCCCCGAGCGCCTGCCGGGCGCCGCACGTACCGCCGGCCTGTGGATCGGCCGCCTGAAGCGCAGTTTCAATACCATCAAGCAGGAAGTGGAACGGGAAATCGGCGCGGACGAGATTCGCCGGCAACTGCACAACGAGCACATCCTCTCGATGGAGCGCGAAGCGCAGAAGCTGCTGGCCCCGCTGAGCGGTCAGAATCCCCCGCAGGAAACCCCGCCGCCGGCGGCCGAGAGCCCGGCGCCGAGCGTACCCACGCCGCCGCCGACCAGCACGCCTGCGGTTCCGCCCGCGGACGCCGCGGCACCGCCGGCAGTCGCTGCCTCCACTCCCCCTTCGCCACCGTCCGAGACGCCGCGTAATCCATGAGCGCCGATAAACCCGAGCAGCCCGAGCACGACCAGGAAATGCCCCTGGTCTCGCACCTGACCGAACTGCGTACGCGCCTGCTGCGCAGCGTGGCGGCGATCTTCCTGATCTTCGCCGGCCTGTTCTACTTCTCGCAGAAGATCTACACCCTGGTCTCCGAGCCGTTGCGCCGCTTCCTTCCGGAAGGCACCAGCATGATCGCCACCGACGTCGCCTCGCCGTTCCTCGCGCCGTTCAAGCTGACCATGGTGGTGGCGCTGTTCCTCGCCATGCCGGTGATCCTCGCGCAGGTCTGGGGCTTCATCGCGCCCGGCCTGTACAAGCACGAGAAGCGCGTGGCGCTGCCGCTGCTGGTGTCCAGCATCATCCTGTTCTACGCCGGGATGGCCTTCGCCTACTTCCTGGTGTTCCCGATGATCTTCCACTTCTTCGCCAGCGTGACGCCCGAGGGCGTGGCGATGATGACGGACATCAACAGCTACCTGGACTTCGTCCTGACTCTGTTCTTCGCCTTCGGCGTCGCCTTCGAGATCCCGGTGGCCACGGTGCTGCTGATCTGGATCGGAGTGGTCGACGTCGAGTACCTGAAGAAGATCCGCCCGTACGTGATCATCGGCTGTTTCGTGGTCGGCATGGTCCTGACCCCGCCGGACATCTTCTCCCAGACCATGCTCGCGGTGCCGATGTGGCTGCTGTTCGAGATCGGCCTGCTGTTCGGCCGCCTGGTACGCAAGCGCGGCGAGCATCCGGACGACCAACCGGCCAGCGACGGCGACCAGCCTCCGGCCACCCGCCAGTGAACCTGCTGCTCCTCGACGACGCCGACTTCGTGTCGGCGGATCGTGCGGTCCTGCACGATCGCCGCCTCAAGCACCTGCACGAAGTGCACCGCGCCGAGAACGGCGACACCCTGCGGGTCGGCCGCCTCGGCGGCTGGATGGGCGAAGGTCGCCTGCTGAAGCTCGACGCCAGCGAGGCGACCCTGGAAGTGCGCTTCGACCAGCCGCCGCCGGCCAAGCTGCCGATCACCCTGCTGCTGGCCTTGCCGCGACCGAAGATGCTCCGCCGGGTGTTGCAGACCATCGCCGCGATGGGCGTACCGAAGCTGGTGCTGCTGAACAGCTACCGCGTGGAAAAGAGCTTCTGGCAGACCCCGTTCCTCGACCCGGCGGCGATCCGCGAGAACCTGGTCCTCGGCCTGGAGCAGGCCCGCGATACGGTGCTGCCGGAAATCATCGTCGAGAAGCGCTTCAAACCCTTCGTCGAAGACCGCCTGCCGGCCCTGGCCGCCGGCAGCCTCGGCCTGGTCGGCCATCCCGGTCCCTGGCCGGCCTGTCCGCGCGCGGTGGAGAAGCCGGTGACCCTGGCGATCGGCCCGGAAGGCGGCTGGATTCCCTACGAGGTCGACAAGCTGCGCGAAGCCGGACTGCATCCGGTGCAGCTCGGCGAACGCATCCTGCGCGTGGAAACCGCGGTCAGCGCCCTGCTTGCGCGGTTGTTCTGAAAAAACTCCGGTAAAAGACTGAAGGTTTTCCCCGCCCGGCCGACATCCTCTGTCGCGCAGGGCTCCGCACGACAACCATAAGACCTCGCCCGCCGGCCACGTACCGGCCCTCCGCGCCCGCACGCCGGACGCGACGACGCTGAGCCATTACCTGTTCCGCCACGCCATGGGGCTGCCAACCCAGGGTGTCGCACTGCCTGGAGTAATGACGATGTACGATTGGTGGGTTCTCCAACTGGCCAAGCTGAGCGTCAGCCGCAAGCTGATGGTCGGTTTCGGTGTCCTCCTCGCGCTGCTTCTGCTGGTGGTGATCAGCAGCAACCGCACCCTCACGCACCAGACCGCCCTCAGCGAGCAGCTCGCCGAAGTCGCCAGCCTGATGGAACAGACCCAGCAAGCCGAACAAGGCCGCCTGGCCTTCGAAGCCGGCAGCGACCCGCGCCAGGCCGAGCAGGTCCGCCAGACCCTGGCCGGGATGCTCCAGCGCCTGCAGGCGCTGCGCGACAGCGAGCTCGACCCGGCCGCCCTGGCCCACCAGACCGAAGCCATCGAAGCCTACCGCAAGGCTTTCGACGACCTCGCCGCAGCCGATCAGCAACGCAGCGCCGCCCGTGGTGTGCTGGTGGGCACTGCACAGCAGGCGCTGGACAGCTTCGCCCGCCTCGAGGAACTGATGGACGCCAGCCTCGCGCAGCAGGCCGGCGACCCGCAGGCGTTGCAACGTAGCCGTGCGGTGGCCGACCTGCACCAACAGTTGCTCATGGTGCGTTACCAGGTGCGCGGCTACGTCTTCGAACGCAGCGACAAGGCCGAGCAGGCCGCGTTCGCCGCGTTCGACGCCCTCCGCCAGGCCGCCACGACGCTGCGTGGCCAGTTGCCCGGCGAGGCCGATGCGGCGCTGGAACAGGCCATGGGTAGCCTCCAGGGCTATCGTGGCGGGATCGAGCAGTTCCGTGCCGGCGTCATCCGCACGCGCCAGGCGCAGCAAGCGATGCAAAGCAGCACCCAGGATATGGCCCGGGCCGGCCGGACCCTCACCGAAGCCGGTCGCCAATTGCGCGAGAGCACCGCCAGCCGCGACCGCGCCAGCCTCTGGCTGATCGCCGCGCTGGCCCTGGCCTTCGGCTGCGTCGCCGGCTGGGCGATCAACCGGCAGATCGTCCGGCCGCTGGACGAAGCCCTCGCGCAGGCCGAGGCCATCGCCGCCGGCGACCTCGGCAAGCGTCCGCAGAATCCCCTGACCCTCCAGCGCCGCGACGAACTGGGCCAGTTGCAGCGAGTCATGCAGCGCATGGGCGACAGCCTGCGCGAGCTGGTCGGGCGGATCGGCGACGGCGTCAGCCAGTTGGCCAGCTCCGCCGAGGAACTCTCGGCGGTCACCGAGCAGACCCGCGCCGGGGTCAACAGCCAGAAAGTGGAGACCGACCAGGTCGCCACCGCCATGCACGAGATGGCCGCCACCGTGCAGGACGTCGCGCGCAACGCCGAACTGGCTTCCCAGGCCGCTCGCCAGGCCGACGAAGAGGCGCGCCAGGGCGACGCGGTGGTCGACCAGGCGGTGACCCGCATCGAGCGCCTGGCTAGCGAAATGGACGTTTCCAGCGAAGCCATGGCGCGCCTGAAGAACGAGAGCGAGCAGATCGGCAGCGTCCTCGACGTGATCAAGTCGGTGGCCGAGCAAACCAACCTGCTGGCGCTCAACGCAGCCATCGAAGCGGCACGCGCCGGCGACGCCGGACGCGGCTTCGCGGTGGTCGCCGACGAGGTCCGCGGCCTGGCCCAGCGCACCCAGCAGTCCACCGCCGAGATCGAGGGCCTGATCCAGCGTCTCCAGCAGGGCGCCGGCGAAGCCGCCGAACGCCTGGAGAACAGCCGCTCGCTGACCGCCAGCACGGTGGAACTGGCGCGCCGCGCGGGCGCCGCGCTGGACAGCATCACCCGCACCGTCTCCGACATCCAGAACATGAACCTGCAGATCGCCACTGCCGCGGAGCAACAGAGCACGGTGGCCGAGGAGATCAACCGCAGCGTCCTCAGCGTACGCGACGTCGCCGAGCAGTCGGCCGCCGCCAGCGAGCAGACCGCCGCCTCCAGCGGCGAGCTGGCGCGCCTGGGCACGCAGTTGCAGGCACAGGTGGGACGCTTCCGCCTGTAACATCCCGAGAGGATCCTCCTTGCATCGGCAGCCCCTCCCGTCCATCGAAAGCGGACAGGAGGGGCACCTTTGCGTAGGATCAGGCTTTCGCCTTTTGGGAGATGACGCCATGCGCCCGATGACCATCGATATCGACGAACTGGCCTTCGCCCTGGATACCCCGGGAATCGACCACTACCTCGACCTGTACAGCGGCAAGGTGCTGCTGATCTCCGCCGAGGCGCCCGATCCCGAACTGGACGCATTGCTGGAAAACGAGCCGGAACGCCTGCTGCTGATCGACCCGCTGAGCACCACCCAGTCGCTGGGACTGATGCAGGATTTCCTCCGCGAGGTGGAAGAGCCGCACGCCTATGCGACGCTCGCCAACGCGCTGCAGAGCCGCAAGCCGTTCAAGGCCTTCAAGCACTCTCTGATGGAGTACCCGGAACTGTTGCAGGACTGGTACCGCTACCAGAACGAGCGCCTGCGCGAATGGGCGCTGGACTGGCTGGAGGACAACGATATCCAGCCGGCCGCGCGGCAGAGTCCGACGTCGCTCCTGCCGCCGCCGGGCAAGCCGTTCGCCTAGCGCGGTACTAGAGGACCTGGCGGAGGAAGGCCTGGGCCCGCGGGTCCTGCGGATTGTCGAAGAACTGCGCCGGCGGCGCGTCCTCCAGCAGCTTGCCGTGGTCGAAGAACAGCACGCGGTCGGCCACTTCGCGGGCAAAGCCCATCTCGTGGGTCACGCAGACCATGGTCATGCCTTCCACGGCCAGGGTCTTCATGACGTCGAGGACTTCGCCGACCATCTCCGGATCGAGCGCCGAGGTCGGTTCGTCGAACAGCATCACCTTGGGGTCCATGCACAACGCGCGAGCGATCGCCACGCGCTGCTGCTGGCCGCCGGACAGGCGCGAGGGATATTCGTCGGCCTTCTGCCCGATACCGACCTTGGCCAGCAGCGCCCGCGCCTTGGCCTCGCGCTCGGCCTTGCCGCGCTTGCGCACCACGCGCTGGGCCAGGCAGAGGTTCTCGAGCACGGTCATGTGCGGGAACAGGTTGAAATGCTGGAACACCATGCCGACTTCGCGGCGGTAGGCATTGATGTCGGTCCTCGGGTCGGCCAGGTCGACGCCGTCGATGCTCACCGAGCCTTCGTCGAACTCCTCCAGGCCGTTCAGGCAGCGCAGGAAGGTCGACTTGCCGGAACCGGACGGACCGATCACCACCAGTACCTCGCCCCTGGCCACGCGGGTACTCACGTCGTCCACCGCGCGCACTACCTGGCCGCGGGTATCGAAGACCTTCAGCAGGTTGCGTACTTCAATCACTTTGTCCGAGCCTCCGCTCCAGTCGGGATGCCATGTGCGAAAGGGGCAGGTTCAACAGCAGGTACAACGCGGCGACGCAGAACCAGATCTCGAAGGTGGAGAACGAGGTGGTGATCGCCTCGCGGCCGCTCTTGGTCAGTTCGGTGATGGCGATCACCGAGACCAGCGAGGTGTCCTTGACCAGGCTGATGAACTGCCCGGCCAGAGGCGGCAGCACGCGCTTGAAGGCCTGCGGCAGGATCACGTAGCGCATCGACTGGCCGGCGTTCAGGCCCAGGGAGCGGGCGGCCTCGTTCTGTCCGCGGGCGATGGACTGCACGCCGGCCCGGATGATCTCGGCCACGTAGGCGCCGGTGAACAGCGCCAGCGCCGCAACCCCGGCGAACTCGCGGGACAGGTTGAGCACGGTGCCGATGAAGAAGTAGAAGATGAAGATCTGCACCAGCAACGGCGTGCCGCGCACCAGCTCGACGTAGATCGTCGACAGGTCGTGCAGGGTCGGGTTCTTCGACAGCCGGCAGAGGCCGGCGACCAGGCCGATAGCCAGACCGATGGCACCGGACACCAGCGATAGCCAGAGGGTGGTCCACAGGCCCCAGAGCAGTGGGCCGGCGGCCCAGTGGCGGGTCACCCCGACCGCGTCGCCCTCGGCCACGTCGTCGCCTTCGGAGAATTGCAGGCTGTCCTGGGCAACGGTCACGACCTGCTTCTCGCCGCTCTCGCCAAGCAGCGTGACGCGCGCGTCCCTGCCCTGTTCCTCGATAGCCTCGACCCGGCCGATCTCGTTGGCCCGTAAAGGCTCCTCGGCCTGGTAGGCGAAGTACTGCGGAACGCGGTTCCAGCGCCATTCATAGGAAATCAGCGAGGTGGAGAACCACAGCGCCCAGGCCAGGACCAGCAGGATCAGCCCGGTCAGCAGGTGCCAGGGCCAGACGGAACGTTTCTTCTTGGTCACGGAAACTCTCTCGAACGATGGAATGCGCAGGTACGACGGCCCCCTTCGCGGGGGCCGTCAGCGGTTCATTCCATTTCCTTCAGCCACTCGGTGTTCTTGAACCACTTGTCGTGGATGCGCTGATAGGTGCCGTCTTCGCGGATCTGATGGAGGAAGTTGTTGATGAAATTGATGCTGTCGTAGTCGCCTTTCTTCAGGCCGAACGCCAGCGGCTCGTAGGTGAACGGCTGGTCGAGGTAGACCAGCTTGCCGGCGCCGAACTTGCTCACCGCCACCACGTTGTAGGGCGAGTCGTAGATGAAGGCGTCGGCCTTGCCGTTGACCACGTCCATCACCGCTTCCGGCTCGTTGTCGAAGCCGTGGTACTTGGCCTTGCTGATCAGCTTGCGGGCAACGATCTCACCGGTGGTGCCGATCTTCGAGGTGATGCTGTACTGCGGATCGTTCAGGTCCTTGTAGGACTTGATCTTGCCTTCCAGTTCCTTGCGCACCAGCAGGGTCTGGCCGACCACGATGAAGGGCTCGGAGAAGTTCAGGCGCAGGTTGCGCTCCTGGGTCAGGGTCATGCCCGAGCCGATCATGTCGAACTTGTCGGTCAGCAGCGCCGGGATGATACCGTCGTAGCTGGTGGAGACCAGCTCCAGCTTGACGCCCATGGACTTGGCCATGGCCTTGAGCAGGTCGACTTCGAAGCCGATGATCTGGCCGCGCTTGTTGGTCATCTCGAACGGCATGTAGGTCGGGTCCATGCCGACCCGCAGGGTGCCGCGCTTGACCGCGTCCTCCACCGCGCCGGCCGCCTGGACCGAAGCCACGCCCACCAGGGCGCAGACGCCCAGAACCAATGAAGCAAGATACTTTTTCATTCCCCAATCCCCAGCAGTCTTAGAAACACAGTCGTCGAACGGATGCTCTCGTCGTGTCGCCGTCCCGGGCGGGCAGCAGGCCATGACCGGCTGCGCAAAAGGCGGCCGATAGTACCTCAGCTGGCGAACGATACGAGACTTTCTGGATTGCCGGCGCAGGGTAACAGCAGCGCCGCACGGGGAAAACAGGCAAGAAACAGACCATGCCCCCGGCGGCGTTCCGCCGGGGGCATGGGATCAGGACTGGGCGGCGGGCAGCAGGCCGGCGTCGCCGGGCACTACCTGGGCCAGCGGTACGCTGGCGGCGTGGGGGTCGTCCGCCTCGGCCTTGCGCCAGCGGCCGAGCCAGTCGTCGCGGTCCTCTTCCCAGACCCGCGTATGCAGGCGCGAAAGTGCTACCGGGTCACTCAACAGAGCCAGGCGCGTGGCGCCGTCGAGCTGTTCCGGGCCCTTATCGATGGCCTTGCCGATACGCTCGCCACGCACCGTCTCGATGGCCTGCGCACGGTTGTGGCGAGCCGTGCCCATGGCGCAGGCCAGGGCGTTGAGCAACGGATCGACGGCGGCCTTGAGGAAGCCATCCTTGAGCGCATGCCAGCGGTTCTCGTAGGTGTACTCGTCGGTGGCGCGCAGCTCGCGCGGCGTGTCGTACTCCTCCGGGATCAGGAACAGCTTTTCGTCGCGGGCGCGCAGGCCCAGCTTCACCCGGCTGGAGATCACCGATACCGGGATCGACAGGATCAGCGAACCGACGATCGGCGACAGCCACCACAGGAAGCGCGGGTTGAGCCAGGCCACCAGCAGGGTCCAGGCGATACCCAGTAGAGTCTGCATGCCGTGCCGGCGGATCGCCTCGCTCCAGGGCGTGGCGTCGTCGTCGCGCTGCGGCGAGTTCCACTGCACCGACCAGCCGAGGAAGGCGGCCAGCACGAAGCGGGTGTGGAAGAGCATGCGCACCGGCGCCAGCAGCACCGAGAAGAACATCTCCAGAAGCATGCTCAGGGTCACCCGGATCACCCCGCCGAAACCCTTGGCGCCCTTGGCCCAGATCAGCATTACGCTGAGCAGCTTGGGCAGGAACAACAGGGTCAGGGTGGTGGAGAACAACGCGATGGCCTTCTCCGGATGCCACTGCGGCCAGATCGGGAACAGCTGCCGCGGTTCCAGGAAGTACTGCGGCTCCATCAGTTGGTGCACCGCCAGCAGCGCGGTGGAAAGCACCAGGAAGAAGAACCACAACGGCGCCGACAGGTAGGACATGACCCCGGTGAGGAACACCGCGCGGTGCACCGGGTGCATGCCCTTGACCAGGAACAGGCGGAAGTTCATCAGGTTGCCGTGGCACCAGCGGCGGTCGCGCTTGAGTTCGTCGAGCAGGTTCGGCGGCAGTTCTTCGTAGCTGCCGTCGAGGTCGTAGGCGATCCACACGCCCCAGCCGGCACGGCGCATCAACGCAGCCTCGACGAAGTCGTGGGACAGGATCGCGCCGGCGAACGAGCCCTTGCCCGGCAACGGCGCCAGGGCGCAGTGGTCGATGAAGGGCTGCATGCGGATGATCGCGTTGTGGCCCCAGTAGTGCGACTCGCCGAGTTGCCAGAAGTGCAGGCCGGCGGTGAACAGCGGGCCGTAGACGCGGGTGGCGAACTGCTGCATGCGCGCATACAGGGTGTCCATGCCGGACGCCTTCGGCGCGGTCTGGATGATCCCCGCCTCAGGATTGGCCTCCATCAGGCGTACCAGCTTGGCCAGGCAGTCGCCGCTCATCACGCTGTCGGCGTCCATCACCACCATGTAGCGGTAGTCGCCGCCCCAGCGCCGGCAGAAGTCGTCGATGTTGCCGCTCTTGCGCTTCACCCGACGCCGGCGGCGACGGTAGAAGATCTTGCCGAAGCCCTTGGTCTCGCGGCACAGCTCGAGCCAGGCCTGCTGCTCGGCGACGGCGATATCCGGGTCGTTGGTGTCGCTGAGGACGAAGAAGTCGAAGCGCTCCATCTCGCCGGTGGCGGCCATCGACTCGACGGTCGCCCGCAGGCCGGCGAATACCCGCGGCACGTCTTCGTTGCAGATCGGCATGACGATCGCCGTGCGGGCGTCGGCGGCGATCGGCTCGCTGCCGGCGCTGCTGCCGGAGATCCGGTAGCGGTCACGCCCGGTGAGCAGCTCCCAGAAGCCCATCAGCGCGGTCCAGAAGCCGGCCGAGACCCAGCAGAAGAGGATCGCGAAGAGCGCCAGGATGCCGAACTGGATGACATAGGGCAGCACCTGCTGGACGGTATCCAGCAGGCTCTGCTGGGCCAGCTCCTCCAGGTCGACGAAGGCCCAGCCCTGGTAGGGCAGGATGCCTTTCATGTAGTAGGTGGCGACCGAGGTCTGCGCCAGCATCAACAACAGCAGGATGAACCGGCGCAGCGAGCCGACCCGCTGCCAGCGGGCCCGCGGCAGGGCACGCTTGGGCTTGGGCGGGTTGCTGCGTCCGGTCAGCCGACGCCAGCCGCGCACCAGGATGTTGGTGCGCCAGGGCTCGGGAATCACCTTGGTACGGCGGATCGGCGGGGAAATCTTGAGGAAGGTGCGACCCTGGGCGTCGACGCCGAACATCTCGGCGTCGTCCAGCTCAGGGGTGCCCAGCTGCAGGCGGGCGCGTACCGAGGCCAGGGCGGGATCGCCCCCGGCATCGGCAGCGGCGCCTTCCGCTCCCGCCAGGCGAGCGTGCAGCTCGGAGAAGGAAGCGGACTCGCCAAGCCGCTCCCGCTCCTCTTCCGCCAGGGGAAGATGAGCGAGGTAGTCGGCCAGCGGTGCTTTCGTAGTGGATGGGTTATTCATCGGCAGGCAGCTGATAGCTCCAGGTTTCGCTCAGTGGCTTCTGCGCCTCGTCGACCAGCGCCGCGCGCATTTCCACCGGCTTCTTCGGATCCTTGACCTTGATCCGCAGCGTCAGGCGCCAGCCTTTCAGGACCGGGTTGTAACGCAGGCTGTTCTCCACCACCTCGGCGTTGCTGTCGGTGCTGACCTGGGTGGTCACCGGCGCGTCCGGCGCCAGGTCCTTCAGGGCCGGCCCTTCGAAGTCGACGACCAGGGCGGTGCTGCCGTCCTGCTGGCGGATCAGGTTCTTCTGCTTCACGTCGCCGACCGAGCGCATGGTCTGCTTGACCCAGGAGGATTTCGGGTCGTGCAGCTCGTCTTCATCCATGGTCCAGTGCAGGCGGTAGGCGAAGTCCAGCGGCTTTCCGACCTCAGGCTGGGTCTCGGGGTTCCAGAACGCGACGATATTGTCGTTGGTTTCGTCCGGGGTCGGGATTTCCACCAGTTCCACGGTGCCCTTGCCCCAGTCGCCCTTCGGCTCGATCCAGGCACTCGGACGCAGGTCGTAGCGGTCATCCAGGTCTTCGTAGCGGGAGAACTCGCGGCCGCGCTGGAGCAGGCCGAAGCCTTTCGGGTTCTCCACGCTGAAGGTGCTCACCGACAGGTGCTTCGGATTGTTCAGCGGACGCCACAGCCACTCGCCGTTGCCGGCATGGATCTGCAGGCCGCTGGAGTCATGCAGCTCGGGCCGGAAGTTGTGCTGCTCGGACGGCTGGTTGGAGCCGAACAGGTACATGCTGGTCAGCGGCGCCAGGCCCAGCTTGCTGACCTTGTCGCGGAGGAACACGCGGGCCTGGACATCCATCACCGCATCCTTGCCCGGACGCAGCACGAAGCGGTAGGCGCCGGTGGCCCGCGGCGAGTCGAGCAGGGCGTAGATCACCAGTTGCTTGTCCTGCGCCTTCGGCCGCTCGATCCAGAATTCGCGGAAGCGCGGGAACTCTTCGCCCGAAGGCAGCGCGGTATCGATCGCCAGGCCGCGCGCCGACAGACCGTAGACCTGGCCCTTGCCGACCACGCGGAAGTAGCTCGCGCCAAGGAAGGTGGCGATCTCGTCCTGCTTGTCGGCCTTGTTGATCGGATAGAGCACGCGGAAACCGGCATAGCCGAGATCCTTGGTGGCATTCTCGTCGAACTTCAGGGATCCGAAATCGAACTTGGTGCGATCGTACTTGATCGGCTTGACCGTGGTAGCGGTCACCTCGTTGATCTTCACCGGCGTGTCGAAGTGCATGCCCTGGTGATAGAAGCTCAGCTTGAACGGCGTCTTCAGCTTGCCCCAGTAGGCGCGCTCGTTGATGAAACGGATCTGCTGGTAATCGGCGAATTTCATTTCGCTGAATTCCGATGGCAGGTTGCTGGTCGGCGCGGAATACTTGTCGCCGGCCAGGTCCTTGGCCTTGCTCGCCACGTCGTCGATGCTGAACGCCCATACCGGGGCGGCGACGAATGCCAGCGCGGTCGAGCCGGCAAGCAGCAGGGTGCGCACGCGGGCGCGGAAATCGGTGTTTGAAACGGAACGGAAAATCACGAGGCCCCCTCGTCCGTGAACATGAATTACTGAAGACGCCCTGACCGTTCAGGGGTCTCCGACGGCACCGGAGTGCCGGTCGAACATGGTTTCGCCACATTCGCTGCCAAACCCGATAGATAGCCAGATTTGGCGCGATCTGACAAAAAGAATGCCTGTTTCCAGTCATTCGCGTTACGTGCACCGGGCTTGGAAGACCAGGGGGCATGCCGCTCGTCGGCTAGCGACCCCAGAGGTTCCGACCCTGCCCGGGCGGAATGATTCCCGTCCATTGGGTTGCAGGACACGCCGCCCGGCATCGGGATGCCGGCCTGTCCTGTACAGCATGAAATCGGCGTGCGGATGATGCACCGAGGTTGTGACAAAAGGCCATGTATCTGTCACAAAAATTCACCGTTCCGGCCCCGCCATCCCTCCCTGAAGCACCTTGGGGAAAATCCCCTCGACGCCGATCAACTCTCCAGCAGGAA
The DNA here is from genome assembly GCF_001815235.1 of Pseudomonas sp. HMSC065H01. Taxonomy (NCBI): domain Bacteria; kingdom Pseudomonadati; phylum Pseudomonadota; class Gammaproteobacteria; order Pseudomonadales; family Pseudomonadaceae; genus Pseudomonas; species Pseudomonas sp. HMSC065H01. The sequence goes on along the minus strand of NZ_KV819937.1, from coordinate 223,369 downwards.
GGTCACCGGCCCGTCGTTGACCAGGTGCACCTGCATGTCGGCGCCGAAACGCCCGGTCGCCACCTGCGGATAGGCCTCCCGCGCCAGTTTCACCAGGTGCTCGAACACCGCCTCTCCTTGCGCCGGCGGCGCCGCGCTGGAGAAGCTCGGACGCAGTCCGCTGCGGGTGTTCGCCGCCAGGGTGAATTGCGAGACCAGCAGCAAGCCGCCCTGCACGTCCAGCAAGGACCGGTTCATCTTGCCCTCGTCGTCGCCGAACACCCTGTAGTTGAGCAGCTTGTGCAGCATCTTCGCCGCGCAACGCTCGCCATCCTCGGGCTCGACCCCGACCAGCACCAGCAGGCCGCGATCGATGGAGCCGACGATTTCGCCGCCAACCTCCACCCGCGCCGCGCCGACGCGCTGCAGCAATGCCTTCATTCGGCCTCCGGCGGCAGGTCGAGCAGTCGCCGGCCGATCTCGTTGGTGGCGCGCACCAGCGCATCGACTATCCCCGGCTCGCTGGCGGTATGCCCGGCGTCGCGGATGATCTGCAGTTCGCTGTTCGGCCAGGCCTGGTGCAGGGCCCAGGCATTGTCCAGCGGACAGATGGCGTCGTAGCGGCCATGCACGATCACGCCAGGCAGATGGGCGATGCGGTGCATGTCCTCGAGCAACTGGTTGGGCCTGAGGAAGCCCTGGTTGACGAAGAAGTGGTTCTCGATGCGCGAGATCGACAGCGCCCTGCCCGGCTCGGTGAAGCGGTCCACCACCATGGGGTTGGGGCGCAGCGTGGCGGTGCGGCCCTCCCAGGTCGACCAGGCCTTGGCAGCGTGCATCTGGGCGATCTGGTCGCTACCGGTCAGGCGCTTGTGGAAGGCCGCCAGCAGGTCGCCGCGCTCTTCCGGCGGGATCGGCGCGACATAGTCTTCCCAATAGTCGGGGAACAGGCGGCTGGCGCCTTCCTGGTAGAACCAGTGGATGTCCTGCGGACGGCAGAGGAAGATGCCGCGCAGGATCAGCGCATGGACCCGCTCGGGATGGGTCTGCGCGTAGGCCAGCGACAGGGTCGAGCCCCAGGAACCGCCGAACAGCACCCACTTCTCGATACCCAGGTGCTCGCGCAGGCGCTCCATGTCCGCCACCAGCTCCCAGGTGCTGTTCTTCTCCAGGCTGGCGTGGGGCGTGGAACGGCCGCAACCGCGCTGGTCGAAGGTGACGATACGGTAGAGGTTGGGATCGAAGAAGCGACGCGACAGGGCATCGCAACCGGAGCCGGGGCCGCCGTGGACGAAGACGACCGGCAGTCCGTCCGGCGAACCGCTTTCGTCGGCATACAGCACATGCGGTTCGTCGACGGCCAGCTCGTGGCGAGCGTAGGGTTTAATTTCCGGATACAGAACTAGCATGATGCGCTCCCGAGGCGATGTGTTCGGCCCCCGGCGCAAACGTCGACAGCGGGGCCCGTCCTTTGCTCTGCCGCGCATGATACTTCGGCGCCGGGAAAAAAACCGAGCGGCTTTCATGTCCGCCCCGGTAGACAGGAAACCATCAATCCAAGCAACGGCGCCTGGCGCCGGGAGAGCGAGCATGGCCGAGGCCTTGCGACACCGTATCCGCGCCGCCGGCCTGCTGCTGGTGGAGCAACGCATCCTGCTGGTCCGCCACGAGGTCGGCGGCGACATCTACTGGATTCCGCCCGGCGGCGGCTTCGAGTCGGAATGCGACGAATCGACGAAGGATACCGTCCGGCGCGAGTTTTTCGAGGAGACCGGCCTGCGGGTGGACGTCGGCCCGCTGGTCTACGTGCGCGAATTCGCCGAACCCGCCGCCGGGCGCTTCCACATGGAGCTGTTCTACCGCATCGACGCCTGGCGTGGCGAGCCGACCCTGGCCAACCTGAAGGGCCTGGGCGGCGACGAGTTCGATATCCGCGAGGTCGGCTGGATCGCCCGCGACGAACTGCCTGGCCTGCCGTCGTTCTATCCGGCCGAACTGGCCGACGACGTCTGGTCGCGCCTGGACGCGCCGACGCCGTCGATCCGCCACCTCGGCCTGCAGCGCTAGACGCTCACTGCACCGGATCGCTGGTGGGGTTCTCGAGGATCGCCTTCAGCTCCGCGGTCATGGGAAACTCCAGGTTCAACCCCTTGGGCGGGATCGGCTGCTGGAACCAGCGCTGGTAGATGCCCTGTATCTCGCCCGAGCGATACAGCCCGGCCAGGGTCTCGTTGACCAGGGCAAGGAACTGCGGGTCGTCCTTGCGCACCATGCAGCTGTATATCTCCCGCGATTGCGGCTCGCCGACCACCACCCAGTCGTGCGGCTGGCGCGCCTTGGCGCGTTCGCCGTAGAGCAGCGCATCGTCCATGTAGAAGGCCACCGCGCGACCCGATTGCAGCATCTGGAAGGCTTCGCCGTGGTCCTTGGCGCTGACCACGTTCATCCCCAGCTTGTGTTCGGCGTTGTAGTTCTTCAGGTAGCGCTCGTTGGTGGTGCCGGCGGTGGTCACCACGTTCTTGCCCTTGAGGTCGTCGAAGTGGGCGATGCCGCTGTCCTTGCGGGTCAGCAACTGGCCCTTGACGTAGATGAAGCCGTAGGAGAACGCCACCTGTTTCTGCCGCTCGGCGGTGACCCCGGTGGAGCCGCACTCCAGGTCGACGGTGCCATTCTGCACCAGAGGGATACGGGTCTGCGAAGTGACCAGGTTGTACTTCACCTTGAGTTCCGGCTTGCCGAGGGTGCTTTTGAGCCGCTCCACCACCTTGTCGGCCAGTTCCACCGAATAGCCCATGGGCTGGCCGCTGTTATCGCCAAGGTAGGAGAAAGGCACCGAGGCATCGCGATAACCCAGGGTTATCGTGCCGTTGTCGGCAACCTTCTTCAGGGTGCCGCTGAGTTCCTCGGCCTGCGCGGCGCCGATGGCGAGCGACAGGGAGAGTGCGAGAGTGCTGGATACAAGGATTTTCATCGGAGGTTCTGCCTCTTTTTTCTTATGGCTATGGAAAGAAAGTCAGCCCCTGGCCGCCACCACGGTGATCTCCACCAGCACCGACGGACGCGCCAGCTCCGCCTGGACGGTGGTCCGGCTGGGCGCCTGGCCGGTCGGCAACCACTGGGTCCAGACCTCGTTCAGGGCGGCGAAATCGCGGGCGATGTCCTTCAGGTAGATGGTCGCGCTGAGGATACGCTCCTTGCGCGACCCGGCCTCGGCCAGCAGCGCGTCGATCTTCGCCAGCACCTCGCGGGTCTGGCCATGGATATCCTCGGCCTGGCCCGGCACCTGGCCGGAAAGAAATACCAGGGCGTCGAAGCAGACCGCGGCGGACAGGCGGTCGTTGGTGGCGATACGGGTCGGTTCCATGGGAGTGCTCCAGGTCGAGGGGAATTCAGCCAGCCAGCGCGCCGCGCGGAAGCAGGCCAGAGGTATCGATGCTCGGCGGGCGGCGGCCGATCTGCTCGGCCAGCAGGCGCCCGCTGCCGCAGGCCAGGGTGAAGCCGAGCGCGCCGTGGCCGAGGTTGAGCCAGAGGTTGCGGTAGCCGCCGTTGCCCACCAGCGGTACCCCGGTGGGCGTGGCCGGGCGCATACCGGCCCATTCGACGGCGGCGTCGAAATCGCCGCCCTGCGGGAACGTGTCCCGCGCCTGCTGGCGCAGCAGTGCCAGGCGCGCGGGCTCGAGGCCGGGGTCGAAGCCGACGATGTCGACCATCGCGGCGATCCGCAGCCGCTCGCCGATTCGCGCGTAGACGATCTTGCGGTCGTAATCGGTGATGCTGGTATCCGGCGCGCGGTGCTGCGCACCGACCGGCAGGGTCAGGCTATAGCCCTTGAGCGGGTATAGCGGCAGGCGCAGGCCCGGCAGCATCAATTCGGCGCTGCGGTAGCCGGCGGCCAGCACCACATGATCGGCCTCGATGAGATCGCCGCCGACCTCGACGCCACGCACCGCCGCGCCGCCCTCGACGATCTTCGTCACCCTGCGGCCATGCAGTTGCCGGCAATGTCCGGAAGCCTGCAGGCGCTCGGCAAGTTGCACGCAGAAGGCATGGCAGTCGGCGACCTCCTCGTCCGGCGTGTGGATGCCGCCGACGAAGGGCGCGGCGGACAGGGCCGGCTCCAGCGCGAGGCACTCGGCGGCGGTCAGGACGAATTGCGCCGAAGGATCGGCCAGACCCTGGCGGGCCCGCGCAAAGCTGGCCGGTTGGCGAAACGCCACCAGCTTGCCGTTGCGCCGCCAGTCGAAGCCATCGAGGCCATCCTCCTCGCGCCAGGCCTGCAGGGTGCGCTGGCTGAGCAATGCCAGGCGCAGCAGGTGCGCGGCATTGCGGCGGTTCAGCGAGCCGCGGCAGGCCGCGAGGAAGCCCAGCAGCCAGCGCCACTGCGCCGGATCAAGGCGCGGCCGCAGGCGCAACGGCGCATCGTTGCGCAGCAGCCAGCCGAGCGCCTGGGCCGGCACGCCGCTGTCGGCCAATGGCGCCACGTAGCGATAGGACAACTGCCCGCCATTGGCGTAGCTGGTTTCCAGCCCGCCCCGCTCGCGCGCTTCCACCAGGGTCACGTCGAATCCTTCGCGAACCAGGGCGTAGGCCGTGGCCAGGCCGACCACGCCGGCGCCGATGATGCAAACCCGCTGAGCCATGACAATCGTTATCCAGGTGTTTTCCAGGGCTTCGACGATAGGCGCGGATGACAGCGGTAGGACAATGAATAAAGATGGCCAGGGTATAAATCCAGGTTATGGGATCGCGCCGATGAAGCTCCGCCATATCGAAGTGTTCCAGGCGATCCGCCAGGCTGGCTCGGTCAGCGGCGCCGCACAGTTGCTGCATGTGTCCCAACCGGCGGTGAGCAAGGTCCTCCAGCACGCCGAGCAGCAACTGGGCTTCCCGCTGTTCTTGCGAGTGCGCGGCAAGCTGCTGGCGACTCCGGAAGCGCTGGAACTGGAGCGCGAAGTGGCCAAGCTCAGCGATAGCCTGCAGGCGGTGCGGCGCCTGGCGCAGAACCTGCGGCGCCAGCCGGGCCACAGCCTGCGCATCGGCGCCACCCCGGCCCTGGCGCTGTCGCTGCTGCCGCGGGCGATCGGCGAATGGAGCGCGCGCTATCCGCAGAGCGGCTGCGAACTGGCCACCTTGCATTCGCGCGAGCTGGTGCAGGGCCTGCTGATGCGCGAACTGGACCTGGCCCTGAGCCTGAAGCAGCCGGAACACCCCGGCCTGCGCGGCGAAGCCATCGCCAGCGGCGTATTGGTGGCCCTGGCGCCGCGCGAACACTGGCCCGAAGCGGAACGCCGGCAGCCGCTGAGCCTGGCCGGGCTGGCCGGCGAAGCGCTGATCGGGCTGTCCACCGCCGACCCGCTGTTCGCCCGCCTGGAGGATTACCTCAGCGCCGTGGAGCCACCGCCGCAGGTGAAGATCGCCGTGCAGACCTACGCCCTCGCCCGCGCCCTGGTGGAGGCTGGGGCCGGCCTGGCGCTGGTCGATCCCTTCACCGCCCTCGGCGCCGACCCGCACAGCACCGCAATCCGCCCATTGAGCCCGGCCTTCCCGGTCACCCTCTACGCCATCACCCGCGCCGACGAAACCCCGCCGCACACCCTCGCTCCGCTGCTGCGGATGCTCGCCCGCCAGGCCGAGGAGCGTTTGCGGGCCGTGCAGATGTAGCATTTGCCGCCTGGCCTGCCGCTGGAAACCTTGGACGTCGTTCTGGCCCACGCCTCGCGGACTTACCGCTCCGGCTTCCAGTCTGGGTGGTCCACGTCGTAGCCTTGGGTCGGGTGAGGAGGCAGAGGATGGTCCTTTATCAAGTTGGGAAAACGCAAATCAGGATCAGCGGCAAGTTGATCGTAAATACCATCATATAGTTTGTGCAGCTTCTCATCGGGGGCGTACCACATTCTATCGACATCAGGACTGGCTTTATCAAAAACACCGGAGATAAATAAAGCCGCACTCTTTCCGCCCTGAGAGACTGACGCCTGATAATAACCCAATGCTTTTGGAAAATTATGCTCTACTATCTTGTAATACGCCCCCAACTCATAACTAGCCGGCGCATGGCCCTGGCTAGCAGCACAGTGAGTATACGCCAACCCCAAATCCTTTTTTTTGGCCACATATATATAGAGCTTACCTAGCTCGGTTAGTGCCGGCGGATTTCCTAGGCTAGCAGCCTTATCAAGAAAAGTAAGTCCGTCAGTTGCAGGGTTTTTAACCCCGGCGCGATTTCCAATCATTGCCCCCATATCATAGAACCCCTGAGGCACATCCAGATCTATCATCTTTTGATAGAGATCCAATGCCTTCTGCGGATCTTTTTCTACTCCTCCGGGCCACCCTGTACGATAAAGATTCGCCAAATTATGCATGGCCTTCCAATGACCGCGCTCCACTGCCTTGCTGTAAAGCTCGACGATACGGCCCCAGGGCCGCAGAGTATCGGGCTTGGCCAAGGCTGCTGCTTCGCGGTACCAAGCATCGGCTTGCGGATCCAGCGGCGGCAGATGGTCTTTTTCATTAGCGCAGACAAATGGTTTGCTGTTGGCCATCACGGGGACGCCTGCAAGACAGAGCACGGCCCAAAGTCCAATAGCCATCAGCCGCATCACTGCCCCGGTTTCCAGTCGGGCCGATCTGCGTCGTAGCCCTGGGTCGGGTGAGGAGGCAGAGGATGGTCCTT
>NZ_KV819937.1:113847-216614 GCF_001815235.1 Pseudomonas sp. HMSC065H01 | reverse complement strand
TGCAGCTTCTCATCGGGGGCGTACCACATTCTGTCAACATCGGGACTAGTCTTATCAAAAACTCCGGACATGAAGAAGGCAGCATCATCATTTCCTTGGCTTGCAGCAAGAAGGTAATAGCCTGCCGCCTTTGGGTAGTTATGTGCCACCAAACGATAGTACATCGCCAGCTCGTAATTGGCAGGAGCATAGCCCTGGCCTGCAGCACAGTTCGTATATTTCAGCCCCAACTCATCCTGACCAGCAACATATATATATAGCCTTCCTAACTCAGTTAATGCTGGTGGATTACCCAAGCTTGCAGCCTTATCGAGAAAGGTAAGTCCATCAGTCGCAGGATTCTTGACGCCAGCACGATTTCCGATCATTGCCGCCATATCGTAGAAACCTTGAGGAACCTTCAAATCGATCATCTTCTGGTAGAGATCTAGAGCTTTCTGAGTATCCTTCTCCACACCGCCTGGCCAACCGGTACGATAGAGGCTCGCCAAGTTATGCATAGCCTTCCAGTGACCACGCTCAACTGCCTTACTGTATAGATCGACGATACGAGGCCACGGACGCAAGGTATCGGGCTTGGCCAGGGTCGCCGCTTCGCGATACCAAGCATCGGCCTGCGGGTCCAGAGGGGGTAGATGGTCCTTTTCGTTAACGCAGACAAAAGGCTTGCTGTCAGCCATAGCGGGAACTGCTGCGAGACAAAGTACAGCCCATATTCCAATAGCCATTAGCCGAATCACTGACCCGGCTTCCAGTCGGGTCGAGCTGCGTCGTAGCCCTGGACGGGGTGGGGTGGCAAGGGGTTATCTTTTACCAAACTGGGAAAACGAAGATCGGGGTCGGCATCAATTTGCAGATAGAGGGAGTAGTAGAATTTCTCAAGCTTTTCATCCGGCGTATACCACATTGCACTTGAAGGAGGCGTCCTCTTTCCGAAGACGCGCGAGAGAAAAAAGGCGGCACTCCTGCCGCCTTGAGAGACGGAGACTTGATAGTATCTAAGTGCCTTTGGATAATTATGCTCAACCAACTCATAGTAGCTTCCAAGCTCATAGCTCGCCGGAGCATAACCTTGACTGGAAGCACAACTGGTATACGCCAGCCCCAATTCCTTTTCCTTGGCCACATAAATATAGAGTTTACCCAACTCGGTCAGTGCTGGCGGGTTCCCCAAACTAGCGGCTTTATCCAAGAAGGTCAGACCATCGGTAGCAGGGTTCTTAACACCGGCACGATTACCAATCATTGCCCCCATGTCATAGAAACCTTGGGGTACTCCTAGGTCGATCATCTTCTGGTAAATATCCAGAGCTTTCTGTGTATCCTTCTCTACTCCACCAGGCCACCCCGTTCGATAGAGATTTGCCAGGTTATGCATCGCCTTCCAATGGCCACGCTCCATTGCTTTGCTGTACAAATCGACAATGCGCTCCCACGGCCGCAGAGCGTCAGGCTTGGCTAGGCTTACCGCCTCGCTATACCATGCGTCAGCCTGCGGATCCAGCGGGGGAAGATGGTCTTTTTCATTGACACAGACAAAGGGCTTGGTCTCAGCCATAGAGGGAGCTCCGAAGATCATCAGGAATACAATCAGCCAAGAAAAAAAACGCATCCCTTAATCCACCGTAAAGCTCGGGCTATAAGGTGTTATGACATCCCAGAACCGTAATAGATGGCTAGTGAGAGGTTCATCGTTTCGCTGCTGTTTCCAGTTCTTGTCCATTGTTTGATTCCAAAGTTCAAAGTTGTCCTTGGTTGTTGCAGCCACTTCATACGCATGTAGTCCCCACAACTCCTCCCGCATCGCCCTCGCCAAATCCGGATTGGGCTGGGCAATCCCCAACTCGCTGTCGCTATGCATGCTGCGGACATTGATATTGGCCGAGCTGAGCAGGGTATAGAGGTCGTCCACCAGCAGCAGCTTGGAGTGCACGTAGATGTGCTTGTAGCGCGCCTTCAGCGGCGGTGCCCCGAGGGCGGCCTCGGCTTCGGCGGACAGGCGCGCTGGCGGCGGGCTGCCGGGGGCAGGGTCGCTGGTGGCCAGGGTGGCGACGACCACCTTGAGGCCGGGTACTTCGGCGAGTTGATAGGGCTTGTCGTCCTCGCCGGTGTTCTTCGCCAGTCCGGGAATCTCCTGCGCGCCGAGATCGCCGAGGCGTTGCTCGACTTCCGGCGTCACGCCTTTCTCTTCGAGCGCCTCGATCTTGCGCTCCAGCCGTTCGATGTTGTTTTCCTGGCCGCGCCGGACATAGGGATCGGGATGTAGGTTTTCCCTGACCTGCTTCAACTGCTCCCGCTTTTCCCGCAAGTCATGCGCCAGGTCGCGCTGTACCTGCGGCATCAGTTGCTCCTGGCCCAGGCCTTTCATCATGTCGTAGGTGGTCTTAGAGGCGTCGCTGGAGTCGGGGGTGTTGGTCACGACGAACAGGTACAGGTCGCCGGGCACGCCCCGGGCCTTGCGCACCTGCGCAGTCTTCCGCAGGCGCTCGGCGAAGCCGGCATAACGGAAGTACTGGTTTTCCATGTAGACGTAGTCGGTGGCATTGCCCAGGGCCTTGAGATAGTGCTCCAGGATCGAGCGCTCGTCGTCCTGCGGCTGGGTCCGGCAAATCTGCGCGACGCTGTTGCTGGCGGGCGTGGCGATCTTCGGCAGCGGCAAGGCGTCGCGCTCGGCGGTCAGCGATGGCGTCGAGAACCAGCGCTTGTACCACGGCGTCTCGAGGTCCCAGGCCTCGCTGAAGTTGCGGCTGAGGTCGGCCAGCACCGGGCCCTGGACCTGCATGGAGATATCCTGCCAGGGCCCGAACCCGGGATCGCGACCGGCGGCGCGGTCGTCGAACAGGTGGGCGCTGGTGTCCCAGTAGTTGCGGTGCATGTTGTGACCCATGACGAAGCCGATGGCCTGCGGGCTGCCATAGTCGACCAGGACCATCTTCTGGTGATGGCTGGCGAACTGGGTGAGTACCAGCAACTGGCCGATGCCCAGGTCGTCGATGCCATCGGCGCGCAGCAGGTGGATCAGGCTTTGCAGTCGCCCATTGACGAGGCGCACTTGCTCGCCGTTCATCACCGGTCTGGCCGTCTGCTCGAAGTCGCGGGTACGGAACTCGACGTTCTGCAACCCACCGCCGCGTACCGCCTTGAACCAGTCGCGGGTGAATATCTGCCCCCAGGGATCCTGGCGGGTGCCGCCGGAACCGCGCTTGCCGCCGTAGCCCTGGGCCTCGCTGCTGTCGAGAGTGCGCTGGATCTCGGCGTTCTCCGCCTCCAGCTCGGCGATGCGCGCCCGCGCGTGGGCGGCGCCCCGCGGGTCGAAGCTCGGCAGCCTGCCTTCGCGGTGCAGCCGTTCCGAGCGCTCCAGGGCTTCCTGCTGCCGCGCGATGAGGTTGAGGTTATGCTGGCGCCGCTGCTCCAGTCGCAGCACCTCGTTGTCCACCGCGCTGCCGCTGGCGACGCCCGAGCCCGCCCAGGTGCCGCCGGAACCGCCGACGCCGGCCCCGGGGATGGTGTTTTCCTTGAGCCTGGCGAGTTGGTTGCTCCAGACCAGCACTCGCGCCTGCACTCCTTCGCGGCCCTTCGTCTGCAGCAATTCGCCGATTCGCGGTCCGTCGGGGCGTTTGAAGCGCATGGCCGGGTCGAAGCCCCAGGTGATGATGTCGATGCTGTGCCGGGCCGCTTCCATCGCCGCATGCACCGCGTCGAAGGCCGCCTGGCCATTGATCAGCGGCTTGATGTGCACACCCGCGCGCGGCGGGTAGAAAGCCTTGTTGGCGAACCAGTCGAGGGTCAGCCGGACGCTGCCGGCCTGTTGCGCGTATAGCTTGAGGGTCTGCGGTTTGTACAGGTCGCTCATGGCGTGGGCTCATCCTTGTCGGCGGCGCCGGGCCGCGAGGCGTCGCGCCGGTAGGCGTCCGGGGCGGAACGCGGCTTGTGCTGGGGCATTTCCGCCCGGTAGTCGCGGAACCCCTGTTGGGCGAGCCGGTCGTCGACCTGCAGTGCGTCCGGCCGGTCGACCATCTTCACTTCGTAGGCGTGGCCATTGGCCGTCTCGATACGATAGGTGCGTTCGCCCGGAAGCGGTTCGAAGCTGATTGCGCCGCCTTCGTCGGCGATGCCCTCCTCCTTGAGGGCACCGTTGGCGTAGAGCCGATACGGTTGCCTGGCCGCCGATGCCACGCCGGGCAACGGACTGAGTTCGAAACGTAGGAGTTTCTGCGGCGCTTCGCCGATCTTCTGGGCGATGGCTCCCAACAAGGCGCCTCCCGCCGCCGCGGCGTCGGCCGCGAGCGGTTGCAGCGGCGACAGCGCGCGAACGCCGCTACCGATGCCGGGGCTGCCGCCGCTGTTGATCATCACCTGGGCGCCGTCGAGGGTGACACCGCCCGGGTCGAGCCTGGCGAAGCTGCCACCGCCCTTTAGGGTCAGCTCCATGCCTGCCTCGATCACTACCTTGTCGCCGGCCTTGAAATGGATCTCGTCGCCCGCCTCGACGAACTGGCCGGTGCCGATCCTCAGGTGCAACGCGTCGGCGACGCTGAGGTGGTCGGCCGCCTTCAGTTCGACCTTGCGGTCGGCATGGACCGTGCGCTGTTCCTCGGCCCTGAACTCGCTGTAGCTATCACCCTCGACCGTGTCGTGGCGCTCGTGGCCGACGCGGATCTTCTGGTCGTGCTCGATGTTCTCGTCCCAGTCGCGCTGGGCGTGGACGAAGATCTGTTCCTGGCCCTTGCGGTCCTCGATGCGCAGTTCGTTGAAACCGCCGCCGCCGGGGTAGCTGTCGGTCTTGAAAACGCTGCGGGTCTTGTTCTGCGGCAGCTCGTAGGGCACCCGGTTTTCGCTGTGGTAGAGGCAGCCGGTGACCAGCGGCTGATCCGGATCGCCCTCCAGGAAACCCACCAGGACTTCCATGCCCACCCGCGGGATGGCGACGCCGCCATAGCGCTTGCCCGCCCAGTTGGAGGCGACGCGCAACCAGCAACTGGTGTTGTCGTCGGCCTGGCCGAGGCGATCCCAGAAGAACTGCACCTTGACCCGGCCGTATTGGTCGCAGTGGATGGTCTCGCCGGCGGGGCCGGTCACGACCGCTGTCTGGCAGCCCAGCACGCGTGGCCTGGGATGCTCCAGCGGGGGGCGGAAATGCGCGCTCCAGGGAGTGGCGACGAAATGGTTGCGATAGCCCTGGCGGAAATCGCCCCGGCCCTGCGCGACGTCGCTGTCGATCGACTCTTCCAGTACCTGCGGCTGCCGCCCTTCGTGGAGAACCTCGGTAAGCAGCCAGAGATCGTTCCATTCGCCGCGGGGATGCGCGGACAGCGTCAGGAAGTGTCCGCTGAGCAGCGCCGGTTCGTCGCTTTCGCCCCTGGCCTGTAGGTAGTCGGCGCGATGCCGTTCCAGCGCGCGCCGGCTCAGGTGCTTGCCGCGCTCGCGGTGGGTGAAGCGGCCGGGATAGTCGTAGTCCTCCAGGTCCGGTTGCTGCGCCACGAGCTGCGGGCCATGGGCGGCCTGCATCTGCAACGCGGGTTGCTCGAAGTCGTAGTCGCGCCGGGTAACCCGGCTGGCACGGGTGTCGAAGCGCACGCCGAAGCGCTTGACCACCGGCTGGTCGGCGACCAGCCCGGCGTCCTGCACGTAGGCGACGGGGCGTTGCAGCCGCGGAAAGGAGGTCTGGTCGTCGCCGAAGACCAGCACATGGCCCTGGGCAGAAAACTCATGGTGGTAATGGATGCCCTCCTCCTCGCAGAGCCTGCTGAGGAACGCCAGGTCGGTTTCGTCGTACTGCGTGCAGTATTCGCGGGCCGGGTACGGCGTCGGACCCAGCTGGAAGCGGTAGGCGTCGGCGAGAATGCCGTGGCCCTCCAGCACCCGACCGATGATTTCCGGCACGCTGAGGCGCTGGAAGATGCGTTGGTCGCTGCACAGCCCCAGGTAGGCCAGGCGCGGCTCCAGGGTCGCGCGATAGCCGGTCAGGCGCTTGCCGGAGTCCCCCTGGGCGATGCTGGTGAGCTGTCCGTGGACCCCTTGCCCGCTCGGCGAGAGGATCAGGAAGGCCGGCTGGTGCAGCAGCGCGTCGAGGTCCAGATCGGATCGCTCGCTGACCAGCTCCAGGTCGAAGCGAAAGGGCTGGCTGATGGCTTCGCGACCGCGGAAGGCGAGTACCTGGAAGTCGTGCCGGAGGTTTTCGATGCGAAGGCTGAAGTGCGTCTGGTTGGCGGGGGCGAACATTCACTGTCCTCTTGGAAACGCAGCCGTGCGTTCCTGGCGTATTCGGTTCCGGGCGCGACGCGCCTGAGCCCGCGCGATGGAAATGCTGGCCGAGAGGATAGAGGAGAACAGTTGTGCAACTCTTTGCGCACTCGGCCTCCCGGTCGCATCAACGCTGACCTCAATAAATTTGTAACAGAAAATTTCCAGAATGCCGACGCGGACGCCCCACCCCATCCGCGGCATTCACGTCCGCCAGGACGGGCCAGGCGTCCGCCGCCTCCGAGCACCTCAGGCGTAGCGCTCGCGACCCCAGGCGAGGAGGCTTTCCAGCAGTTCGCGGATGACTGCGCGGGTCGCTTCGGCGAGGTCCGCGCGGTAAGCGAACGGGGCCTGCTCGTCCATGTAGGTGCACTGCGCCAGCTCCAGCTGGACGGCATGGACGTGCTGCTCCGGCTGGCCGTAGTGGCGGGTGATGTGGCCGCCCTTGAAGCGCCCGTTGAGCACATGGCTGTAGCCTTCGGCGGCAGCGCAGACCGCCTCCAGGCGGGCCGCCAGCGCTGGATCGCAACTGGCGCCGGCGTTGGTGCCGAGATTGAAGTCGGGCAGTCGGCCGTCGAACAGGTGCGGCACGTGGGAACGGATCGAGTGGGCGTCCCAGAGCAGCGCGTAGCCGAACTCGGCCTTCAGCCGCGCCAGTTCCTCGGCGATGGTCCGGTGGTAAGGCGTCCACACTTCGGCCAGGTAGCGCATGCGTTCCTCGGCGGACGGCGCCATGCCTTCGCGGTAGAGCGGCCGGCCGTCGAACAGGGTGTCCGGATACAGGCCGGTAGTGGCGGTGCTGTACAGCGGCTTGTCGTCGGAAGGGCGGTTGAGATCGACCACATAGCGCGAATAGTGGGCAGCCAGGGTGCTGGCGCCCAGTTCCTCGGCGAAATCGTAGAGCCGGGGAATGTGCCAGTCGGTATCGGTCAGCGCCCGCGCCTCCTCCACCAGGCCGGCGTCCACCGCCGGGGTCAGGCGCGTGCCGGGGTGCGGCATGCTGATCAGTAGCGGCACGCGGCCGCGCTTGAAACTCAGGACTTCATCCACGGTATACCTCCTCGGCGTGGCGAATGACGCGTTTCGGCAGATCGCCACCCAGCCAGTAGGCCAGCTCCGCCGGACGCTCGATGTCCCAGGCGACGAAGTCGGCCAGCTTGCCGACCTCCAGGCTGCCGTGGCTGGCTTCCAGCCCCAGCGCCCGGGCGGCGTGCAGGGTGACACCGGCCAGCGTCTCCTCCGGGGTCAGGCGGAACAGGGTACAGGCCATGTTCAGCATCAGGCGCAACGACAGCGCCGGCGAGGTGCCGGGATTGAGATCGCTGGCAATGGCCATGGCCACGCCGTGCCGGCGCAGGGCATCGATCGGCGGCAGCTGGGTCTCGCGCAGCAGGTAGAAGGCGCCCGGCAGCAGCACCGCGACGGTGCCCGCCTCGCCCATGGCGCGGGCGTCGTCCTCGGTCATGTACTCCAGGTGGTCGGCCGACAAAGCCCGGTAGCGCGCCGCCAGGCTGGAACCGTGCAGCGAGGATAGCTGCTCGGCGTGCAGCTTCACCGGCAGGCCCAGCTCGCGGGCGGCGATGAATACCCGCTCGACCTGCGCCGGGGAAAACGCCAGGTGCTCGCAGAAGGCGTCCACCGCGTCCACCAGTCCCTCCCCGGCCAGCGCGGGGAGCATCGTCGAGCAGATATGCTCGATGTAGTCGTCGGCGCGCCCGGCGTATTCCGGCGGTAGCGCATGGGCAGCCAGGCAGGTGCTGCGCACGGTCGCCGGCAGGCGTTCGCCGAGGCGGCGGATGACCCGCAGCATCTTGCGTTCGCTGGCCAGGTCGAGGCCGTAGCCGGACTTGATCTCCAGCGCCGTCACGCCGTCGCGCAGCAAGGGCTCCAGGCGCTTGCGCGCGCTGGCCAGCAATTCTTCCTCGCTGGCCTCGCGGGTGGCGCGTACGGTGCTGGCGATACCGCCGCCGGCGGCGGCGATCTCGGCGTAGCTGACGCCCTCCAGGCGCTGCTCGAATTCGCCGCTGCGGTTGCCGCCGAACACCGCGTGGGTGTGGCAGTCGATCAACCCCGGGGTCAGCCAGGCGCCACCGAGGTCGATGCGTTCGGCGTAGTCGCCGGGCGGCAGTTCGGCGCGCGGGCCGATCCAGTGGATCAGCGGACCGTCGGTGACCAGGGCGGCGTCCTCGACGATCGAGTACTTGCCGCCCTTGAGGGTGGCGGCATGGCAATGCTGCCAGAGTCGTTTCATTGCAGGTCTCCTATGCTCGCGGCCAGCCTGGCGAGACTCTTCCGCTCGCCGAGGATGGCCGCCGCGCTGGCGATGTCGGGAGCCAGCCAGCGGTCGGTGTCGTACGCGGGCACGCGCTCGCGCAGGATGCCCCAGGCCGCCGCGGTGCCCTGGCCGAAGCGTTGCGGGGCGAGGAATTCGAAGGCCTGGGCGGCCAGCAGGTACTCGATGGCGAGGATCCGCCGGAGGTTCTCCAGGGCCCTGCCAAGCTTGAGCGCGGCACTGGTGCCGAGGCTCAGGTGGTCCTCCTGGAGCGCCGAGGTGACGAAGTTGTCGACCACCGCCGGCTGCGCCAGCTGGCGGTTCTCGCCAGCCAGGGAGGCGGCGACGTACTGGGTGATCATCATCCCCGAGTTGACTCCCGGCTTGCCCACCAGGAACGCCGGCAGGCCGCTGACCAGCGGGTTGACCAGGCGATCCAGGCGCCGCTCGGCGACCCCGCCCAGCTCGGCCACGGCGATCGCCAGCAGGTCGGCGGCCATCGCCACCGATTCGCCGTGGGGATTGGCCTGGGATACCACCCGGTAGGCTTCCGGCGTACCCAGCAGCAGCGGGTTGTCGGTGGCCGAGTTGAGTTCGGTCTCTATCTGCCGCGCCGCGTGGGCCAACTGGTCACGGCAGGCGCCATGGATCTGCGGTATCGAGCGGATGCTCAGGGCATCCTGGGTGCGGATGCCGCGGGCGTTCTCCAGTACCTGGCTGCCAGCCAGCAAGGCTCGCAGATTGGCGGCGACCCGCTGCATCCCGGGATGCGGCTTGAGCGCAACGATCTCGGCGTCGAACGCCGCCAGTTGGCCGCGCAGGGCCTCGAAGCTCATCGCCCCGATCACGTCGGCCCACTGCGCCAGGCGCTGCGCGTCGTCCAGGGCCAGGCAGGCGAGGCCGGTCATGCACGGCGTGCCGTTGACCAGGCAGAGCCCGTCCTTGGCTCCCAGGCGCACCGTCGCCAGGCCTTCCGCCGCCAACGCGGCGGCGGCCGGCACGACGCTGCCGCGGTAGCTGACCTCGCCGATGCCGAGCAGGGCGATGCCGACGTGCGCCATGTGGGCCAGGTAGCCCACCGAGCCCTGGGCCGGCACCTGCGGGGTAATGCCGTGGTTGAGCAGCGCCAGCAGCCCTTCCACCAGCGAACGGTCGAGCCCGGACTTGCCCTGGCTGTAGTTGGCGACGGCGGCACAGATGATCGCCCGGGTCTGTTCGTCGCGCAGCGGCTCGCCGACCCCGCAGGCATGGCTGAGCAAGGTGTTGCGCGACAGCTCGGCGAGCTGCTCGCCTTCCAGCAGGACGTCGCACAGCGCGCCGAGGCCGGTACTGATGCCGTAGGCACGCTCGCCGTTGGCGACGATACGGCAGACGATGGCGCGGGCGTTGTCGATCCGTGCCCAGGCCGCCGCCGACAGTTCCAGGCGCGCACCGTGCCGGGCCACCGCGACCAGTTCCTGCCAACGCAGCGGACCGTCGCCGAACACGACGCTCGGTAGGTCGCTCATAGGTTCGCCACCCGCCGCTGGACGAAGCGGTCGACGTAGTCGTCGGCCGGCTGGTGGAGGATTTCCCGTGGTGTGCCGACCTGGATCAGTTGGCCGTCCTTGAGGATCGCGATGCGGTTGCCGATGCGTACCGCCTCGTCGAGGTCATGGGTGATGAAGACGATGGTCTTGTGCAGGGTTTTCTGCAGTTCCAGCAACTGGTCCTGCATGTCCGCGCGGATCAACGGGTCGAGGGCGCTGAAGGCCTCGTCCATGAGAATGATCTCGGTGTCGGCGGCCAGCGCGCGGGCCAGGCCAACGCGCTGGCGCATGCCGCCGGAAAGCTGGTGCGGATAGGACTTCTCGTAGCCCTTCAGGCCCACCGTGGCGATCCAGTGCAGGGCCCGCTCTTGGCACTGCGCCCGGCTTTCGCCGCGAACCTTCAGGCCGTAGGCGACATTGTCGAGCACGCTCTTGTGCGGCAGCAGGCCGAAACTCTGGAACACCATGCTGATCTTGCGCCGGCGGAATTGCCGGAGGGCTTCCATGTCGTAGCGCAGGATGTCCTCGCCATCCACCAGGATCTCGCCGCTGGTGGGGTCGATCAGGCGGTTGAAGTGGCGCACCAGGGTCGACTTGCCGGAACCCGACAGGCCCATGATCACGAAGATCTCGCCAGCGCCGATGGACAGCGACAGGTCGTTGACGCCGACCACGCAGCCGGTCTGCGCCAGCACTTCGGCCTTGCTGCGTCCCTGGCGGATCAGCGCCAGCGCGGCATCGGCGCGCGGGCCGAAGATCTTGAACACGTTCTTCACTTCGATCTTGTTCATCTGCGCACCGCTCATTTGCTCGTCTCGTGCCGGGAACGGCCATAGGCCTGGGTGATGCGGTCGATCACCACCGCGAGGATGACGATCGCCAGGCCGGCTTCCAGGCCCTTGCCCACGTTCAGCGTCTGGATGCCCACCAGTACGTCTTCGCCGAGGCCGCGGGCGCCGATCATCGAAGCGATCACCACCATCGACAGGGCCATCATGGTGGTCTGGTTGATCCCCGCCATGATGCTCGGCAGGGCCAGCGGCAACTGCACGCCGAACAGTTGCTGCCAGCGGTTGGCGCCGAAGGCGTTGACCGCCTCCATCACCTCGCTGTCGACCTGGCGGATGCCCAGGTCGGTGAGGCGGATCAGCGGCGGCGCGGCATAGATCACGGTGGCGAAGATCGCCGGCACCTTGCCCAGGCCGAACAACATCAGCACCGGGATCAGGTACACGAAGCTGGGCATGGTCTGCATGATGTCCAGCAGCGGCATCAGCACCGCGCGCAGGCGGTTGCTGCGCGCGGCGAGGATGCCCAGGGGGATGCCGATCAGCACCGAGATGAAGGTCGCCACCAGCATCAGCGCGAGGGTCTGCATCAGCTTGTCCCAGAGGCCGACGGCGCCGACCAGGAACAGCAGGCCGGTGATCACCAGGGTCGGCAGCAGGCGCCGGGTGGCGTGCCAGGCGATCGCCGCGACGATCGCCAGCAACAGCCACCAGGGCGTGGCGCGGAGTAGCCCTTCGAGGTTGACGATGGCCCACAGCAGGGTGTCGGAGATCTTGCGGAACAGGTCGCCGTAGTTGGTCACCAGGGCGTCGACCCAAGCGTTGACCCAGTCGGCGATGGAAAATGTCAGGCGTTCGGGAAACATGGTCTGCTCTCGTCGGTCGTGGGTTCAGAGTGCCGCTTCGATCTTCTTCGCCGCGTCCTCGTCGACCCAGGCGTGCCAGATCTCGGGGTGCTCCTTGAGGAATTCGCGCGCCAGGCGCGCTGCATCGATCCTGTCCTTGGCCATCCGCGCCAGGTCGCTGTTCAGCAGCTCCGCCGGCAGGTTGACCTTCTCCAGCACCGCCACCAGCTCCGGCGCCTGGTCGTGGAAGGTCCGCGACAGGCCGACCTGGATCCTGATGCGCTTGTCGACGCCGGGCCTTTCCTCCAGGCGCACCAGGTCGGCACGGCCCATCAGCGGCGTCGGCGACCAGTAGTAGAACAGGATAGGCTCGCCGCGCCGATAGCTCGACAGCACCGCCGCGTCCAGTGCCGGGCCGGTGCCCGGACGGAAATTGGTGAACGTCTCTTCCAGGCCGTAGCTTTTCAGCATCTCGCTGTTCTCCAGCTCGCAAGTCCAGCCGGCCGGGCAATTGTAGAAGCGCCCCTTGCCCGGCTCTTCCGGGTCGCGGAAGACCTCGGCGTACTGCGCCAGGTCGGCGATAGAGCGCAGCTTCGGCGCCTTCGCCTCGAGCTTGCGCTGCGGGTCGCCCTCGATCACGTAGCGCGGCACGTACCAGCCCTCCTCCGCGCCGACGATGGGTTCGCCGACGCCGACCACCTTGCCGGCCGCGGCGGCCTTGTTCCAGGCGTCGCTGCGGCCGATCCACTCCTCGGCGAAGACCTGGATGTCATTGGTGCTCAGCGCCTGCTCCATGGTGATCGAGTTGCCCGGCAGGCTGTCGGTGGTACAGCCGTAGCCCTTGGCCAGGACGAACTGCATCAGTTCGGTGAGCAGCGTCCCGCTCTCCCAGTTCAGCCCGGCGAATTTCACCGCCTTGCCGGACTCGCACCAACCTTCCGCCTGGGCGCCCGCTGCGGCGGCGAGCAGGCCGAGGGCACAGAGAACACTCAACATCGACTTCTTGTATCGCATGGTTCGACGCTCCAGATGCACGATTGGGAAAGGCAGTTGGAAAACCTGCGGGCCGCGCCCGGGGGAACGGCCTCGATCATTGTTATTGGCCGGCGGCTCAGGCCGCCGTCGGTTCCGTCACAGCCCTCCCTGGGCCTGAAGCACGCCATGCGCGGCATCGCCCTTCGGCCTGACCCAGCGCCGGTAGGCGATCACCAGCAAGGCGATCCAGATAGCCCCGACCCACAGGGCCGGGCGGGTGTCCGGGAAATAGCCGAGCACCACGAAGATGAACAGCATGAAGACGATCGCCGCCGCCGGCGCGAATGGCCACAGCGGCACCGGGAACTTCAGCGCGGCGACCTGGCGCGGCCCCATGCGCCGGCGCATGCCGACCTGGGCCAGGAGGATCATCAGCCAGACCCACACGGTGGCGAAGGTGGCGATGGAAGCGATCAACAGGAATACGCTCTGCGGGATCAGGTAGTTCAGCGCCACGCCGAGCAGCAGGGCCACCGCCATCAGCAGCACGGTCATCCACGGCACGCCGTGCCGCGACACCCGCGAGAAGCCGACCGGCGCCTGGCCCTGGCGGGCCATGCCGTAGAGCATGCGACCGGCGCCGAAGATGTCGCTGTTGATCGCCGAAATCGCCGCGGTGATCACCACGACATTGAGGATCGCCGCGGCCGACTCGATCCCCAGGCCGTCGAAGATCTGCACGAAGGGACTGCCGTTGCTGCCGATCTGCTGCCAGGGGAAGATCGCCATCAGCACGAACAGGGTCAGCACGTAGAACAGCAGGATGCGCAGCGGCACCGCATTGATCGCCCGCGGGATCACCCGCTGCGGGTCCTGCGCCTCGCCGGCGGTGATGCCGATGATCTCGATGCCGCCGAAGGCGAATACCACCACCGACAGCGAGGCGACCAGCCCGGCCCAGCCGTTGGGCAGGAAGCCGCCGTGCTGCCACAGGTTGTGCACGCCGGTGGCGGACGTCGCCGCGCCGCCCAGGCTGAAGCCGAAGAACATGATGCCGAGCCCGGCGAGAATCATCGCGACGATGGCGCCGACCTTGACCAGCGACAGCCAGAACTCCAGCTCGCCGAAGACCTTGACATGACAGAGGTTCAGCCCGCCGATGAACAGCACGATGGACAGTACCCAGATCCAGCGCGGCACGTCGGGAAACCAGAACCCCATGTAGATGCCGAACGCGGTGACATCGGCGAGGCAGACGATGATCATCTCGAAAGCGTAGGTCCAGCCGGTGACGAACCCGGCCAGGGGGCCGAGATAGCTGCTGGCGTAATGGCCGAACGAGCCGGACACCGGCTCGTGCACTGCCATCTCGCCGAGCGCGCGCATCACCATGTACACCGCCGCGCCGGCGACCAGGTAGGCCAGCAGCACCGCCGGCCCGGCCATCTGGATGGCCGATGCGGAACCGTAGAACAGGCCGGTGCCGATCGCCGACCCCAGTGCCATGAAACGAATATGACGGGCGTTCAGTCCGCGCCGAAGCCCCGTGTCGTGCGTCATCCCTCGGCTCTCCTCTTGTTGTTCTTGCTGGAGCGCCCCGGCCGAGCGGCCGGGGGCGGGTATCAAAGACTCGGCAACAGCCGGGCCGGCAGCAGCGCGTTCAGGCAACCGCTGGCGAGCAACTGGCTGGCGGCCTCGATATCAGGGGCGAAGAAGCGATCCTCCTGGTAGTACGGCACCTTGTCGCGCAGCAGGCGGCGAGCCTGCTCCAGCTTCGGCGAACTCTTCAGGCCCTCGCGGAAGTCCAGGCCCTGGCAGGCGCCCAGCCACTCCACGGCGAGAATCCCGCGGACGTTCTCGGCCATCGCCCAGAGCCGTTTGCCGGCGTTCGGCGCCATCGACACATGGTCTTCCTGGTTGGCCGAGGTCGGCAGGCTGTCGACGCTGGCCGGATGGGCCAGGGCCTTGTTGTCGCTGGCCAGCGCGGCGGCGGTGACCTGGGCGATCATGAAGCCGGAGTTGACCCCGCCGTTGGCCACCAGGAACGGCGGCAACTGCGACATGTGCATGTCCATCATCAGCGAGATGCGCCGTTCCGACAGCGAACCGATCTCGGCCAACGCCAGGGCCAGGTTGTCGGCGGCCATCGCCACCGGTTCGGCGTGGAAGTTGCCGCCGGAGATCACGTCGCCCTCGGCGGCGAATACCAGCGGGTTGTCGGACACCGCGTTGGCTTCGATCTCCAGCACCTCGGCGGCCTGGCGCATCTGGGTCAGGCAGGCGCCCATCACCTGCGGCTGGCAACGCAGCGAATAGGGGTCCTGGACCTTGTCGCACTTCTCATGGGAACGCGCCACCTCGCTGCTGGCGGTGAGCAGGTCGCGATAGGCCGCGGCCACGTCGATCTGCCCACGCTGGCCGCGCGCGGCGTGGATGCGCGCATCGAACGGCGCCCGCGAACCGAGCATGGCCTCGACGCTGAGCCCGCCGCAGACGGTGGCGGCGGCGAACAGGTCCTCGGCCTCGAACAACCCGCGCAGCGCGTAGGCGGTGGACACCTGGGTGCCATTGAGCAGGGCCAGGCCTTCCTTCGCCGCCAGGGTCAGCGGCTCCAGCCCGGCCACCGCCAGCGCTTCGGCGGCCGGCAGCCACTCACCGCGATGGCGCGCCCGGCTTTCGCCGATCAGCACCAGCGACATGTGCGCCAGCGGCGCCAGGTCGCCGGACGCACCCACCGAGCCTTTCAGCGGGATGTGCGGATAGACCTCGGCGTTGATCAGCGCGATCAGCGCGTCGATCACCTTGCGGCGGATGCCGGAGAACCCGCGCGCCAGGCTGTTCACCTTGAGCAGCATGACCAGCCGCACCATGGCGTCGTCCAGCGCCTCGCCGACGCCGGCGGCATGGGACAGGACGATGGAACGCTGGAGCTTCTCCAGGTCGGCCGGGGAAATCCGCGTCGAGGCCAGCAGGCCGAAGCCGGTGTTGATGCCGTAGGCGGTGCGGCCCTCGGCGATGATGTTCTCGACACAGGCGACGCTGGCGGCGATCGGCGCGTCGGCGCTGGGATCCAGGCTCAGGCGCACGGGGGCCAGGTAGGCTTGGCGCAGGTCGGCCAGGGTCAACTGGCCGGGTTTCAGATGCAGGCTCATCGAAGGCTCCTTGTTCGGTTCGGCGGGCTCGGCAGCGCCGTCCGCCGGCGGCGTTTCATGGGATTGAAGGCGGCCGCGCCGCCCTGGAAATTCGTCTCAGGCCCCGTGCGCGGGACGTTCGAAGGCGCCGGGATCGGCCGGCAGGATCATTCGCGCCGGGGCCTGGCGCGTGGCCTTGCGCCGCGCCACCAGGTAGTAGAGGACCGCCGGCACCAGCAAGCCGATGATCCAGGAGATATCCACGCCGCCGAGGTGCTCGACCATCGGTCCGGTGTACAGCGTGGTCGCCAGGAACGGCATCTGCACCAGCACGCCGAGGGTATAGACGGCGATTCCCGGCAGGTTCCAGCGACCGTAGCGGCCGTCGGGGTCGGCCAGCGCGGGCACGTCATAGCGCTCGCGGGTGATGAAGTAGTAGTCGACCAGGTTCACCGCGCTCCACGGGGTGAAGAAGGTCAGCAGGAACAGGATGAAGGACTTGAACGCAGCGAGGAACGAGTGCTGGCCGAGCAGCGCGATGAGCGTCGAGGCGCCGACGATCGCGAGGACGAAGAACAGGCGTTGCACGCGGTTGATCTCCAGTTGGCCGCGTACGCTGCTGATGATGGTCGCGATGCACATGAAGCTGCCGTAGGAGTTCAGCGTGGAAATGGTCACCTTGCCGAAGGCGATGCTGAAGTAGAGCAGCGCGGCGACGGTCCCGCTGCTGCCCAGGCCGACGATGTAGGCCACCTCGCGGCCGGCGAACTGGCCGTTGGCCAGGGCTGCGGAGAACACCCCGAGGACCATCGAGGCCTGGGCGCCGAGCACCGAGCCGAGGCCGACGGCGAGGAAGGTCTTCCACGACGAGGTGGACGCCGGCAGGTAGCGTGAATAGTCGGCCACGTAGGGGCCGAAGGCGATCTGCCAGGACGCCGCCAGCGACACCGCGAGGAGGAACGAGGCCCAGCTGAAATGGCGGATGGCGAGCAGGTCGCCGATGTCGCTGAGCAGCATCAGGCGGCTGAACAGGTAGGCGAAGGCGATGATGCCGAGGACGCTGGCGATCCGCCCGATGATGTGGATGACGCGATAGCCGAGCACCGTCACCAGGACGATGAAGGCGGCGAAGATGAAGATCCCGGCGCTGTCGCTGAGCCCGGTGAGCTGGCCGATGGCCTGGCCGGAAAGCACCGTGCCGGTGGCGGTGAAGCCCAGGTACATCAGGCACACCAGGGCGATCGGGATGCAGGCGCCGTAGACGCCGAACTGCACCCGGCTGGAAATCATCTGCGGCAGCCCCAGGCGCGGCCCCTGCGCGGCGTGCAGGGCCATCACCGCGCCGCCGAGGAGCTGGCCGATGAGCAGGCCGACCAGCGACCAGAACACGTCGCCGCCGAGGACCACGGCGAGGGCGCCGGTGACGATGGCGGTGATCTGCAGGTTGGCCCCCAGCCAGAGGGTGAACTGGCTGTAGAGGCGGCCGTGGCGCTCGTTCGCCGGGATGTAGTCGATCGAGCGCCGTTCGATCAGTGGCTTGCTGTCGCTGCCCTGGGTCATGCTGCTGTACTCCGCTGCGGCTCGCGCGCCGCCATTCTTGTTGTGGCCTGGTCGGGACAGTGGGCGGCCGCCCCCACACCCCGCCGGCGTGGAGGCGGTTTTCGAGGTCAGCGCTGGGCGGTGATCATCGGAAGGTTCAGGCCCTGCTCCTTCGCGCAATCGATGGCGACCTGGTAGCCGGCGTCGGCGTGCCGCATCACCCCGGTCCCCGGGTCGTTGGTCAGCACGCGGGCGATGCGTTCGGCGGCCTCGTCGCTACCGTCGCAGACGATCACCATCCCGGAGTGCTGGGAGAAGCCCATGCCTACGCCGCCGCCGTGGTGCAGCGAGACCCAGGTGGCGCCGCTGGCGGTATTCAGCAGGGCATTCAGCAGCGGCCAGTCGGACACCGCGTCGGAGCCGTCCTGCATGGCCTCGGTCTCGCGGTTGGGGCTGGCCACCGAGCCGGAGTCGAGGTGGTCGCGGCCGATGACGATCGGCGCGGACAGCTCGCCGCTGCGCACCATCTCGTTGAAGGCCAGGCCGAGCTTGGCGCGCAGCCCCAGGCCAACCCAGCAGATGCGCGCCGGCAGGCCCTGGAAGCTGATGCGCTCGCGGGCCATGTCCAGCCAACGGTGCAGGTGGGCATCGTCGGGGATCAGTTGCTTGACCTTGGCGTCGGTCTTGTAGATGTCCTGCGGGTCGCCCGACAGCGCGGCCCAGCGGAACGGACCGATGCCGCGACAGAACAGCGGGCGGATGTAGGCCGGGACGAAGCCGGGGAAATCGAAGGCATTGGCCACCCCCTCTTCCTTGGCCATCTGGCGGATGTTGTTGCCATAGTCGAAGGTCGGCACGCCCTGCTGCTGGAACGCCAGCATGGCCCGCACGTGTACCGCCATGGACTGCTTGGCGGCCTTGACCACGGCGGCCGGGTCGGTCTGCGCGCGGTCGCGGTACTCTTCCCAGCTCCAGCCGGCCGGCAGGTAGCCGTTGAGTGGATCGTGGGCGCTGGTCTGGTCGGTGACCATGTCCGGGCGTACGCCGCGGCGAACCAGTTCCGGAAGGATCTCGGCGGCATTGCCCAGCAGGGCGATGGAGATGGCCTTGCCTTCGGCGGTGTAGCGCTGGATCCGCGCCAGGGCGTCGTCCAGGTCCTTGGCCTGCTCGTCGACGTAGCGACTGCGCAGGCGGAAGTCGATGCGGCTCTGCTGGCACTCGATGTTCAGCGAACAGGCGCCGGCCAGGGTCGCCGCCAGCGGCTGGGCGCCGCCCATGCCGCCAAGGCCGGCGGTAAGCACCCAGCGGCCCTTGAGATTGCCGTCGTAATGCTGGCGGCCAGCCTCGACGAAGGTTTCGTAGGTGCCCTGGACGATGCCCTGGCTGCCGATGTAGATCCACGAACCGGCGGTCATCTGGCCGTACATCGCCAGGCCCTTGGCGTCCAGTTCGTTGAAGTGTTCCCAGGTCGCCCAGTGCGGCACCAGGTTGGAGTTGGCGATCAGCACCCGCGGCGCGTTGGCGTGGGTCTTGAACACGCCGACCGGCTTGCCGGACTGTACCAGCAGGGTCTCGTCGTCGTTCAGTTGCTTGAGGGTCTCGACGATCCTGTCGTAGCACTCCCAGTTGCGCGCGGCACGGCCGATGCCGCCGTAAACCACCAGTTCCCTGGGGTTCTCCGCGACCTCCGGGTCGAGGTTGTTCATCAGCATGCGCAGCGGCGCTTCGGTCAGCCAGCTCTTGGCGGTCAGCGTAGTGCCGCGCGGGGCGCGGATTTCAATATCGCGGAATTTGCTCGGGGTGGTCACGGCAGGCTCCTGGGCGTGGCGTTCAACGGGCGGCGACCGGCGAGGGTGCGCCTGAATTCGGGGACGAAGCAGAGGTCGGGCTGGGTCTACCGAACACATCTATGCTTGTACATACAAGTATAAGCAAAGGAAGGGCCAATTCTGCCGCCACGCCCTCCGGCGATATCTCCACATTCCCGTGAATTTCATTCAACCCGTTGATTTTTCTGTAGTTAAGAATTAGTGAAGGTAGCCTCTCCCCCGGGAGAAGGAGCCTGCCGGAACGGCCCTGGGTGCACGTGATCGAAGCGTGCGCGCACCGGTTTGGGGCCTTCGGTAACACCGTTCAGCGCAATTGCGGGTAACCCCAGCCCTGCGCCTGACGCTCGTAGTCGAGGAGAATCCGGTAATGCTCCTCGCCGGCCGGGAGGAAGCTTTTCAGCGCCAGTGTCGCGGCCAGGTGCGGGCACTCGATCAGCGTCAGGTTCAGCGCTTCGAACAGCTCGCGGCGTTGCGCCGCACTCCAGTGCAGCGAGGTGATCAGCGGCAAGGCCGGGCTCGGCGCGCTGCGCCCGAGCACGCGCAGGCCGTCCAGGCGCTCCGGTGCGTGGCGTTGCAGGTAGCCGAAGGTCACTGCATCCACCGAGGTCAGCTCGACCTCACCCGCGGCCACCATCGCCAGGCTGCGCAGGTGGCCGCCGCTGATGTGCACCTCGGCGAAGAACGCCGAGTCTCGCCCCAGCGGCGCCAGCGCATGGCGCAGCAGGTTCATGCCGCTGTTGGAGTCGTGGTCGTTGAGCGCCAGGCGGGTATTGCGGAAGTCGCCGAGGCGCTGGCGCGCCTGTCCTTCGGCGGCGACGAACAGGCTGCAATGCTCGCCGGGAGCACAATCGGGCAAGTCGTAGCTGGGCACCGCGAGCACCGCCACCTGGCCGCGCAACTGGGTCATCAGCGGATAGCCGCAGGTCTGCGCGAACAACAGGTTAGGCTGTCGCCACTGCACCGCCAGATCGGTGGCGGCCGACGCGTAACGGCGCACGCCCAGGCGCCGGCAGACCTCGCCGATGAAGGTTGCGCCGGCCTGCCTGACGCAGTCCGGCTCGACATACATGTCCAGCGCCGCCACCACCGGGGTATCGATCATGCTCTCGTCCGCCTGCCTTCAATGCTCGGGATGCACCGGCGCATCCACCGGCCGCCAACCGTGGCGCCGCCATAGACGACCATAGCCGGGCAGGTGGAAATCGCCACTGCGTCGCCGGTAGGCACGGCGGCTTGCGCTATACACGCGTGGCAGCAGGTACCAGGGCAGGCCCGGCAGATCGTGGTGGACCAGATGCAGGTTGTTGTTGAGGAACAGCAGCCGCCAAGGCCACCCCGCCTCGACCAGCACGCTGCGCTGCGCCGGCTCGCGGGCCGGACGGTGCTCGTAGAAAGAGCGCAGCATGCTCAGACCGAGGGCCGGATAGGCCACCGCCGGCAGGTACAACCAGGGCGGGATGCCCGCCCAGCGCCAAAGCCCGGCCAGCAACCCGCCCAGCAGCACGGCATGCAGGCTCCACAGGCGCCAGGCGGCGCCCTCTCCCTGGCGCAACCGCGAACCCTCCAGGCGCGCCATCGCCGCCAGGGCCAGCAGCGGGCCGAGGGTGGCGCGACCGAGCAGGGTCTTGTCCAGGCAGAGCCAGCGCCGCCGCCAGGAGCCCAGGCGTGGCCATTCGGACAGACTGACGTAACGACTCTCGGGGTCCAGCCCCGGGTAGGTCAGTTGCTCGTCGCGGTGGTGCCGCAAGTGGCTGTCACGGTACAGCGGATAGGGATACCAGACGGCCAGCGGCAGGTAGCCGAGCACGGCGTTGAACCTCGGCCAGCGGGTCGGGTGGCCATGGATCAGCTCATGCTGCAACGACATGTAGAGGGAGGCGAACGGCACCAGCCCCGCCAGCACCGGCCAGCCCCAATGCCGATACTGGCTGGCGAGCAGTGCCCAACCGCCGTACAGGCAGGCGATCAGCAGCCAGGTCGGCCATTCGCTGCGCGCCTGGAAGGTATCCTGGAGCCGCCGCACCAGGGTGCGCTGACGCCCGCTCAGGTAGTGCGCCATGAAGGCTGGCGAGGCTTACCTCAGGGAGGTATCGAGGCGCGCGGCGACTTCGGCCGGCACCCAGTGGCTCCAGATTTCGCGATGCTGGCGAAGGAACTGCGCACGCACCTCGCCGACCTCGCGATGATTCTGCGCCATGTCGGCGAGCAGCTCGTTGAACAGCGGCAAGGGGATCTCGACCTTGCGGAACAGCTCGACCAACGCCGGCGCCTTGTCATGGAAATCGCGGGAAACGCCAATGGTGATCTTCGCCGGCAACGAGCGGGAACCGATGGGGTCGGGGTTCTTCGGATCGGACAGGGTGGCCCAGGCCTTCTCGCTGAACGGCGGCTCTTCCAGTTGCACCAGCTTGAAACGGCCCATCAACGGAGTCGGCGACCAATAGTAGAAAAGCACCGGCTCACCGCGCCGGAAGGCCGCACTGATCGCCGCATCCAGCGCCGGGCCGGTGCCGGTGCGGAAGTTCGTGTAGCTGTCCTGCAACCTGTAGGCCTTGAGCTTCTGGCTGTTGACGATCTCGCAGGTCCAACCGGTCGGGCAGTTGTAGAAACGCCCCTTGGCGGGCTCCTCGGGATCGCGGAACAGCGCCTTGTAGCGCGGCAGGTCGGCGACCGACCTCAACTCCGGCGCCTTCGCCTCGATGCCTCGTTGCGGGTCGCCCTTGACCAGGTACTCCGGCACCCACCAGCCCTCGGTGGCGCCCTTCACCGTCTCGCCGGCGGAGAACACCTCGCCCGCCTCCTCCGCCGCGCGCCACACCGGGCTACGCCCGGCCCATTGCTCCCCGGTGACCTGGATATCGTTCTGGCGCAGGGCGTTTTCCATGGTCACGGTATTGCCCGGCAGCGCGTCGGTCTCGCAGCCGTAGCCTTTTTCCAGTACGTAGCGCAACAGGTCGGTGGTGAACATGCCGCTTTCCCAGTTCAGCCCGGCGAACACCACTTTGCCCGGGTACGGGCATTCCGCCGCGACGGCGGTCTGGCTGGCGAGGCTGGCGCCCAGGGCGAGGACGGCGAGGATCTGGCGAAGCGGGGGCATGCGGGTCTCCCGGTTGGAGTCGGACGGCATGCAGAACTATATAGGCATTAAAAATATTGGATTAATAACGTTTGGTTCTTTGGATAGACAAAAGCGCCTACCCTTTCGGTGTAGACGCTTTTTCCTGGCGGCGCCGGCGAATCACAGCGAATCGAGTTCCACCGCACAGACCCACGCCGGCTCGTGTGCCGTCAGGCGCCAATGCTGCAAGCCCTGCAGTCCCTCGGCGCACAGGCAGTCGTGGGCAGCCAGTTGCCCGCGAGGTTGCCCTTGCAAGGAAATCGCTACCCCGCCCTGCTGGGCGAACAGCAGCAGCGTGCTCGCCGTGCC
Organism: Pseudomonas sp. HMSC065H01; assembly: GCF_001815235.1. Classification (NCBI taxonomy): domain Bacteria; kingdom Pseudomonadati; phylum Pseudomonadota; class Gammaproteobacteria; order Pseudomonadales; family Pseudomonadaceae; genus Pseudomonas; species Pseudomonas sp. HMSC065H01. Next base: position 194,036 of record NZ_KV819937.1, on the reverse strand, counting down.
GTGCCAGTCCAGCTCGCCCTCGACCCACAGCCATTGCAGGCGCGCGCGATGGCGCCGGGGCGCATAGATCAGGTTGAAGTCGCGGATAGCTCCATCGAGCAGGGTGCAGTGCACCTCGCTGTCGCCGGAAAAGGCGAAGGCCTGCCGCGCGCGTAGCGGCGCGGATTCCGCGCCATCCACCCGCAGGCGCATGCCGCCGCCCTCCAGCACGCTGATGATCCGCTGGTAACCGGCGAAGCGGGAGAAGCCGCCGGACTCGCCGACATCGGCGATCGACAGGCGCCAGCCGAAGCCGTCCAGGCCGTCGCCGCCGTCGCGGGCGATCTCCTCGGTGGAGCCGGCGCCGTTCTTCCACGGCATTCTCGGGTAGTCGACGGCGCGCAGGATGCGGAATTCGCTCATGAGCTGAAGCGTCCTTCCAGACGGTGGCGGGAACCCGGGTGCAGCAGCCGCGCGGCGGTCACCGCGACACGCCCGGACCATGTGCGGCGGCGGATCAGCAGGCACGGCTCGCCGCGTTCGATCTGCAACAGCTTGCACTCGGCCGGCTCGGCGAGGATCGCCTCGACCACATGCTCGCCCTCGGTGAGCGGCGCCACCTGGGTCAGGTAGGCATAGGGCGTTTGCCGGGTGAAATCCTGCTTGAGGTAGTCCGGCGCCACCGCGGCGTTCACGTAGCGGTCCTCGATCTGCACCGGGATATCGTTCTCGTAGTGCACGATCAGCGAGTGGAACACCCGCTGGCCTTCGCGCACGTCCAGTGCCAGGGCGCGCTCGGGGCCGGCGACCTCCTCGCCGAGGGTGATCACCTGGCAACGATGGCGATGCCCGCGGGCCGCGATCTCGTCGGCGATGTTGTGCACCTCGAACAGCGCCGACTGGCCCTTGGGCTCGGCGACGAAGGTTCCTACCCCCTGCATGCGCACCAGCAGGCCGTCGCTGGTCAGTTCGCGCAGGGCGCGATTGATGGTCATGCGACTGAAGCCGAGCTGGCTGACCAGTTCGCTCTCGGACGGCACCCGGTGGTGCGGCGGCCAGGCGCCCGACTGGATCTGGCTGACGATCATCTGCTTGACCCGCGCGTAGAGCGGCGCCGGTACCTCGCCGAGTTGCGAGGCCAGCGGGGAACGATCGGAGGAAGAGGACGTCACGGAGAGACTCCTTGTCGAGGCGTCGATGAAGTGAGTTTACGCACCGCTTAATCGTCTGTATATGTATATACAAATAAAACAGACTGCGTGTGAGCTGATTATGTCCGCAATTTTCGCTGAACGTGCGTTGCTGCCGGAAGGCTGGGCGCGAAATGTCCGTTTCGAGATTTCCGCGGACGGAGTCCTCGCCGGGATTCGTCCCGACGCCAACGCCGACGGCGCCGAACGCCTCGGCGGCGCCGTGCTGCCGGGGATGCCCAACCTCCATTCGCACGCGTTCCAGCGCGCCATGGCCGGGCTCGCCGAAGTCGCCGGCAATCCCAACGACAGTTTCTGGACCTGGCGCGAGCTGATGTACCGGATGGTCGCTCGACTGTCGCCGGAACAGATCGAGGTCATCGCCTGCCAGCTCTACATCGAGATGCTCAAGGCCGGCTACACCGCGGTGGCGGAATTCCACTACGTCCATCACGACCTCGACGGCCGCTCCTACGCCGACCCCGCCGAACTTTCCCTGCGCATCTCCCGCGCCGCCAGCGCCACAGGTATCGGCCTGACCCTGCTGCCCGTGCTTTACAGTCACGCAGGCTTCGGCGGCCAGCCGGCCAGCGAGGGCCAGCGGCGCTTCATCAATGGCAGCGAGGCCTACCTGGAACTGCTCCAGCGCCTGCGCGCGCCGCTGGAGGCGGCAGGCCACTCCCTGGGCCTGTGCTTCCACTCCCTGCGCGCGGTGACTCCGCAGCAGATCGCCACGGTCCTCGCCGCCGGCCACGACGACCTGCCGGTCCACATCCATATCGCCGAACAGCAGAAGGAAGTCGACGACTGCCTGGCCTGGAGCGGACGCCGGCCGTTGCAATGGCTGTACGAGAACGTCGCGGTCGACCAGCGCTGGTGCCTGGTCCATGCGACCCACGCCGACCCCGCCGAGGTGGCGGCGATGGCGCGTAGCGGCGCGGTGGCCGGCCTGTGCCTGAGCACCGAGGCCAACCTCGGCGACGGCATCTTCCCGGCGACGGACTTCCTCGCCCAGGGCGGGCGCCTGGGCATCGGCTCGGACAGCCACGTCTCGCTCAGCGTGGTCGAGGAACTCCGCTGGCTGGAATACGGCCAGCGCCTGCGCGACCGGAAACGCAACCGGCTGTACCGCGACGACCAGCCGATGATCGGCCGCACGCTCTACGACGCTGCGCTGGCTGGCGGCGCCCAGGCCCTTGGGCAGCCGATCGGTAGCCTCGCCGTGGGCCGCCGCGCCGACCTGCTGGTGCTCGACGGCAACGACCCCTACCTGGCCAGCGCCGAGGGCGACGCCCTGCTCAACCGCTGGCTGTTCGCCGGCGGCGACCGCCAGGTGCGCGACGTGATGGTGGCCGGCAGATGGGTGGTGCGCGACGGCCGGCATGCAGGGGAAGAACGCAGCGCACGGGCGTTCGTCCAGGTGCTGGGGGAACTGCTCGACTGACCCTGCGCAGCGGCGGACAACCGCGTTGCGCTTATCCGCCCCACTCGTTCGAGCCGTCGGGCGCTAAACGCCGATACTTCCCACGCCAGCCGCCAGGCGTGAACGGCGCTGGAAAGAAAAAACGCCCCGGCGGGGCGTTCCTTCACTGGCTCCGCTTCAACTGGCCGTCGGGTACCCGCCAGATCAGCTCGTCCACCGCGTAACCGCGGCTGCGCGCTTCTTCCAGCAGACGCTCGCGGGTCTGCTGCGAAACCTGCGGGGTACGCGACAGCAGCCACAGGTATTCACGGTTCGGATTGCCCACCAGCGCGGTACGGTAGTCGTCGTCCACCGCCAGCACCCAATAGTCGCCGCGCGCCACGTTGGGGAAGAGATTGGCGAACCAGTTGTCGAAGCGCACCCACAACTTGTCGGTGCGGCCCGGCTGCTGGGCGACCGCCCGCCCCTCCACCTGCTCCCAGTCGCCATCCGGGGTCAGGCAGCGGTTGATCACCTGGATGCTCTGGTCTTCCTGCAAGCGGTAATGCGCCTCCGATTGCGCGCAGTTGCGCTGGAAGAACATCGGCAAGCGCGCCAGTTCGTACCAGGTGCCCTGGTAGCGCTGGAGGTCGACCTGCTCGGTGGCCGGCGGATTCTTCGGCGAGCCCGCGCAACCGACCAGCAGCAAGCCCAGCCACAGGGTGCAGAGCACCCGGATCGGCAGACCGATCACTTGAGCCCCTGGCCGGAGAAGAGCAGCGCCTTGTCGGCCGCGTACTGCACGCTGATGAAAGCCTTCTCGTCGCCCCAGGTGCAACTGGACATGCCCAGCGCGCCGGAGCACTCGGTGGGCTTGCCGAGGATCGCCTCGACCTCGGCCTTGCTCATGCCGGCCTTGAGCTTGGAATAGTTTTCCTGGTTGATCTTGCTGCAGGCGGCCAGGACGACGCAGAAAGCGACCACGGCCAGGGTACGGAACGACGCCATGAGGAACTCCTTGTTCGGGGGAAGCGCTGCCCTACAGCTTGGCACACGCGGGGGAAATCCGGAGCCTTGGAGTCAGAAACGCGAACCGGGTTCCCTGAGGAACGCCGTCTCCTCCTCGCTGGAGGGGCGGCCGAGAATGGCGTTGCGATGGGGAAAGCGACCGAAGCGGGCGACTACCGCATGATGCCGCTCGGCATAGTCGTAGAAATCGTCGAAGGGCTTGCGCACGCTGCCACCGACCTGATCGCGCAGGTCGCGGAAGCAGGCTACCGCCCGCTCCTGGCTGGGCAGGTCCTCGGCGTGCTCCAGGACCAGGTAGGCGAACACCCGGCGCACCGGCGGCAACTGGCGGTCGAAGCCTTTTTCCAGGCCCTCGCGCACCACCCGTTGCGCCCGGGCGTCGCCGGCGTAGGCGCGCGGCGTGTCGCGGTAGATCATCCGCGGCAACTGGTCGAGCAACAGGATCAGCGCCAGCCAGCCATCGGCCTCGGCCGTCCACTCCTGCAAGCCGCCGTCCAGCGCCTGGTTCACCAGGTCGCCGAAACGGCCGCCGGCATCGGCGTCCTGGCAGACGTTCTTGCCGAACCACAGGCCGTTGCGCTGGGCAACCACCTCGGCGGCATCGCTGGAGGTGCCGAACCACCAGTCGAGCAAGGTCTCCCAGGGCGCGCTCATCGGCCTACTCCGCGTGGTAGCCGGTGATGCGCTCGACTTCCTGCTTCGAGCCGAGGAACACCGCGACACGCTGGTGCAGGTTCTCCGGCTTGATGTCGAGGATGCGCTGGGTGCCGTTGGTGGCGGCGCCGCCGGCCTGCTCGATGATGAACGACATCGGGTTGGCTTCGTACATCAGGCGCAGCTTGCCGGGCTTCTCCGGCTCGCGGGCGTCGCGCGGGTACATGAAGACGCCGCCACGGGTCAGGATGCGGTGGACGTCGGCGACCATCGAGGCGATCCAGCGCATGTTGTAGTTCTTGCCCAGCGGGCCTTCCTTGCCGGCCAGCAGTTCTTCCACGTAGCGTTTCACCGGCGCTTCCCAGTGGCGCTGGTTGGACATGTTGATGGCGAACTCGGCGGTGCTTTCCGGCACGCTGATGTTGTCGTGGGTGAGGACGAAGCTGCCCAGCTCGCGATCCAGGGTGAAGCCCTTGACGCCATTGCCGAGGGTCAGCATCAGCATGGTCTGCGGGCCGTAGATGGCGTAGCCGGCGGCGACCTGGGTGGTGCCCGGCTGGAGGAAGGCTTCCTCGCGCAGGGTATCGTTCTGGTTCAGGTACTCGTTGGGGCAGCGCAGCACCGAGAAGATGGTGCCGACCGAGACGTTGACGTCGATGTTGCTGGAGCCGTCCAGCGGGTCGAAGACCAACAGGTAGGCGCCTTTCGGATAGCGCCCCGGAATCTGGTAGGGGTGGTCCATCTCCTCGGAGGCCATGCCGGCCAGGTTGCCGGCCCATTCGTTGGCTTCCAGCAGGATCTCGTTGGACATCACGTCCAGCTTCTTCTGCACCTCGCCCTGCACGTTCTCGGTGCCCATGCTGCCGAGCACGCCGCCCAGCGCGCCCTTGGACACCGCATGGCTGATTTCCTTGCAGGCACGCGCCACGACCTCGATGAGGAAGCGCAGGTCGGCCGGGGTGTTGTGGCTGCGGGTCTGCTCGATCAGATAGCGGCTCAGGGTAACGCGGGACATGGATGGCTCCGGAGAGAGGAAAAAACCCGCGCAGTTTAACGCGGAATTGGCGGTCACGCTTGACTCCGCGCAACCGCCGGTTGGAGATCGGCGGCGGCGGCGCGGTTCATTTCCGCGGCGCGCAACCGATCGACGGTCGTCAGCCGCGCCCCATCTCGCCGTTCAGGCTGGCCTGGACGATTTCCACCCAGTAGCCGTCGGGATCGCTGATGAAGGCCACGTTCTTCATGCCTCGGTCCAGCGGCTTGACGAAGTTCACCCCGAGCGTTTCGAAACGCTCGCAAGCCGCCACCAGGTCGGGCACCGAGAAACAGATATGGCCGAACCCGCGCGGGTCCTGGTTGCCGTTGTGGTACTGGCTGTCGTCGCTCTCGCTGCCCCAGTTGTGGGTCAGCTCGAGGACCGACTGGCGCCCGAAGGTATATCGCTGGCGCTCGTCGACCGCATCAGGCACTTCTTCGCCACGGGTCATGGCGAGGAAATACAGGGAGAAGCGGCCTTCCTCGAAATCCAGGCGACGCAGCAGGCGCATGCCGAGCACCCGCGAGTAGAAGTCGAGCGAGCGCTTCGGATCCTTGACCCGCAACATGGTGTGGTTGAACACGTATTCCTGGGTGATGGCGTCCGGCTCCATGCAGATGCCGGGCTGTACTTCGGTGTTGAAACTCATCGGGCGATTCCCTCGAACGAAACGGATCGGCAGTGTATGGCGGTCGACCGGGCGGCGAGTAACAGCGGGGTACTACTCTCTTGATGCCGGCGCGCGCCGTTCGTTCCGTCGGCGAGAAACGCGACCGGCGCCGCCCGGGCGCCGGTCGCCGCTACCTCAGAAGTCCAGGCTCAGCGCCAGGCTGACGCTCTGCTGGGTATCGTCCTCGCCCTTGCGCCAGTTGTAGCCGCCGCGCAGCGACAGCTCCGGTGCCAGCTTCTGGCTGAAGCCGAGGGAGACGCGGTTGAGGTGGTCCTGCGGGGTGTAGCCTTCGAGGGTAAAGCGATTGCCCGGCAGGCTGTTGAGGGACATGGTGAGGTCCTGGGTGTCGTCCTCGTACTCGCGTTCGTGGGCGTACTCGGCGAACAGCTGGGTATCGCTGCCGAACGCGTACTTGCCTTGCAGGCCGGCGCCCAGGCGCTTCGAGCTGCGCTTCTGGTCGTCGTAGTCGAGCGCGCTGGCGCTGGCGCCCTTCTCGGAATAGCCGTCGACCTCGACCCGTGCATAGTCGGCGCTGACGAACGGCGACAGGTGCCAGGGACTGTCGGCCTGCTGGGCGATGTCGTAGCCCAGGCGCACGCTGAACGCCCACAGGTGGCCGTTGGTGTCGCCTTTCTCGCTGCGCTCGCCGCCGCCCAGGGCGAACTTGCGCTTCAGGTCGTCGTAGTCGAGGTAGCCGCCGGTCAACGCCGCGTCGGCCCACCAGCGGTTTTCCTGGTACTGCACGAAGGCGCTGGCCATGTAGCTGTTCATCCGGTAGTCGGAATCCTTGGCGCCGGCTTCCAGCTTCTGCCGGTAGAAACCGGCGGCGACCCCGGCGCGCCAGGCCTCGTCGATGCGGTAGCTGCCGCCAAGGGTCAGGTTGTAGCCATTGCCGTCGCCGCTGGCGGCGCTGTCCTGGGAGTCGAAGTCCAGGCGCTGGCCACCGCCGCCGACGAAGCCGCGCCACTGGCCGACGTTCTGCCAGTTCTCCCAGTCCGCCTGCCACTGGCTGCGCAGTTCGTCCTGGTAGGCACGCAGGGTGCCGTGGGCCATTTCCGGCAGCAGGGTCAACTCCCAGGGCGCCGACAGCAGCGAATAGGTGTAGTCGGCGATCAGGCGCTGGCCGGTGATGGTCGGGTGCACGCTGTCGTTGAACAGCAGTTTGCTCGGGTCGGGCGTGCTGCCGTTGATCCCGTAGGTCGGGTTCATGGTACAGCCGTTGCCGCTGAAACAGGTGCCGATCAGGTTCTGGTCGGCGGCCAGGCCGAAGGAAGCCGGGTTGGCCATGCCTTCCTTGAGCAGCAGCGGGATGTTCAACGGAATGACGTTGGCGCCGGCCTGGCTCAACTGGGCGGTCAGCTCGGCGTTGAACGTGCCGCTGAGTTGGCTGGCGAAAGGCTGCAAGGGACCACCGAAGGTAGCCGGGGTCAGGCCCAGGTCGGGCAACAGCCAGACCACGATGTAGCGCGCGCCGGCCTGCTGCAGGGCCTGCACGCTATCCACCAGGCGACCGGCGGCCTGTTGTGCCTGGACGTCGTTGAGGATGCGCCCCTGGAGGAAGTCGTTGCCGCCGCCGGTGATGTAGTACAACGCGTTCGGATCGGCACCCAGGCCCTGGCGGGCACGGTCCACCAGGTAGCCATCGCGGCTGCGCAGGAGGGTATTGTCGCGCTCGATCAGCGAGCCGTTGGCCGCGGTGATCGAGTCGTAGATCTGGTCGGTCCGGTAGCCGCCCACCGCCCAGTTGTTGCCGTCGGCGATGCCCTGCTGGGCGTTGACCGGCGAGGTCGAGGCAGCCAGGTCGCCCGGGGCGATGCCGAGCTGATTGCCGAGCAGCATGGGCGCGGTCGGTCCGAAGATCTCGCCGCTGCCGTTCTGGTAGGTCGGGCCGACCCGGTTGGTGAAACGCGAGGTGCTTCCGGCGGGGCCGGCAGGATCGGGGAACTGCCCGGCATCGCTGAGGCTGTCGCCGAACACCACCAGCGTCGAATAGGGCGAAGGAGCAGCCTGCGGGGCGGTGGACAGCGAAGCCAGCAGGCAGGCCGCTACCAGTGGCTTGAGCGCCATTCTGATCATTCTCTTACTCCGTGATTTGTTTTTATTGTCGGGCCGCCGCGTCGTCGGCATGCGCCCCGGGGCCCGTCGTAAAGCCTCCTCAGCCGAACAGCATAGCGCGGAACCGGCTCATGGCTTGTTCGGCGAGGAACGCAGCAGGCTCATTGCCATTATTACCAGCAGAGCGACCCCCAGCAGAAGTACCGCCCACAGGCCGATCTTCTTCCAGTCGCTACCCGGTGCCGGCGCCGCGACCGCCATGGCCACCTCCAGCGGTTCGCCCAGGCTGGCGCTACCCAGGGTGGCGCGCTTGCTCTCGGTATAGCCGGGAATCAGTACGCCGAGCGGCAGCGCCGCCGACTGCGCGCCGGGCTTGCCGAACGCCAGCCGGTACGGCGGGCTGCCGCGCACCAGGAACACCAGTTCGCTGGCCGGCAGGCCGACACTCAGGGACGGGACCTCCGGGCCCAGGCCGGTACCTCGTTGGTCCACCTGCAGACGCAGCTCGCGCACCGCCCAGCCCGGCAGTTCCAGCTCGTTCTGCTGTACGTTGCGGCCGTCGATCGGCAGCCGGTAGAGAACCCCGCGTGCCAGGCTGCTCCAGGCGGTCTCCCGGCGCGGCGAAGCGTTCTCCGTACGATCACGGCCGGACAGTTCCACCGGGACGATGGTGTGGGTCAGCGCCTGCTGCAGGGACACCCGCACCCGCTGCAACGGCAACGCCAGCGGCAACTGCCAGCGGTACTCGCCGTCCCCCGCCTGGCGCCCGGCCAGCGGCTCGGACCAGATCATCGGCGCCGGCTCGGTGCTCCGCGTGCTGCCTTGCAGGCGGGCGCCTTGGAGGTCTGCCGCGGTTGCCCCGGCCGGCCAGGCCAGACGCAGGTAGCGGGCCTGGCGGCCGGGAAGCTTGACCTCGCTGACGTCGATGCGTTCGCCGTTGAAGGTCAAGCGGGCGATCTGTCCGTCACCCCAGGCCTGCCAATGCTCGAGGTCGTCGCTGGCTTCCACGGAGAAGCGCTGGAAGCCCTCCTCCGGGCTGCTCCAGTCCAGCCGCAGGCGCTCCAGGGGAAACGTCACCGCGCTCGCGTCGATCAGCCAGCCGCGCAAAGTCTCGGCAGCCGGCCCGGCGTTTTCCGGCAGCACCTCGACTATGGTGCCGCTGGTGTTGCGCTGCACCCGCAGGTTCGGTTGCGTCGCGTCGGCGGCGGACGTGCCTCGCAACGGGAACAGCCGCACCTCGGCCTCATGCGGCGTGCTGGCCTGGCGCTCGCTGCCGGCCACCAGGGCGTAGGGCAAGGCCTCGCCTTCGGCATCGAAGACCCGCAGGTCGCGCAGGTCGGCATGGGCAGCCGACAACTGCACGCTCATCGGGATGCTCAGGCGATACCAGGGACCTTCGCCCTGCAGCGACAGCGCCACCTGGCGGCTGAAACCTTCGGCAGACTCCTTCGCCGACAGCGGCAGGGACAGGCAGGCGCCCAGCAGGAGCAGGCCGGCGGTTCTGAACGAAAAGGAGCGCGTCATGGCTGCTCGGCCTCCGATGCGACCTCGGCGCGACGCGGAGGCAAGGGTGAGAAGTAGCCGACGACCAGCAACAGGACGCCGACCCCGATGAAGGAGATGATTCGCTCCAGGCTGCCACTGTTGCCCAGCTCGACGAAGAACAGCTTGACCACCACGACGCCGACCAGCGCCGCGCCGACCATCCACAGGTCGCGCCGGCCGAGACGGGTACCGGCGATGGTCAGGCCCAGCGCACAGAGCGTCCAGACCAGCGACAGCCCCGCCTGCACCAGCATCGACGCGGCCAGCGCCTCGGCCTGGAACGGTACGCCGGCCAGGTGGTGCGCGGCGCGGCACACCGCCAGGGTCAGCAGGGCGAACAGCGAGGCGCCGGCCAACGCCTGGCGCCCCAGGCGCGCGCTGGCATTGCCATCGACGAGCGAGGCCAGGCTGGCGTCGCTCCAGCGGTAGAGGGCGAACAGCACGATCAGCAGCCCCAGTTCCAGCGGGTTGGCCAGCGGCAGGTAAGGCAGCGGCTCGGCAGCGCCGTCGCTGAGCAGGTTGGCGCTCCAGAACCAGCCGAGCAGCAACAGCGCCACCGGCGCAGCGGCGAGCAGCCGATACTCCCGCGGGAAGTCGCGCAGCGGCCAGGGCAGGCTCCGCCCGCCAGCCACCAGCAGCAGGTAGGCGCTCGGGACCAACGCCCAGCCCAGCCAACGCCAGGCGTTGTACTGTTCGGCGAGCAGGGCGAACAGGTAGCGCAGCTCCAGCGCCAGCACCCCTAGCAACAGCCAGCAACCGAGCACATGGGCAACGCTCAGGGCCTTCGCCGGCAGCAACGGGGCAAGGCGTCGCAGCGACAGCAGGTGCGTGGCGAACAGCAGCGGCCAGGCCAGCCAGCCGAATTCGCCGAACGGCTGGTAATCGAAACGCCAGGCACTGGCCAGGGCCAACAGCGCCACCGGGACCAGCGCCAGGCACAGCAGGGCCAGTTCGCGCCAGCGCTCGCGCAGCGCCAGCAGCATCCACGACGCCACTGTCGCCGCGGCCACCAGCAGCAACGCATGCTCGCGCAGGCCATAAGGCACGAAGCGGACGGTTTCGCACAGCGCGGTCAGCGCCCACCAGCCGGCTCCCCAGAGCAGCAGCAAGTGCGACAGCTCGGCCAGGCCGAGGGTACCGATACCCAGCGCCCGCTCGCGCTCGCCGGCGCGGCGCAGCCGCCAGGCGCCGACCAGCGCCGCCAGGGCCAGCACTGCCGGCGTCCAGAACCCGGAATGGGCCAGGGGCCGCAGGCCTTCGCCGCTCAGCGAGCCGAACAGCGACGGCCCGGCGAGGAGGAACGCCAGGCCGCCCACTACCTGCAAGGCGAGGCCGAAGTAGAAGCTCAGGCGCTGGCGCAGCACCAGGCTCAGCCAGATGATCAGCAGCCCGCTACCGGCCCATACCGCGCTGGCGCTGCGCCAAGGCAGGACGAACAGCACTGCCAGGTTGACGAACGCCAGACCGGCCAGCAGCACCAGGCTCAAGCCCATGAGCAGCCGACTGTCGTCCTTCACCAGCGGGTCGCGCGCCGCCAGCAGCATGCCGCCGATCAGCGCCAGGCCAATCAGCGAGGCGGTCATCAAGCCACGCCAGCCCGAGTCGAATACCCCACCCTGGCCATCGCCGCCCTGCAAATGCAGGAGGAACAGCGCACCGCCCAGCAGTTGCACGGCGAAGGCGCAGAACAGGAAGGTACGCGAGCCCAGGCGCAAGCCGGCGAACAAGCTCGCCAGGCCGGCCACGGCCCAGGCGATGGCGGTGCCGTCGACGGCCAGGCAGAGCGGTGCGACCAGGTAGAGGAAGGCCAGGCCGGCGGCCGCCAGCAACGGCCGGCAGGCGGGCTCCCAGTCGGCCAGCGCTTTCGCCGGCGCGCGACGCAGCTGCCAGAAGCTGAACAGCGCCGCCGCACCGAGCATCAGCGCGCCCAGCGGCGAACCCTCCAGCAACGTCGTCTCACCCGGGCGCACGCCATTCAGGTAGGCCAACGCCGCACCGCCCTGCAACAGCAGGGCGAAGAGCCGCGCCAGGCGGCGTTGCTGGTGCAGGCCGAGCCAGTAGATGCCGGCGCCCTCGACGGCCCAGGCGGCCGAGGTCCAGCGCGCGTCCAGGCCGAGCGGAATGGCCAAGGTGCCGAAGACCACCCCCAGCGCCAGGCAGATTTCCACCAGCAGGCTGGTGCGTCCGGCCGAAGCATGGCCGCGCAGCACCCGCGCCAGGACCATGTAGAAGAGCCCCAGGGCCAGGGCGCTGAAGGCCATGCCGAAGTCGATGTGGCCGATCACCGCGCATTGCAGGCCGAACCCCACCAGTGGCGGGCCGAACAGCACGGTGGCGTCGATGTAGTCGGCCTGTCGCGCCGACCAGCGCAGCAGTTCGCCGCGCTCGGCAGGCGCCTGCGCGGCCTCCAGCAGCTTGCGGCGGGCGAAGAGCAGGCCGATCCCGACGTACATCAGGAAGAACAGGGCCAGGAACGGCTCGGTGCTGGCGAACAGCTCCGGTGTATAGGAGCGCAGTCCCCAGGCGAAGCCGATGCCGAAGGTGCCGACGAAGCCGACCAGGTTGAGCGGCCGCCAGGCGCGGAACCAGGCGATGGCGAAGATGCCGGCGTTGAGCAGGGCGAAGTAGCTGAACAGCGCTACATGGTTGCCGCTGCCGGTGGAGGTCAGGATCGGCGCGGCGAAGCCGCCGAGCGCCGCCACCACCGCCAGGCCCATGGCGTTCTGCAGCACGGCGAGGATCGCCGAGCAGATCGTCACCACCACCAGCAGGGCCAGCGCCGCGCCGGGAGAGATCAGCGGATGCAGGCGCATGGCGGCGAAGATGGTCAGGTACAGCACCGCGATACCGGTGCCTTGCAGGATCAGGCCATAGGCGGCGCGCCGCTCGCGCAACCACCAGCCGACGCCGAGCAGCGCCATCGCTGCCAGCGCCACCCCGGCGTAGCGGTACTCCACCGGCACCGCCACCCGTTCCGAGGCATAGCGCAGGAGGAAGGCCAGGCCGATGAACAGCAGCACCACGCCGATGCGCAATACCGTGTTGCCGCCGAACAGCCAGCCCTTGGCCGCGGCGAAGCCACGCTCGACCAGCGAGGGTTCGCGTGGAGGCGCTGGAGGGGCGGCACGGCGCGGCGCTGGCTGGGCGTCAGGCTGGAACGCCGGCTGACGCTCGATGGGCTGGACGGGTTCGGGGGGACGAGGCGGAGGCGGCGCAGCCTCGACGGCCGGTAGCTCGATGTCCCAGTCCAGCGGCGGGGCAACCTCGGCGGGAGGAGCGGGAGGCGTGTCTGCGAGCGGCTGGTCGATGCCGGCGGCCGGCTCGGGAACGCTTTCGGGAAGGTCCTGCGCCTGGCGCTCCACGCGCAGCAAGCGCTGGTGGATGACCTCGGTGCCGCGCTCGAAGCGTTCGGCGAATTCGCTCATCTGCTTGCGCAGGCGCTCGTTCTGTTGCGCCAGGTTCTGCAGCGAGACGGCCTGTCCCAGGGCCAGGCCGGAAAGGCCGCCGAGGAGGGCGCCGACCAGCGATTCCCCGGCGAAGCCGCCGAGGATCAGGCCCACCAGCATGAAAATCCATTGCATGCGTCGAATCCTTGATCAAGAGGTACCACGATCCACTGATACCTGCCCTGGCCATCCTGCCAGAGCGGAACCCGCGCCGGGAGTATACAGCCCGCATTCCAGAGATTCGACGCATTCCGACGCCCGCCCCGTGGCGAGCTACCTCTTCCTGGCGATGAACTGGACCACGCAGGCCGCGCCGGTGTGGAAACGGCCCTCGACCACCTCGCGCTCGATTTCCCGCGCCAGCAGCACTTCGCACTCCGGCAGCTCAGCCTCCAGCGCCGCACGGCTCACCAGCATGTCGACGTCCGCCGGGCCGCCGGTGCCGCGGCCGAGTTGTTCCGGCCGATAGGCCTCCAGCAGGAAGAGACCGCCCGGTCGCAGCGAACGCTCCAGCAGGCGGTTGAGTCTGCCGCGCACGCGACTGGGCAGGTGCGCGAAGATCGACACCACCGCGCCGAACGCCGCTGCCGGCGGTTCGTAGTCCGCCAGGTCGACCACCAGGGTGTCGATCGACACGCCTTTCGCCTCGGCCAGCCGGCGCGCCTTGGCCAGGCCGACGGCGGAGCCGTCCACGCCAAGCACCTCCAGCCCCAGCGAAGCGAGGAACACCGCGTTGCGCCCCTCGCCCTCGGCGACGCTCAGCACCGGCCCGGCCAGCCGCTGCGCATGCTCCTTCAGGAAAGCGTTGGGTTCGGTTCCGTAGACATACTCTTCGGCGGCATAGCGTTCGTCTCACATGAGGTTCACCTCGTCTGTATTTCGTCACGGCCCAGGTGCCGAAACGCTAGTCTTCCACTTCAAGTCGACTTGAGGTCAAGGGCATGCGGCAACTGGACATAGGCGAGGTCGCGCGACGATCCGGGGTACCGGCCTCGACCCTGCGCTACTACGAGGAAAAGGGACTGATCGCCTCCAGCGGCCGGCACGGCCTGCGCCGGCTGTTCGATGCAGGCGTGCTGGAGCGGCTGGCGCTGATCGGGCTGGGCCGCGCCGCCGGGTTGTCGCTGGACGAGATTGCCGGCATGGGCGCAGCCGACGGCGCGCTGCGGATCGACCGCGCGGCGCTGGCGGCCAAGGCCGACGAACTGGACCGGACGATCCGCCGCCTCGCCGCCATGCGCGACGGCCTGCGGCATGCCGCGGCCTGTCCGGCGCGCGAGCACATGGACTGCCCGACGTTCCGCCGCTTGCTGCGGGCCGCTGCCGCGGGGGCCATCAAGCCACGCCGGAAAGCGCCCGGCGCATAGCAAAACGGCCGGCAGGCCGGGCACCCCTGCCCTGCCTGCCGGCCGCGAGGCACGCCGTTGCGGCGCGCCGGTACGGCAACGGTTTAGACCTTGCTGCGCTCGTAGCGCTTGCGGTCGTTCTCGTTGAGCATCTTCTTGCGCAGGCGGATCGACTTCGGCGTCACTTCCACCAGCTCGTCGTCGGCGATGAACTCCAGCGCCTGCTCGAGGGTGAAGCGGATCGGCGGAACCAGGGCGATGACTTCGTCCTTGCCGGAAGCGCGCATGTTGTCGAGCTTCTTGCCCTTGGTCGGGTTGATCACCAGGTCGTTGTCACGGCTGTTGATGCCGGCCAACTGGCCTTCGTAGATTTCGTCGCCCGGGCCGAGGAACAGCTTGCCGCGGCTCTGCAGGGTCTCCAGCGAGTAGGTCAGGGCGGTGCCGGTGGCCATGGAGACCAGTACGCCGTTCTGGCGGTTGCTGACTTCGCCGGCCTTGATCGGACCGTAGTGGCTGAAGGTCGAGGTCAGGATGCCGGTGCCCGAGGTCAGGGTCAGGAAGTTGTTGCGGAAGCCGATCAGGCCGCGCGCCGGAATGGTGTACTCCAGGCGCACGCGGCCCTTGCCGTCGGGAATCATGTTGCTCAGGTCGCCCTTGCGCAGGCCCATCTGCTCCATCACCGAGCCCTGGTGCTGCTCCTCGATGTCGATGGTGACGTTCTCGTAGGGCTCCTGCTTCTCGCCGTCCTTCTCGATGATCACCACTTCCGGGCGGCCCACGGCCAGCTCGAAGCCTTCGCGGCGCATGGTCTCGATCAGTACCGACAGGTGCAGTTCGCCACGGCCGGAAACCTTGAACTTCTCCGGGCTGTCGCCCGGCTCGACGCGCAGCGCCACGTTATGCAGCAGTTCCTTCTCCAGGCGCTCCTTGATGTTGCGGCTGGTGACGAACTTGCCTTCGCGGCCGGCGAACGGCGAATCGTTGACCTGGAAGGTCATGCTCACGGTCGGCTGGTCGACGGTCAGCGGCGGCAGCGCCTCGACGTTCTGCGGGTCGCACAGGGTATCGGAGATGAACAGCTCCTCCATGCCGCTGACGCAGACGATGTCGCCGGCTTCCGCCTCGGCCACCTCGACGCGCTGTAGGCCGTGGTGGCCCATGATCTTCAGGATGCGGCCGTTGCGCTTGCTGCCGTCGTCGCTGATGGCCACCACCGGGGTGTTGGACTTGACCTTGCCGCGGGTGATGCGGCCGATACCGATCACGCCGAGGAAGCTGTTGTAGTCCAGCTGCGAGATCTGCATCTGGAACGGACCCTCGGTGTCCACCACCGGAGCCGGGACGTGGTCGATGATCGCCTGGAACAGCGCGTCCATGTTGTCGTCCATCTTCTCGTGGTCGAGACCGGCGATGCCGTTCAGGGCGCTGGCGTAGACGATCGGGAAGTCGAGTTGCTCGTCGGTGGCGCCGAGGTTGTCGAACAGGTCGAAGATCTGGTCGATGACCCAGTCCGGACGCGCGCCCGGGCGGTCGATCTTGTTCACCACCACGATCGGACGCAGGCCGGCCTTGAAGGCCTTCTGGGTCACGAAGCGGGTCTGCGGCATGGGGCCGTCCTGGGCGTCGACCACCAGCAGCACGGAGTCGACCATCGACATCACGCGCTCCACCTCGCCGCCGAAGTCGGCGTGACCGGGGGTGTCGACGATGTTGATGTTGTAGCCGTTCCACTTGATCGCGGTGTTCTTCGCCAGGATGGTGATGCCACGCTCTTTTTCCTGGTCGTTGGAGTCCATCACCCGCTCGCTTTCCGCTTCTTTGCGGTCGAGGGTGCCGGACAGCTTCAGCAGCTTGTCCACCAGGGTGGTCTTGCCATGGTCGACGTGGGCGATGATGGCGATGTTGCGCAGATTTTCGATCACAAGTCTTGTCTCGTTTAACGCCCGAAGCGCGGCTTCGCGGCGGTGGTGGGGTCGGACAGGGCGGCGCCCGACACGACAGGCTTCTTCAATTAAGGGGCGGGCAGCAGGAGGACGCTGCCCCGGTCCGGCCGGCACGCCGAAGGGCGGGCATCGGCCTAGGCGGCGGACGTGTCGGGAGGACGGTGGCGGATGCTGCCGCCGAACAAGCCCGGCTGCTTAAGCCGGACGATAAACACGCACATTGGTGTGCCCCTCGTTGAGCAGGTGATGGGCATGCAGGCGGCTCATCACCCCTTTGTCGCAATACAGGAGGTACTGGCGGTTGGCGTCCAGTTCCTTGAAGCGGCTGTTGATCGCGTAGAACGGCAGCGCCTGGACTTCGACGCCTTCCAGGGCCAGGGGTTCGTCTTCCTGGGCATCAGGATGGCGGATATCGATGACAATCTGACCGGGCAGCACCTCGCCGACCTCTTCCACCTGCAGGTCCTGGCCGAGTTCGTCGATCACCCGGTCGACGGTGCGCTGGGTGGCGCGCTCCAGGGCGCGCTCGAGCACCGCCATGTCGAATTTCGACTCTTCGTGCTCGACGCGGTAGGGCTTGGCCTGGGTGGTCGGGTTCACCGAGATCACCCCGCAGTATTCCGGCATGTGCCGGGCGAACTCGGCGGTGCCGATCTGCCGGGCGGTGTCGATGATGTCCTGCTTGTGGCTGACGATCAGCGGGCGCAGCACCAGGGTGTCGGTAACCCGGTCGATCACCGAGAGGTTCGGCAGGGTCTGGCTGGACACCTGGGAGATCGCCTCGCCGGTCACCAGCGCGTCCAGCTCCAGGCGCTCGGCCACGCGGCTGGCGGCGCGCAGCATCATGCGCTTGAGGGTCACGCCCATATAGCTGTCGTCGACCTTGGTGAGGATCTCGCCGACCACTTCCTCGAACGGCACGCTGACGAACAGCACGCGCTGCGAGCGGCCGTACTTCTCCCACAGGTAGTGGGCGACTTCCATCACCCCCAGTTCGTGGGCGCGCCCGCCGAGGTTGAAGAACACGAAGTGGCTGATCATCCCGCGGCGCATCATCTGGTAGGCCGCCACGGTCGAGTCGAAGCCGCCGGACATCAGCACCAGCACTTGCTCCAGCGCGCCCAGCGGATAGCCGCCCAGGCCCGGATGCTGGCGATGGATGACGAACAGGCGGTCGAGGCGGATTTCCATCCGCACCTCGACTTCCGGCTGCTTCAGGTCGATCCCGGCAGCCCCGCATTCGCGGCGCAGGCCGCTGCCGACGTAACGTTCCACCTCCATCGAGGTGAACGCGTGCTTGCCGGCGCGCTTGCAGCGCACGGCGAAGGTCTTGCCGGCCAACTGGTCGCCGAAATGCGCCTTGCACTTGGCGAGGATGTCGTCGAAATCGCCCAGCGGATACTCGTGGACCTCGAGGAAATGACCGATGCCCGGGGTGCAGGTCAGGCGCTCGATCATCTCGCGCCTGGCCTTGGCGTCGACCACGGCGGTCTCCACCTCCAGGTTGTCCCACTCGCCCTCGACCTTCAGCTCCGGGTCCAGGTCGCGCAGCACCGCGCGGATGTTCTTCGCCAACTGCCGGATGAAGCGCTTGCGCACCGGCCGGCTCTTGATGGTGATTTCCTGGAAGGTCTTGACGATGAGTTTCATGCGAGGGACGCGAACGCGCGGGGCGACGGAAAAAAAGGGGCGGAATTATATCTGAAATTGCTCACGTATTGAGCAGAAATATGCACAGTTATTTTTGCTGCACCAAAATGGAATGATGCACCAACATGGAGCACCATAACGGTGCACCCGAAGGCCGCCCAGCTACCCTGAAGAAGACCTGGCCCCGCCAAACATGGGGCCCTGCCCGATTCCGGGCACTGGCATGCAACTTGCTCACTTGTGAGGCAGGTTGCCCTGGCGGAGTATTCCGGCCGGCATCACCCGATACTGGGGCACAGAAAAAGCTCCCAGCTCTAATCCCTCCTGGAGGACAGCATGTCGTACAAGTCGCACCAACTGATCAAAGACCATGACGTGAAGTGGGTAGACCTGCGCTTCACCGATACCAAGGGCAAGCAGCAACACGTCACCATGCCGGCTCGCGACGCGCTGGACGATGAGTTCTTCGAAGCCGGCAAGATGTTCGACGGCTCCTCCATCGCCGGCTGGAAAGGCATCGAAGCCTCCGACATGATCCTGATGCCGGATGACAGCACCGCCGTCCTCGATCCGTTCACCGAAGAGCCGACCCTGATCCTGGTCTGCGACATCATCGAGCCGAGCACCATGCAAGGCTACGAGCGCGACCCGCGCAACATCGCCAAGCGCGCCGAGGAGTACCTGAAGTCCACCGGCATCGGCGACACCGTGTTCGTCGGCCCGGAGCCGGAGTTCTTCATCTTCGACGAAGTGAAGTTCAAGTCCGACATCTCCGGCTCGATGTTCAAGATCTTCTCCGAGCAGGCTTCCTGGAACACCGACGCCGACATCGAGTCCGGCAACAAGGGCCATCGCCCGGGCGTGAAGGGCGGCTACTTCCCGGTACCGCCGGTCGACCACGACCATGAAATCCGCACCGCCATGTGCAACGCCCTGGAAGAAATGGGCCTGGTGGTCGAAGTCCACCACCACGAAGTGGCAACCGCCGGCCAGAACGAGATCGGCGTGAAGTTCAACACCCTGGTCGCCAAGGCCGACGAAGTGCAGACCCTGAAGTACTGCGTGCACAACGTCGCCGACGCCTACGGCAAGACCGTGACCTTCATGCCGAAGCCGCTGTACGGCGACAACGGTTCGGGCATGCACGTGCACATGTCGATCTCCAAGGACGGCAAGAACACCTTCGCCGGCGAAGGCTATGCCGGCCTGTCCGAGACCGCCCTGTACTTCATCGGCGGCATCATCAAGCACGGCAAGGCCCTGAACGGCTTCACCAACCCCTCGACCAACTCCTACAAGCGCCTGGTCCCGGGCTTCGAAGCTCCGGTGATGCTGGCCTACTCGGCGCGCAACCGTTCCGCCTCGATCCGTATCCCCTACGTATCCAGCCCGAAGGCCCGCCGTATCGAAGCGCGCTTCCCGGACCCGGCAGCCAACCCCTACCTGGCCTTCGCCGCGCTGCTGATGGCCGGCCTGGACGGCATCCAGAACAAGATCCACCCCGGCGATGCCGCCGACAAGAACCTGTACGACCTGCCGCCGGAAGAGGCGAAGGAAATCCCGCAGGTTTGCGGCAGCCTGAAAGAGGCGCTGGAAGAACTCGACAAGGGCCGCGCGTTCCTGACCAAGGGCGGCGTGTTCACCGACGAGTTCATCGATGCCTACATCGAGCTGAAGAGCGAAGAAGAGATCAAGGTGCGCACCTTCGTGCACCCGCTGGAATACGACCTGTACTACAGCGTCTGATCCACCCTTTCCTATAACAACGAGTCACCCTCTTGAGGCCTCCTTCGGGAGGCCTTTTTTATGGGCCGGCCCATGGAGAAACGCAAAGTTCGCCGCGCCGTTCGGTTAGACTTGCCGCGCTCCCCGCCCCAAGGATAAGGACCGTCCATGCGTCACTCTCTCTGGCTCCTGCTTGCCGCCATCCTCAGCCTGCCCGCCCAGGCCGGCACCGAATGCCGCGATATCCACGACCGCGACCTGCGGCGCATGTGCAACGCACTGGAACGCGGCGACAGCGGGGATTGCGGCGACATCGACAGCCGCGACATGCGGCGTTACTGCGGCGCGCTGCTGGCGCCGGGACAGCGCTACGACTGCGACGACATCCGCGACGGCGACACGCGCCGCCAGTGCCGCGCCATCGTCCGCGGCGACCGCAAGCGCTGCGACGACATCGACAGCCGCGACATGCGCCGCCAGTGCCGGGCCGTGGTATCGCGTGCGCCGTGGCAGTGCGACGGCATCGACGACCGCGACATGCGCCGCATCTGCCGGGTCATCCTGTCGCGCTAGATGCCGCCGTCCGCCGGCGTGCCCTGCTCGTCCGGTTCCGCGGATTTCGCCTTGGGCGCCCGGCTCAACTGTACGTTGAGACGCGGCATGGACAGTTCGAGGCCGGCCTGGTCGAGGCGCCGACGCAGGCGCAGGTTGAACGCCCGCTGGACCTCCCACTGCTTGATCGGCGCGGTCTTGAAGCGGAAGCGCAGGATCGCCTGGCCGTTGTCGAAACTCTCCACGCCCTGCAATTCCATCGGCGACCACAGGTTGCGGTAGACCGCCGGGTCGCTGCGCAGCTCCATCGCGACCTCGCGCACCAGCGCCACCGCGTCGTCGATCGGCATGCTCGCCGGCACCGGCCAGCGGAACATCGCGTAGCCGAACTGGCGCGAGTAGTTCTTGATGCTCTTGATCTCGCTGAACGGGATGGTATGCACCACACCGTCCAGGTCGCGCAGGCGCACGGTACGGATAGTCAGGCCCTCGACCGTGCCAAGGTGGCCGCCGACGTCGACGTAGTCGTCGATCGACAGCGAGTCCTCGATGATGATGAACAGGCCGGTGATCAGGTCCGCCACCAGCGACTGCGCACCGAAGCCGATGGCCAGGCCGATCACGCCGGCACCGGCCAGCAGCGGGGTGACGTTCATGCCCATGTTGGCCAGGGCGACGATCAGGGCGATCACCGCGATGGTGGCGAACAGCACGTTGCGGATCAGCGGCAGCATGGTCAGCGCGCGGGTGTTCGGCCGGCTCTTGCCGCCCAGGCCGAGGCTGTGCTGGATCGCGGTATCGGTGAGGATCCAGATCAGCCAGGCGACCAGCAGGGTGGTGCCGAAGCTGACTACCTTCATGCTGATCTGCTCGCCCTCGCCTTCCGCATAGCGAATCAGCGACATGCCCCAGACGCGCAAGGCGACCTCGATGAAGAACAGAACCACGAAGATGTGCAGCAGGGTGTAGCCGAAGCTCTGCAACTGCTCGATGTACGGCGCGCTGCGGCGCGGGCCGGCGCCGACCCGACTGGAACGGCGGCGGATCAGCCCGATCACGGTCATCGCCACCACCGCCAGCACCGCGCAGACCAGCGCCCGGCGCAACGCCGAACTGCTGTCGCCGGCGGAAACGAAGGTGGCGAACAGGGAAATCCCCACCAGCACCAGCACCGGCACGAACCACAGCGAGCCGACCAGTTGCACCAGGTCGTGCAGGCTACGGCGCTTGAGGCGGCGCTCCAGCGGCTGGTTGCGGATCAGGTGGGCGATCGGCCGGCGGAAACGCATCACGAACAAGGCGGTGAACAGCGCGGCGCTGGCGTTGGCCAGGGTACTCAGGCAGATCGAGGTGTGCTCGCCGAGGCCGGCGATCAGCCGCGGATCGTGGGCGACCTCGCCCAGCGCGGCGAGGCTGCCGATCAGCCACAACGGGCGGAACGCCTGGCGCCGCAGGATATCCAGGGCGCGCTGGCGGTGCGGGCCGCTGAGCAGCGAGAGGGAAATCACGCACAGCGCGGAGAACAGCGTGCCGCAGACCAACACATAGGCCATGACCATCGCCAGGGTCTTGCTCAGGGAGTCCGGCAGCACCACCGACAGGTACAGGGTGATGAGGAAGGCCACCAGCCAGGGGCCCAGCTTGCGCAGGGAGAACAGCAGCAGGTCGCGGGTCTTCGGATGCTGCGGCAACTCCGCCGACAGGCCGAAGCGCTCGCGCATGCGCCGGCTGAGCCAGAGCAGCGCGCTGGCCAGGCAGGCCCAGAGGAGGATCACCACCGAAAAATCGAAGACCATCGCCGGCAGGTCGCGCCAGCTTGGAAAGCGCTCCTCGAGTTCGGCACGCGCCAGCTGGAACTGGTTGCCCCATAACGCGACCGGGCTGTTCGCGCCCTGGAACTGCTTCTCCAGGCTGGTCAGGGTATCGCCGATCAGCCCCAGCACCCCACCCTCGCTTTCCTTGCCTTTCTTGGTCACGTCGCGCAGCTGTTTCAGCTTTTTCAGCAGGTCGGCGCGCTGCCTGTCGTTCTCCAGGGTCTGGATGACCTGGTTCAGCGATTGTTCCAACTGCGCATCGCTGACCTTCTCGCCACCGGAAGAACTCCCCGCCAACGGGTTCGGCAGCGCCGCGGCACCCGGCGGCGAGTAGAACAGGGCGGCGCAGAGGCACAGCAGCAGGGCCGCCAGGACGCGGGAGCGAAGGGTGAAGCGGGCGATGATCGGCACGAGAAAGGCAGTCCCCAAGGTGAGAAACCGAAACAGCCGCATCATACAAGCCGGACACCCGCCGTTTCGAACGGGGCCGCCGGCCGGCGGCGCAAGCACAGACACTCTGGCGCAACGAGGGTTCGCCCCGCCAGTGCCGGCTGAGACGAACGCAGCCGCGCGGCGGGGCACAGCGACCGCCAACGTGCCCCAGCGCACACCTTCGAATACCCGCATGCCGCACAATGCACGGCTTGCCAGCGCGCCGATGCGGTGCAACGCTTGGCAGGTTCACCCGGAGACCGTCCATGCGCCTGATCACCAGCTGCCTGCTCCTGGCCGCCGCCCTGCCGGCCATGGCGCAGATCTACCAATACACCGACGCCAACGGCAACAAGGTATTCACCAACCAGCCGCCAGACGGGGTGCAGGCGCAGACCGTCGAACTGCAGCCGACCAATACCGTAGGAATCGACACGCCGGAAAAGTCCTCCGCGGGCAATGCCCCGGCCGCCGATAGCGAGGCCGCCGCCTACGAGATCCTTGCCCTCAGCGACCTCCCCACGGAAGAGGCGCTGCGCGCCAACAACGGCACCTTCAACGTCAGCGTCAGCATCCGCCCGGCCCTGCACAGCGGCCACCAGTTGCAACTGGTGCTGGACGGCAAACCCTACGGCACGCCCAGCAGCGGCACCCGCTTCACCCTGCACGAGATCGACCGCGGCGACCACCGCCTCGCGGTACAGGTACTCAACGGCGAACGGGTGCTGCAATCCAGCCCGCCGGTGACCTTCACCGTGCAGCGCGTGCACCTCGGGAAGAAGCGATGATCCCGCGCATTCTCGGCGCCCTCCTGCTGTGCCTGGCCTGCGCCGCGCAAGCGGGGGTCTACACCTACATCGACGCCGAGGGCAACCGCGTCTACACCGACCAGCCGCCCAGCGGGCGCAAGGCCCAACGCGTCGAACTGGCGCCGGGCAACAGCGTGGCGCCGCCGGGCATACGCTATCGTCCGCCCGCCGCGCCGCTGGAGGTGAAGCCGCCGGCCTACCAGCTACTGCGCATCCTCTTCCCCGAACCGGACGCAACCCTGCGCGCCAACAGCGGCGACGTCATCGTCACCGTCACCAGCGAGCCGGCGCTGCTGCCCGGCCATCGCTATCGCCTGCTGCTCGACGGCAAGCCTGCCGGAGTGCCGGGACGCAGCCCGGTGTTCCCGTTGAAGAACCTCGATCGCGGCACCCACCAGGTCGCAGTGGAAATCATCGATGGCGACGGCATGACCGTCGAAAGCACCCCGAGCCAGCCCTTCCACCTGCATCGAGTGAGCATCGCCGGGCAACCCCTGCCGGAGGTCGATACGCCGCTGGTCAGCGCGATAGAGCCAAGCGAGCGCTAGCCGAACTTCCCCTGCCCACTCCGCCGTGGGCGGGATTTTCCGGTTTATTTCCCGATTCTCCTGGCGAAAACGCCGCCGGCCACGCCAACGCACCAGATTGGTGCGATTACCCGCACCACTTTCTATACTGTCCCCATTTCGGGTCACCGCTCGTCGCCGAAAACCTTCCCGGCGCACCTCTAGCCAGCGCCTCGGCAGAAAAAACGCGCCTTTTCGGCGCCTGGTTTGCTTTTTGCATTTTCCTGCCCAACCTTGGAACAGCTGCCCGCCATGCCGACCGATACCCTGCACCGACTGTTGCTCGACAACCTGACCACCGCGGTGATCCTGCTCAACGGCGAACTGCGCCTGGAGTACATGAACCCGGCGGCGGAGATGCTCCTGGCCGTGAGCGGCCAGCGCAGCCACGGGCAATTCATCAGCGAGCTGTTCACCGAATCGCCGGAAGCCTTGAACTCGCTGCGCCAGGCGGTGGAACAGGCACATCCGTTCACCAAGCGCGAAGCGACCCTGACCTCGATCACCGGCGTCAGCATCACGGTCGACTATGCGGTGACGCCCATCCTCAACCGCAACGAGACGCTGCTGCTGCTCGAGGTCCATCCGCGCGACCGGCTGATGCGGATCACCCGCGAAGAAGCGCAGTTGTCCAAGCAGGAGACCACCAAGCTGCTGGTGCGCGGGCTCGCCCACGAGATCAAGAACCCGCTCGGCGGCATCCGCGGAGCGGCGCAACTGCTGTCTCGCGAGTTGCCGGAAGAGTCGCTGAAGGACTACACCAACGTCATCATCGAAGAAGCCGACCGGTTGCGGAACCTGGTGGACCGCATGCTCGGCTCGAACAAACTGCCGAACCTGGCGCCGACCAACATCCATGAAGTGCTGGAGCGGGTCAGCAGCCTGGTGGAAGCGGAGAGCCAGGGCAGCATCACCCTGGTCCGCGACTACGACCCGAGCATCCCCGACCTGCTGCTCGACCGCGAGCAAATGATCCAGGCCGTGCTCAACATGGTACGCAACGCCATGCAGGCGATCGCCGGGCAGAACGACCTGCGCCTCGGTCGCATCACCCTGCGCAGCCGTACCCTGCGCCAGTTCACCATCGGCCACACGCGTCACCGCCTGGTGTGCAAGGTGGAGATCATCGACAACGGCCCGGGCATTCCGGCCGAGCTCCAGGAAACCATCTTCTACCCCATGGTCAGCGGCCGTCCGGACGGTACCGGACTCGGCCTGGCCATCGCCCAGAACATCATCAGCCAGCACCAGGGGCTGATTGAATGCGAGAGCCACCCCGGCCATACCGTGTTCAGTCTGTTCCTGCCCCTGGAACAAGGAGTGCATTGACCATGAGCCGATCAGAGACCGTCTGGATCGTCGACGACGACCGCTCCATCCGCTGGGTACTGGAAAAGGCCCTGCAACAGGAAGGCATGACCACGGTGAGCTTCGACAGCGCCGACAGCGTCATCGGCCGCCTCGGCCGGCAGCAGCCGGACGTGATCATCTCCGATATCCGCATGCCCGGCGCCAGCGGCCTCGACCTGCTGGCGCAGATCCGCGAACTGCATCCGCGCCTGCCGGTGATCATCATGACCGCGCATTCCGACCTCGACAGCGCGGTGGCCTCCTACCAGGGCGGCGCCTTCGAATACCTGCCCAAGCCGTTCGACGTCGACGAGGCGGTCTCCCTGGTCAAGCGCGCCAACCAGCACGCCCAGGAGCAGCAGGGCCTGGAGCTGCCGGCGAACCAGGCGCGCACGCCGGAGATCATCGGCGAGGCGCCGGCGATGCAGGAGGTATTCCGCGCCATCGGCCGCCTCAGCCATTCCAACATCACCGTGCTGATCAACGGCGAATCGGGTACCGGCAAGGAGCTGGTCGCCCATGCCCTGCATCGCCACAGCCCGCGCGCAGCCTCGCCATTCATCGCGCTGAACATGGCGGCGATCCCCAAGGACCTGATGGAATCCGAGCTGTTCGGCCATGAGAAGGGCGCCTTCACCGGGGCCGCCGCCCAGCGCCGCGGACGCTTCGAGCAGGCCGATGGCGGCACCCTGTTCCTCGACGAGATCGGCGACATGCCGGCCGACACCCAGACCCGCCTGCTGCGCGTCCTGGCCGACGGCGAGTTCTACCGGGTCGGCGGGCACACGCCGGTGAAGGTCGACGTGCGGATCATCGCCGCCACCCACCAGAACCTGGAAAGCCTGGTGCGCGACGGCAAGTTCCGCGAGGACCTGTTCCATCGCCTGAACGTGATCCGCATCCACATCCCGCGGCTGGCCGACCGCCGCGAGGACATCCCGGCGCTGGCCCGGCACTTCCTCAGCCGCGCCGCCCAGGAGCTGGCGGTGGAACCCAAGCTGCTGAAGGCGGAAACCGAGGAGTACCTGAAGAACCTCGGCTGGCCGGGCAACGTCCGCCAACTGGAGAACACCTGTCGCTGGATCACCGTGATGGCCTCCGGCCGCGAGGTGCACATCGACGACCTGCCGCCGGAGCTGCTGACCCAGCCGCAGGACAGCGCGCCGGCGGCGAACTGGGAACAGGCCCTTCGCCAGTGGGCCGACCAGGCGCTGGGCCGCGGCCAGTCGAACCTGCTGGACAGCGCCGTGCCGGCCTTCGAACGGATCATGATAGAAACCGCCCTCAAGCACACCGCCGGCCGCCGCCGCGATGCCGCCGTGCTGCTCGGCTGGGGCCGCAATACCCTGACCCGCAAGATCAAGGAGCTGGGGATGAACGTCGATGGAGCCGACGACGAAGGCGACGACTGAAGCGCCACTGCTCCCATGAGCGACCCAACGGGGCCTTCGGGCCCCGTTTTTCATGGTCCGTCGCGCGCCCGTGCCAAGCGAGACGCCGCCCCAGCCTCGGCAGGGCGCCCGCCCGGAACCACCGGTCAAATCGTAGCGTAGGGCGAATAACCGCATCGCGGTTATCCGCCGATTGTGCAGGGCCGCGGCGGATAACGCCTATGGCGTTATTCGCCCTACCGTCCGCGGCACAGCCCCAGCCTCGGCAGGGCGCCCGCCCGGCACCACCGGTCAAACCATGGCGTAGGGCGAATAACCGCATCGCGGTTATCCGCCGGTTGTGCAGGGCAGCGGCCCTTGCCCGGATTTTGGGCAGCGTGCACCAGCAGGCGACAAATCGGCATCAATCGCTGGCGGAAAAGCCCGCTCCGTCATTTTTTCGCAATCGACTTCCCACAAACCCCTGGGATGCCGCCAAGCCCTTGATCCACGGGCTTCCAGAGGCATTCATCACCAGCTCGCCCACAGACTTATCCACAATCCTTCAGGAAAGCGAGCGCGCCGCCAGCGCGCTCATGAGAATTGGCACAGCCCCTGCATTGGAGCAGATAACGAAGATTTCGGGGGCCTCGGTACAGGCAGGCTGGGGAATCCCCTCTTTTACACCCGGCGGCAGACGCAGCATCCGCGCGCAACCACCACACCCGTTTCGGGGACCTCGGTACAGGCAGGCTGAGAACTCCCCTCTTTTATGCCCGGCGGTAGCGCAGCGATCCGCGCCTCCGCCCTCCCGTTTGGGGACCTCGGTACAGGCAGGCTGAGAATTCCCCCTTTTATTCCCGGCCGTCGCGCTCCTGCAGTTCGACGACCAGGCGCCAGCCCTCGCCATCCTCCGACCACTGCCAGCGCCCCTGCAAGGGGCGGGTCGAGACCAGGCTCAACAGCAGCGCCTTTCCCTCCTCGCGGACGCGCCAGCGCAACGGCTGGCCCAGCCATCGCCCGTCTCCATGCTGCGCCGCGCCCCGGGCGACGATGCGCAACGTCAGGGCACCCTCCACCCGTGCCGCCGTAACCGCAGCCTGGCGATCGAAGCGCAGGACCAGGCCCTGCTCGCTCTCCCCGACCGCCAGCAGTTGCGGCGCAGACGTCGGCAGCGAAGCGGGACCGAACAACCTGCCGAGCATCAGCCCGAACAACAACCCGGCAAGCACCAGCGCACCCCAGACTTTCCAGCGCTGGCGCCGCAGATCGTCGATGGCGGAGGTAGAATGCCGCCCGTTATCTGCTCCGGAGCCCTGCATGTTCCACGTCATCCTGTTTCAACCGGAGATACCTCCGAATACCGGCAACATTATCAGGCTCTGCGCCAACGCCGGATGCAGTCTGCACCTGATCGAGCCGCTCGGTTTCGAACTGGACGACAAGCGCTTGCGCCGTGCCGGCCTCGACTACCACGAATACGCCAGCGTACGCCGCTACCCGGATCTGCAGAGCTGCCTCGAGGCCCTCGGCCAGCCACGCCTGTTCGCCTTCACCACCAAGGGGTCGCGGGCCTTCCACGAAGTGGCCTACCAGCGCGACGATGCCTTCCTCTTCGGCCCGGAAAGCCGCGGACTGCCGGAGGACGTGCGCAACGCCCTGCCAACCGATCGGCGCCTGCGCCTGCCGATGCGCGAAGGCTGCCGTAGCCTGAACCTGTCCAACACGGTGGCGGTGACCGTCTACGAAGCCTGGCGCCAGCTCGGCTTCGCCATGGACTGAGCCGGCCGACAGGCATGAAAAAGCCCGCGCAAGGCGGGCTTCTTCGCAAGCGCTGGGCTTACTGGACCGACGGCGTCGGGATCTCGCCGGAGGCCTGCATGCGGGCGATTTCCTGGGCGTAGAGGGCGTCGAAGTTCACCGGCGACAGCATCAGCGCCGGGAACGAACCGCGTACCACCAGGTTGTCCAGGGCTTCGCGAGCGTACGGGAAGAGGATGTTCGGGCAGAACGCGCCGAGGGTATGGCTCATGCTCGACGGATCGAGGTTCTTGATCAGGAAGATGCCGGCCTGCTGCACTTCGGCGATGAAGGCAGTGGTGTCCTCGCCGTTCTTCACGGTCACCGATACGGTCAGGACCACTTCGTAGAAGTCGCCGTCCAGCTGCTTCTGGCGAGTGTTCAGGTCCAGGCTGATGGACGGGTTCCATTCCTGGCGGAAGATTTCCGGTGACTTCGGCGACTCGAACGACAGGTCGCGCAGGTAGATGCGCTGCAGGGAGAACTGGGGTTGCTGCTCGTCGGCAGCGCCGTTGGTAGCTTGCTCGGTCATTTTCGGGCCTTCCCTTGGGTCAATTCATGAATGGTTTCAGGCAGACAGCAGCGCGTCCAGCTTGCCGGCGCGCTCCAGTGCATGAAGGTCGTCGCAGCCGCCGACATGGTTCTCGCCGATCCAGATCTGCGGCACGGTGGTCGATCGCGCCTTGCGTGCCAGCTCGGCGCGCAGTTCGGGCTTGCCGTCGCAGGCGATCTCCTGGAAGTCCACGCCCTTGCGTTGCAGCAACTGCTTGGCGCGGATGCAGTACGGACACCAGGCGGTGGTGTAGATCACGACGGGCGGCATGTCACTTCACCAGCGGCAGGTTGTCGCCGCGCCAGCTGCCGATCCCGCCGGACAGCTTGGCGGCGTTGAAGCCGGCCTTCTTCAGGACGCCGCCCCAGGTACCGGAGTGCTGGCCCATGGCGTCGACCAGGATGATGGTCTTGCCCTTGTACTTTTCCAGCTCGGTCATGCGGCTGTTCAGCTTGTCGGCCGGGATGTTCAGCGCGTCGACGATGTGCCCGCTGGCGAACTCCTTGGCCGGACGGATATCCAGGACCACCGCCTGGTCGGCATTGACCAGCGCGGTCAGCTCGCGGGTCGACAGGCTCTTGCCGCCCTTGCGCAGCTCGTGCAGCAACAGCAGGACCAGCAGGACCAGCAGCGCCGCGACCAGCAGGTAGTGGTTGGTGGCGAACTCGATCAGACGGGAAACGAATTGCATGGTGACGGATATCCAGGGCGTAAAAATGCCGGCCAGTATACAGACCGCGCCGGCCAGGGGGGAACCCGCCGGGCGGCGCCCCGCTCGGCTCCAGGAAATGGCGTCGCGGGAAACTTCACGGTTAGAATGCCGGTCCTTTTCTGTGAAGCTGGCCAGTTCCGGCCCGGGCACGGTTCGGGCGGGACAGAGGGAGCGAGGATAGCGGCATTCGGTTGCGGATCGGCGTCATCGGTTTAATCAATCAGCCTCTTCCTACGTCTTGAACGACAATGTTCCCACTAAATTTGGTCAGTTTCTGAACCCCGCGGAAATAGAGCCGGACATATGACTGCCACGCCCAAACCCCTGGTCCTGATCATCCTGGACGGCTTCGGCCACAGCGAAAGCCCTGACTACAACGCCATCTACGCCGCGAAGAAGCCGGTCTGGGATCGCCTCCTGGCAACCCAGCCGCACGGCCTGATCTCAGGCTCCGGCATGGACGTCGGCCTGCCCGACGGCCAGATGGGCAATTCCGAGGTCGGCCACATGAACCTCGGCGCAGGCCGCGTGGTGTACCAGGACTTCACCCGCGTCACCAAGGCCATCCGCGACGGCGAATTCTTCGAAAACCCGGTGATCGCCGCGGCGGTCGACAAGGCCGTCGCCGCCGACAAGGCGGTGCACATCCTCGGCCTGCTCTCCCCGGGCGGCGTACACAGCCATGAAGACCACCTGGTGGCAATGGCGCAGATGGCCGCCAGGCGCGGCGCCGGCAAGATCTACCTGCATGCCTTCCTGGATGGCCGCGATACCCCGCCGAAAAGCGCGCAGCCGTCGCTGGAGCGTCTCGACGCCACCTTCGCCGGGCTCGGCAAGGGCCGCATCGCCTCGATCATCGGCCGCTATTTCGCGATGGACCGCGACAACCGCTGGGACCGCGTCCAGGCCGCCTATGAACTGATCGTCGACGGCAAGGCCGAGTTCACCGCCGACTCCTCGGTGGCAGCCCTCGAGGCCGCCTACGCCCGCGGCGAGAGCGACGAATTCGTCAAGGCCACCGCGGTGGTCCCGGCCGGCGCCGAAGCGGTGCGGGTCGAGGATGGCGACGCGGTGATCTTCATGAACTTCCGCGCCGACCGCGCCCGCGAGCTGAGCCGCGCCTTCGTCGAGCCGGCATTCAATGAGTTCCCCCGCGAACGAGCCCCGCAACTGGCAGGTTTCGTCATGCTGACCCAGTACGCGGCGAGCATCCCGGCGCCCTGTGCCTTCCCGCCGGAGCCGCTGACCAACGTCCTCGGCGAATACCTGGCCAAGCATGGCAAGACCCAGCTGCGCATCGCCGAGACCGAGAAGTACGCCCATGTGACCTTCTTCTTCTCCGGCGGCCGCGAGGAACCCTACGAGGGCGAGGAGCGCATCCTGATCCCCTCGCCGAAGGTCGCCACCTACGACCTGCAACCCGAGATGAGCGCGCCGGAAGTCACCGACCGTATCGTCGAGGCCATCGAGCAACAGCGCTACGACGTGATCGTGGTCAACTACGCCAACGGCGACATGGTCGGCCACACCGGCGTGTTCGAGGCCGCGGTCAAGGCCGTGGAGTGCCTGGACACCTGCATGGGCCGTATCGTCGAGGCGCTGGACAAGGTCGGCGGCGAAGCCCTGATCACCGCCGACCACGGCAATGTCGAGCAGATGGAAGACGAGTCCACCGGCCAGGCGCACACCGCGCACACCTGCGAACCGGTGCCCTTCGTCTACGTCGGCAAGCGCAAGCTGAGCATCCGCGAAGGCGGCGTGCTGGCCGACGTGGCGCCGACCATGCTGACCCTCATGGGGCTGGAGCAGCCGGCGGAAATGACCGGTCGCAGCATCGTCACCCTCGGCTGATCCGCGAACGACGAACTCCCGCGCAGGGCGGATAACCGCGTCGCGGTTATCCGCCGCTTCTGCAGGCCATCGACGGATAACGCCTGCGACGTTATCCGCCGTAGCGGGCCGGGCGCCGCGCCCTGTTTCCTCGACGCCACCTTCCCCGCTTTAACGCTGCCGATCGGCCGACAGGCCTGGCCACGCGGCGTCGAGACGTGTGCCGCGGTTTTCATTTTCCGCGTCTTCCCCCTGCCTCCCGCTACGTCGCCGAGGCCCGTGCTAGCCTTGCCCGCGCTGTCTTTTCCATCTGCCCTACAAGGATTTCCGCCGATGTGGTTCCTCCTCGCCACCTCGCTCCTCGCCCTGTCCTTCCAGCGCCTGCTGGCCCTCGTCTTGCTGCTCGCGACCTGCTGCCTCGCCTTCTACGACGGGGTTCTCGCTCCGCCTGCGGTCGCCGCCCTGGCTGCACTGGGCGTCCTCGCCCTGTTGCGCCGGCGCCTGGCGGCACGCCGCGCCTGGGCCCTGGGCCTGGAGCTGCTGCTGGTCGCCGGCGCGGTGGGCCTGTTCCTGCACCTGCTACCCGGCTTCGCCAACCCCAGGATCCTGGACAAGGCGGTGGTCGGCCCGCAGAGCCTGCCGTTCACCATGTACTTCAACTTCGACAAGGCACTGGTGCCGTTCCTGCTACTGGCCTGCCTGCCGAGCCTGTTCCGCGACGAAGCCCGCGCTCCCGGCCGCCCCTGGTACTGGCTGCTGCTCGTGGCGGCGGTGCCGGCGCTGCTTCTGCTGGCTGTCGGCGTCGGCCTGCTGCGGCCGGAACTCCACGCGCCGGCCTGGCTCTGGCAGTTCGTCCTGGCCAACCTGTTCTTCGTTTCCCTTGCCGAGGAAGCGCTGTTCCGCGGCTACCTGCAGCAACGCCTGGGCCAATGGCTGGGCCCCTGGCCCGCCCTGGCGCTGGCCTCGGCGCTGTTCGGCCTGGCGCACTTCGCCGGCGGCCCGCTGCTGATGCTGTTCGCCGGCCTCGCCGGGCTGATCTACGGGTTGGCCTGGCTGTGGAGCGGCCGCCTGTGGGTGGCGACGCTGTTCCACTTCGGGCTGAACCTGACGCATCTGCTGCTGTTCACCTACCCGCTCTACAGACCCGCCTGATGCCCGTGGCCTTCGTAGTCGACGACATCCGCCGCTGCCATCCGGCTGAAATACGTGGAAGCGCCCCACAGCGCGCGGTGCGGGGCGTTTTTTTTAACGGCGGCCACGGGCATACTAGGCCGGTCCAATTCCCAGGTGCCCGCCACCCCATGCTCCGCCTCCTTCCTCTCCTGCTATCCCTCGCCTGTCTCGCTCCGGCCTTCGCCGACGAGCGCGCCGACACCCAACGCCAGCTGGAACAGACGCAGAAGGACATCGGCGAGCTGAAGAAGCTGCTGGACGGCATCCAGCAGGAAAAGAGCGGCGTGCAGAAGCAGCTGAAGTCCACCGAGACCGAGATGGGCGACCTGGAAAAACAGATCAAGGCCCTGCAGGACGAGCTGGACAAGAGCGAAGCCGAGCTGAAACGGCTGGATGGGGAGAAAAAAAAACTCCAGGACGCGCGCATTGAGCAGCAGCGCCTCCTCGCCATCCAGGCCCGCGCGGCCTACCAGAGTGGACGCGAGGAATACCTGAAGCTGCTGCTGAACCAGGAACACCCGGAAAAATTCAGCCGCACCCTCACCTACTACGACTACATCAACAAAGCCCGTCTCGAACAGCTCGCCAGCTTCAACGAAACCCTCCGCCAGCTGGCCAACGTCGAGCAGGACATCTCTGCGCAGAAAGCCGAACAACTGAGCAAGCAAGGCGAGCTGGACAGCCGCCGCGAGGCGCTGGCAGCGACCCGCAAGGAGCGCCAGCAAGCCCTGGCCAAGCTGAACAGCGACTACCGCGAACGCGACCAGAAGCTCAAGTCCCGCCAACAGGACCAGGCCGAGCTGGCCAAGGTACTGCGGACCATCGAGGAAACCCTGGCCCGCCAGGCCCGCGAAGCCGCCGCCGCGGCGGAGCGCGAGCGCCAGCGCGCGCTGGCCGCCGAACGCGAGCGTGCGCGCCAGCAGCAGGCCGCCCCCGGACGAGTCACCAGCCCACCGCGCGAACCTGCGCCGGGCCCGCTGGTCTCAAGCACTGGCGCGGTCTACGGCGGCGCGTTCGGCTCGGCCCGCGGCAAGCTGCCGTGGCCGGTGAATGGCCGCGTCGTGGCGCGCTTCGGCAGCCAGCGCGGCGACGATCCGCGGGCGAAATGGGACGGCGTACTGATTTCGGCGAGCGCCGGCAGCACCGTCCGCGCGGTGCACGGCGGACGCGTGGTATTCGCCGACTGGTTGCGCGGAGCCGGCCTGTTGGTCATCCTCGACCACGGTGGCGGCTACCTCAGCCTTTATGGCCATAATCAAAGCCTGCTGAAAGACGCCGGCGACACCGTGAAGGCCGGAGACCCGATCGCCACCGTTGGAACCAGCGGCGGCCAGAGTAGCCCGGCCGTGTACTTCGCCATTCGCCATCAGGGCCGCCCGGCGGACCCTACTACCTGGTGCCGCGCACAGGGATAGGCGCCGAACTCGTGATTAGGAGCTGAACATGCTGCATTGCTTCCGTCCCACCACCCTGGCGCTGGCCCTGCTGCTCGGCGCGGGCGCGGCCCAGGCTGCCGACGCCCCGGCCGACGCCGCGCCACTGGCCAACGGTAGCAGTGCCCCGCTGCCCCTCGACGAGCTGCGTACCTTCGCCGAGGTTCTCGACCGGGTGAAGGCCGCCTATGTCGAGCCAGTGGACGACAAGACCCTGCTGGAAAACGCCATCAAGGGCATGCTCAGCAACCTCGACCCGCACTCCGCCTACCTCGGCCCGGAGGACTTCGCCGAGCTGCAGGAAAGCACCAGCGGCGAGTTCGGCGGTCTGGGCATCGAGGTCGGCAGCGAAGACGGCTTCATCAAGGTGGTCTCGCCGATCGACGACACCCCCGCGGCCCGCGCCGGCATCCAGCCCGGCGACCTGATCGTGCAGATCGACGGCAAGCCGACCAAGGGCCAGTCGATGACCGAAGCGGTCGACAGCATGCGCGGCAAGGCCGGCTCCGCGATCACCCTGACCATCGTCCGCGATGGCGGCAGACCGTTCGACGTCGAACTCAAGCGCGCCATCATCAAGGTCAAGAGTGTCAAGAGCCAGGTCCTCGAACCCGGCTACGCCTACCTGCGCATCA
The DNA here is from genome assembly GCF_001815235.1 of Pseudomonas sp. HMSC065H01. NCBI lineage: Bacteria > Pseudomonadati > Pseudomonadota > Gammaproteobacteria > Pseudomonadales > Pseudomonadaceae > Pseudomonas > Pseudomonas sp. HMSC065H01. The sequence continues at coordinate 159,337 of NZ_KV819937.1, read as the reverse complement.
CCCAGTTCCAGGTCAACACCGGCGAGGAAGTGGTCAAGGCGCTGAACCAGCTGCGCAAGGACAACAAGGGCCGTCTCAAGGGCCTGGTCCTGGACCTGCGCAACAACCCCGGCGGCGTGCTGCAGTCCGCCGTCGAGGTAGCCGACGCCTTCCTCACCAAGGGCCTGATCGTCTACACCAAGGGCCGCATCGCCAACTCCGAGCTGCGCTTCAGCGCCGACCCGGCCGATCCCAGCGACAAGGTTCCGCTGGTGGTGCTGATCAACGGTGGCAGCGCCTCGGCGGCGGAAATCGTCGCCGGTGCCCTGCAGGACCAGAAGCGCGCGATCCTGATGGGCACCGACAGCTTCGGCAAGGGCTCGGTGCAGACCGTGCTGCCGCTGAACAACGACCGCGCCCTGAAGCTCACCACCGCGCTCTACTACACCCCCAACGGGCGCTCCATCCAGGCCCAGGGCATCGTTCCGGACATCGAAGTCGGACGCGCCAAGGTGACCCAGGAGCGGAGCAGCTTCGAGGGCTTCAAGGAAGCCGACCTGCAGGGCCACCTGGCCAACGGCAACGGCGGCGCCGACCGCCCCACCGGCAAGCGTGCCGCGCCGAGCGAGCGCCCGCAGGATTCCGACTACCAGCTCAGCCAGGCCCTTAGCCTGCTGAAAGGCCTGAGCGTCACCCGCGGCAACTGATGTCGGCGTTTCGCGTTGCCCTGCTGGGCCTGTGCCTGCTGTTCAACCAGGCCCAGGCCCGCCAGGACCCCGTCCCCTACCAGCGCCCGCCGCTGCTGACCGTGGTCATCGATGACCTCGGGCAGAACCTGGCACGCGACCGCCGGGTTCTCGACCTGCCCCCCGGCGTAACCCTGGCGATCATCCCGGAAACCCCGCATGCCGCCGAACTGGCCCGCGAGGCGCACCAGCGCGGGCGCACGGTGATCCTGCACATGCCGATGGACCCGGCCGGCGGTCCCTACGCCTGGCGGCCGGAGCTGACCCAGGAAGAGCGTGCGCGGCGGCTGGACGCGGCGCTGGCCAAGGTGCCGTTCGTGCAAGGCCTGAACAACCACGAGGGCAGCCGCATGACCGCGGTGCGCCCGGCGATGGCCTGGCTCGCCGAGGAACTCCAGCGTCGCGGCCTGTACCTGGTCGACAGCCGCACCAGCGCCGCCACCGTGGCCGCCAGCGAGGCGCAGCGGATCGGCCTGGCGAGCGTCTCGCGCGATGTGTTCCTCGACAACGAAGCCACACCGGAAGCGGTCTCCGCACAACTGCAGGCCGGCGTCGCCCTGGCCCGCAAGCAGGGTTCGGCGTTGCTCATCGGCCACCCGCACAAGGCCACCCTCGACGTGCTGGCGCGGGAGCTGCCGAAGCTGCGCGCCCAGGGCATCGAGCTGGTACCGCCGCAGATGCTCATCGGCGAGCGCGGCAACCGCAACGTCAACCCACGCCAGGCGCCGCACTGAAGCCGGGTTTACCGGCGTCGCGGCAGCGGTTAAGGTGACGTCCTCGTCATTCCTGCACGGACGCACCGATGGCCCGCCCTTCCCCTCCCATGCCCCTGCTCGCCGCCGCCCTGCTGGTCGCAGGCGCGATTCCCCTCGGTTTCATCTGGATCCTCACCAGCGCCAAGTTCGAGATAGGCGGCGCCAGCCCCGGCGAGAGCACCGTCGGCAAGGTCGAGAACATCGACCAGCGCGCCATGGAGCAATTCTGCACCGGCGTGCGGGCGACGCCCGCCGGCACCTGGCTGGTAGGCCGGCGCGAGGTCGGCCGCGACGAGCAGGCTCTGCCCGAGGGCGTCATCGACCTGGACCTGGTGGCGGCCGCCCAGCCCAGGGAAGAAGAGTCCGAACCCCACCTCTTCAACTTCCTCAACGGCATGCTGCTATCCGGCGGCGATCCGGAAACCACCTATGTCTCGCGCCTGGGCGCGGACGGCGTGTTCCACGAAGTGGCGCGGCTCGGCGAGACCGCCTGCCTGGAAGTCACGCCGGACGGTTCCAGCGTCTTCCTGCTCACCGGCCTGCGGCGCCCGGGCAAGGACAACGGTCAGCGCGAGCAGACAGTGGTGCTGCGCAGCGACGACCAGGGCAAGAGCTGGCGGCGGCTCGAGGAAGGCTTCATGGCCGAGGCGAATCGACTGGGCTGGGCTCTCGCACCGCGCTTCCACGGCAAGGACGAAGTCTGGGTCTGGGGTGATTTCGAATACGGCGGTGCCGATGGCGGCCAGGAACCCGGCCAGCCGAGCGGGCTGTTCTATTCGCCCGACCGCGGCGCCAGTGTCGAGTCGATCGCCACCTCCGCGCCGCTGCTGGTCGACCTCGCCTACGCCCGCGAGTTGGCGCCGAACGGCGTCAGCTGGGGCGACTACAACGGCAAGCACGGGCAGATCAAGGCACACGTCGCCCAACTGGACGCGGAGCGCGCCGCGATCTGGGTAAGCCAGACCTTCCGCTATGGCCCACCCGAGGGGCGCTACCTGACCAGCTCGATATTGGTCACCACCCAGGCCGAACTGCGCCGCGAGGGCGGACGCTGGCAGATGGGCGCGATCCGGCGCACCGACGGCGTGGCCGTCGAGCGCCTGGAACAGAACATGGACGGTCGGGTGATCGCAGTGCTCGACCACCCCGACGAATCGCGCTCGCTGATCGCCGAGCTCGATCGCGACGCGCTCGAATGGAAGATCACCGGCAAGCTGCCCAGCCCGTTCTGGCCCCTGCCGTCCAGTTCCGGGCTGCGCGAGTTCTACATGGGCAGGAATGTGCTGCTGGCCAACACCATGAGCCACTACGAAGTGCCGCTGTGGCTGTATCCCGACGAAGAGCCGGCGAGCGTCTCCGCCAACGCGGTGTACTACTCGGACGACTGGGGCTCATCCTGGCGCCGCCTGGACATCGCCGGCTACCTCGGCGTGCTCGGTTTCGACGAGGCGCACGACCGGGTGTTCTGGGCCCGCGGCAACTGGTACGACAGCCGCGACCTCGGCGTCCAGGCCTACGACCTGAACTGAGCCCCCTCGCCGCGCCGGCGGAGGGGCGCCCGCCAGTCAGAGGTAGTTGGCGACGGCTTCGTCGACGAAGCCTTCCTGGCGCATCTGCTCCAGGGCCTTTTGCAGGCGCTCCACCACCTCGTCCGGAGTGTCCTTGTTCAACGCCAGGTAGAGCTTGGCCTCGTTGAAACGCAGCACCGTCTGCAGGCCGGACACGCCTTCCTGCTTGGCCAGGTAGCGGCCGACCGGATCGGTGGTGGCCCACAGGTCGATCTGCCCGCCGGTAAGCTTCTTCACGTTTTCCTGGTCGCGCAGGGCGTTGATCACCGGGATGCCCTGGGCCTCCAGGTGCTGGCTGACCGCGTCGTTCTTGTAGGCGCCGAGCTTGTAGCGGGCGGCGTCCTTGAGATTCTTCACGGCGATCTTGCTGCCGGCCGGCGCCAGCAACACCCAACTGGTGTCGGCCAGCGGGCCGACCCATTTGAACTGCGGCACCCGCTCGGGGGTGTAGGTCATGGAGAAGAGCCCGTAGCCGGGCTTGTCCAGGGTCAACCGGTACAGGCGGTCCCAGGGGAAGCGCAGGCTCAGGGAATAGCCGATGCCGGCGCGCCTGAACATCTCCCGGACGATGTCGGCACTGATGCCGTCGATGCCGTCGTCGCGGGCGAAGTTCTTGTCGTCCACCGCCATGTTGAAGGGCGGGAAGTTCTCGGTCAGCAGCACCACCTTGTAGTCGGCGGGCAATTCGGCACGGGCCGCGGAGGCCCCCAGCAACACCCCCAGGATCAGGGTCTGGATCAGGACTTTCAGCATGGTCACACCGCTCGCTTGGTTATCGTTATTGGCTAGCGGCATCCCTGCGTCAGGACGAAATACCTGGCTCGTCGGCCTTCCATGGCATTGCCGGCGGGGCCGGCAAAGGCGTTTCCCCGCCCGGCCCCCTGTTGGCCGGACGGAGCGAATCAGAGATAGCTGTTGAGGATGTCCTCGACGAAGCCTTCCTTGCGCATGCCGTCCAGGGCTGCCTGGAGCTTCTGCACCACTTCGTCGGGAGTCTCGCGGTTGAGCGCCAGGTACAGCTGGTCGCTGTTGAAGCGCAGCACCGTCTTCAGGCCGGTCACGCCTTCCTGCTTGGCCAGGTAGCGCCCGGCGGGATCGCCGCTGGCCCAGAGGTCGATCTGGCCCTTGACCAGCTTCTGCGCGTTTTCCTGGTCGCGTAGCGCCAGGTCGGCCTCGAAACCGTTCTTGCCGAGGAACTCGGCGATGGCATCGCCCTTGTAGGCGCCGATCCGGTATTTCTTCGCCTCGTCCAGGCTGCCCAGGGTGATCGGGCTGTCGCCCTTGGCCAGCAGCACCCAGTCGTCCGGGCCGATCGGACCGACCCACTTGAACTTGTCCTCGCGCTCGGCCAGGCGGGCGGTGACGAACACCCCGTAGCCGGGCTTCTCCAGCGCCAGCTTGTAGATGCGGTCCCAGGGGAAACGCAGGGTCAGGCTGTACTTGATGCCGGCGCGCTTGAACATCTCGCGGACGATATCCACGGCGATGCCGTCGATGTTGTCTTCCTGGGCGAAGTTCTTGCCGTTGATCGCCATGTTGTACGGCGGGAAGTTCTCCGTGAGCAGGACCATGCTGTAGTCGGGATCGGTTTCGGCGCGCGCGCCGCCGACCAGCAGCAGGGTTGCGAGCAGCGCGAAGAGCAGGCTTCTTTGCATTGTTGTCATCCTGTCAGGGGCCTGGAGCGAGGCAGAATAACCAGCGCCGCGCCGCCAGGCCAGCCTTTTGCCAGCATCGCCGGCGAGGCGTCAGTAGCGCTCGCGGATCTGCTTCAACAAGCCTTCGCTGCGCAGCGCGTCGACCGCCGTTTGCAACTTCTGCACCAGCTCGTCCGGGGTGTCCTTGTTCAGCGCCAGGAACAGCTCGGCGGTATGGAAACGCTGGACCACCTTCACCTCCTTGAGGCCCTCGCGCTGGGCGACGTAGCGCCCGCTCGGATCGGCGGTGACCCAGAGATCGATCTGCCCACTGGCCAGCTTGTCGACGTTCTCGTTGTCGCGCAGCGCCAGTTGCACCTGCAGGCCGCGGTCGACCAGGTGCTGACTGATGGCGTCGTTCTTGTAGCCGCCGATCCGGTAGCGCGCGGCGTCTTCCAGGCTGTTCAGGTGGATGCTGCTGTCGCCGCGGGCCATCAGTACCCAGTCGTTGACCGCCAGCGGGCCGACCCACTTGAACTTGTCCTCGCGCTCCGGCGTACGGGCGGTGGAAAACACGCCATAGCCGGGCTCGCTCAGCGCCTGCTGGTAGACCCGGTCCCAGGGGAAGCGCAGGATCAGCTGGCACTCGATCTGCGCGCGCTCGCAGGCGGCGCGCACGGTATCGGTGCTGATGCCGCTGATGCCATCGTCCTTGGCGTAGTTGCCGCCGTTCACCGCCATGTTGAACGGCACCAGGTTCTCGGTCAGCAGGACCAGGGTTTCGGCGCGCGCCAGGGCGCTAGCGCATAGCAGGGCCAGGCTGCCGACGCAGCCGAGAGCCAGACGGAAGATGGACATGGAGGACTCCCTGTCGGTCGCAATGTTTGTCGTTATGGCAGGGCATCGGCGCTCTAGCGGCACCTGATGCGGGGGGCGAGACTGTACCTGAAAGAAAGCCGCGCGAGTGTCGACTCGCGCTCAGGAATGGCTAGCCGATCACCGGCCCTGTGCGCTGCGGCGCAACGCGCCTCAGCGCACCACGATACCGCGGCTGGCCAGGTAGGCCTTGGCTTCCGGCACGGTGTACTCGCCGAAGTGGAAGATGCTCGCCGCGAGCACCGCGTCGGCCTTGCCCTCGAGGATGCCGGCGGCCAGGTGCTCCAGGTTGCCGACGCCGCCGGAAGCGATCACCGGCACGTTCACCGCCTCGCTGATGGCGCGGGTCACGCCCAGGTCGTAACCGCTCTTCACGCCGTCCTGGTCCATGCTGGTCAGGAGAATCTCGCCAGCGCCCAGGTCTTCCATCTTCTTCGCCCAGAGCACGGCATCCAGCCCGGTGGGCTTGCGCCCGCCATGGGTGAAGATTTCCCAGCGCGGCGCCTCGCCCGGGGCGGAAACCTTCTTCGCGTCGATGGCGACCACGATGCACTGCGAGCCGAAGCGGTCGGCGGCCTCACCGACGAACTCGGGGTTGAACACCGCGGCGGTGTTGATCGAGACCTTGTCCGCGCCGGCATTCAACAGGTTGCGGATGTCCTGCACGCTGCGTACGCCGCCGCCCACGGTCAGCGGAATGAACACCTGGCTAGCCATGCGCTCGACGGTATGCAGGGTGGTGTCGCGCCCGTCGACGCTGGCGGTGATATCGAGGAAGGTGATCTCGTCGGCACCCTGCTCGTCGTAGCGGCGAGCGATCTCGACCGGGTCGCCGGCGTCGCGGATGTTCTCGAACTTGACGCCCTTGACCACTCGGCCGTTGTCCACGTCGAGGCAGGGGATGATGCGTTTTGCCAGTGCCATGCGGTTCGCCTCAGGCCTTGAAGTTGTCGCACAGCGCCTGGGCTTCGGCCACGTCCAGGGTGCCTTCGTAGATCGCCCGGCCGGTGATGGCGCCGATGATCCCCGGGGTGCGGGCGTCCAGCAGCTTCTGGATGTCGCCGAGATTGTGGATGCCGCCGGAGGCGATCACCGGGATCCGCGTGGCATTGGCCAGCGCGGCGGTAGCCTCGACGTTGCAGCCCTGCATCATGCCGTCCTTGGAAATATCCGTGTAGACGATGGCGGACACCCCGTCGGCCTCGAAGCGACGAGCCAGGTCGATCACCTGGACTTCGCTGACCTCGGCCCAGCCGTCGGTGGCGACGAAACCGTCCTTGGCATCCAGGCCGACGATGACCTTGCCCGGGAAGGCGCGGCAGGCCTCGCCGACGAACTCAGGCTGCTTGACCGCCTTGGTGCCGATGATGACGTAGCTGACGCCGGCGCGAACGTAATGCTCGATGGTTTCCAGCGAGCGGATGCCGCCGCCGATCTGGATCGGCAGGTCCGGGTAGCGACGGGCGATGGCGGTGACCACCTCGCCGTTGACCGGCTTGCCTTCGAAAGCGCCGTTCAGGTCCACCAGGTGCAGGCGGCGGCAACCGCCATCGACCCATTTGGCGGCCATCGCCACCGGATCGTCGGAGAAGACCGTGGCGTCTTCCATCAGGCCCTGGCGCAGACGCACGCAGGCGCCGTCTTTCAAGTCGATCGCGGGAATGATCAGCATCGGTGAACCCTGTTCAAGTCTGTATTCGGTGGACAGGCGCGCGGAAACTCAACTCTTTTCCAGCGCCCAGACATCGCTCTCGATGCTTTCGAACCGTTCCTTCAGGTACGACTGCACGTCGAGGATGGCCTTGTTGTAGAAGTACGGGGCGAACTCGCGGGCGAAGAAATCGAGCAGTTCCTCGGCTTCGAAGGAACCCAGCTCCAGTTCGAAGCGGTCCTCCATGAAGCGCTTGATCGCCAGTACCGCGTCCTGAGTCTGCGCGGCGTCCAGCTGGAGGATCGGCGTATTGCTCTTCGCCCTGGCCATGACCTACCAGCGCCCGTCCCAGGCCACGAAGTTCTGCAGCAGTTGCAGGCCGTGGGTATGGCTCTTTTCCGGGTGGAACTGCACGGCGAAACGCGAGCCTTCGGCCAGCGCGGCGGCGAAATCGACGCCGTAGTGCCCGTGCCCCACCACCTGGCGCGGGTTACCGGCCTCGATGTAATAGCTGTGCACGAAGTAGAAGCGCGCCTGGTCGGGAATCTCGTGCCACAACGGGTGCTCCACCGCCTGGCTCACCTGGTTCCAGCCCATGTGCGGCACCTTCAGGTGCTCGCCGGCTTCGTGCAGGTCCTTGCCGAAGAAGCGCACCTGGCCGGGGAACAGACCGATGCAGTCGACCCCGTCGTTCTCCTCGCTGCGCTCCAGCAATGCCTGCATGCCGACGCAGATGCCGAGGAACGGGCGGTCCTGGCTGACCTCGCGGACCAGGGCGTCGAAGCCCAGGCGGCGGATCTCGGCCATGCAGTCGCGGATCGCGCCAACCCCGGGGAACACCACCCGGTCGGCCTCGCGGATCACCGCCGCGTCGCTGCTAACCAGCACCCGGCCGGCACCGACGTGCTCAAGGGCCTTGGCCACCGAGTGCAGGTTGCCCATGCCGTAGTCGATCACGGCTACCGTCTGCATCACAGGCACCCTTTGGTCGACGGCATCTGCCCGGCCATCCGCTCGTCCAGCTCGATGGCCATGCGCAGCGCGCGGCCGAAGGCCTTGAACACGGTCTCGATCTGGTGGTGGGTGTTGTGCCCGCGCAGGTTGTCGATGTGCAGGGTCACCTGGGCGTGGTTGACGAAGCCCTGGAAGAATTCCATGAACAGGTCGACGTCGAAGCCGCCGACGCTGGCACGGGTAAAGGGAACGTGCATCTGCAGGCCGGGCCGCCCGGAGAAGTCGATGACCACCCGCGACAGCGCCTCGTCGAGGGGCACGTAGGCGTGGCCGTAGCGGCGGATGCCCTTCTTGTCGCCGATGGCCTTGGCGAAGGCCTGGCCGAGGGTGATGCCGATGTCCTCGACGGTGTGGTGATCGTCGATATGCAGGTCGCCCTTGCACTCGATGTCCAGGTCGATCAGGCCGTGGCGGGCGATCTGGTCCATCATGTGGTCAAGGAAGGGAACCCCGGTATCGAACCGGGCCTTGCCGGTCCCATCCAGGTCGATGGAGACCTTGATCTGGGTCTCCAGGGTGTCGCGCGCGACGGATGCCTTGCGTTCGGCCATCACCAGCTCCACAGCTAACACTGCACGTAATTATAAGAGGGCCAGCATTATAGGCAGGCCCGGGCTGGCGCTGCCAGCCGCGACCGTCGGCGCGAATCGCCCCACGGGCGGCGGGCCAGGCCTTACACTGCGCTCCTTTCTTCCCGCCGCGGAGAGCCGCATGCCCGTGATCGTCGAAACCCTCGCCCAACCCAGCGCCCAGGATCGCCTGGACCTGGCGAAGATCTACGCCGACGCGCCGGACTGGCTGTTCGCCCCGCATGCCGACGGCGCGGCGCTGGTCGCGGCCGGGCTGGCCGCCGGCGAGCTGATCGCCGGGCGCTTCAACGACCGCCTGCTGGGTGCCGCCCTGCTGCGGCGCGGCGACGACGCCTGGCAGCTGTCGCACCTTTGCGTGCGCGGCATCACCCGCGGCCGCGGGGTCGGCCGACGCCTCCTCGACGAGGCCCGGCGCCTGGCTGCCGAAGCCGGCAAGCCGCTGCGCCTGGTCGCCCCGGACGGGCACCTGGAGGCCCGTGCCCTCGCGGCACGCCACGGGCTGCCGCTGGACAGCCTCTGATATGCTCGGTGGCGGTCCCCGCCACGGAGCTTCGCCATGTCCTTTTCCTCCGCCGAACGCGCCGCCCTGCTTGCCCTCAAGGGGGTCGGCCCGACCGTGCTGCAACGCCTGGAGCAGATGGGCCTGGACAGCTTCGTCCGGCTGCGCGACTGCGACGCCGCGAGTATCCTCGCCCAGGGCGCGGCCCTGACCGGCTCCAGTTGCTGGAAGAACAGCCCGCAGGCGCGGGCAGCGATCGTCGCCGTGCTGCAGCGCGCAGCCAGCGACGCATGAACGACGTCGACGTACTGGTAGTCGGCGCCGGCGCCCTCGGCCTGGCCTGCGCCGCGCGCCTGGCCGAAGCCGGCCACGGCGTACTGGTGGCGGAGCGCGAACGGCTGGTCGGTAGCCACACCTCCAGTCGCAACTCCGAAGTGATCCACGCCGGCCTCTACTACCCGCCCGGCTCGCTCAAGGCCGATCTCTGCCTGGAAGGCCGCGAACGCCTGTACGCCTGGTGCGCCCGCCACGGCGTCGGCCACCGGCGCATCGGCAAGCTGCTGGTGGCGGTGGAGGAAAACGAGCGCGAGAGGCTCCAGGCCCTGGCGGCCAACGCACGCGCCTGCGGGGTCGACGACCTGATGCCGCTGGACGGCACCACGCTGCGCGCGCTGGAGCCCCAGGTCCGCGGGGTCGCCGCCCTGCTCTCGCCGAGCACGGGAATCATCGACAGCCACGCCTACCTGCAATCGCTGCAGGCCGTCGCCGAACGCCACGGCGCACAACTGGCGCTGGACACCCGGGTCGACCGCCTGGAGCGCCACGCCGGCGGCTGGCGCGCCGAAGGACAGAGCGTCGGCGAAGCGTTCCGGTTGCGCGCGGGCTGGGTGGTCAATGCCGGCGGCCTGTTCGCCCAGGCGCTGGCGCAACGCACCGAAGGCCTCGATCCGCGCCTGGTGCCGGCGCTGCACCTGTGCCAGGGGCGCTATTTCTCCTACAGCGGCCGCTCGCCGTTCCGCCACCTGGTCTACCCGATGCCCGAGGCGCGCACCGCCGGGCTCGGCATCCACGCCACCCTCGACCTCGGCGGCCAGTTGCGCTTCGGTCCCGACGTGAATTACGTGGACAACCTCGACTACCGCGTCGACGAATCCCTCCGCCCCGCCTTCGCCCAGGTCATCTCGCGCTACTTCCCCGGCATCGATCCTCGGCGCCTGGCCGCCGGCTACGCCGGCATCCGGCCCAAGCTCGGCGGGCCGGGGGAACCCGCCGCCGACTTCATCATCCAAACCCCTGCCGAACACGGCCTGCCCGGCCTGGTCAACCTGTTCGGCATCGAGTCGCCCGGCCTCACCGCCAGCCTGGCGCTCGCCGAACGGGTCGCTCGCGCACTCTGAGACGAGGTTTCGCCGCGCGCAGGGTCGGCCTGGCAAAACGGCGTTGTTATACTCGCCCGCACATTCACCGCTGCCAGTACAAAGGATTCGTCCATGAAAGCATTCGGCAAGGTCCTGGGGCTGTTCTTCCTGGGACTCTTACTGCTCGTCGTGGCCCTGGGCTTCGCCCTGACCCACCTGTTCGATCCCAATGACTACAAGGACGAAATCCGCCAGATCGCCCGCGACAAGGCCAACCTGGAGCTGGACCTGAAGGGCGACATCGGCTGGAGCCTGTTCCCCTGGCTGGGCCTGGAGCTGCACGACACCAGCATCGCCAGCGCCGCCACGCCGACCAAGCCGTTCGCCGACTTGCAGATGCTCGGCCTGTCGGTGCGGGTCCTGCCGCTGCTGCGCAAGGACGTGCAGATGAGCGCGATCCGCGTCGAAGGCCTGAGCCTGGACCTGGTCCGCGACAAGCAGGGCAAGGGCAACTGGGAAAACATCGGCAAGCCGGCCCAGCCCCAGGCCCCGGCCGCTCCTTCCGCCACCCCGCCGGCAGCGGACGGCAAGGGCGCCCAGGCGCAGGCACCGGAGCAGGCGCCGCAGAACGACAGCCCGCGCACCCCGATCAAGCTCGACATCGACAGCCTCAATGTCAACAACGCCCGCGTCACCTACACCGACGAAGCCAGCGGCAAGCAGTACAACGTCGAGGGCATCGAGCTGAGCACCGGCGCCATTCGCGAAGGCAGCAGCATTCCGCTGAAGCTCAACGCCTACCTCGGCACCAACCAGCCGGTGGTACGGGTCAAGACCGAGCTGACCGGCAACCTGCGCTTCGACACCGCGCTCAGGCGCTACCAACTGGAAGACGCCAGGCTCTCCGGCGAAGCCTCGGGCGAGCCGCTGCAAGGCAAGACCGCCACCTTCTCCGCCCAGGGCCAGTTGCTGCTCGACCAGTCGGCGCAGATCGCCGAGTGGAACGGCCTGAAGCTGAGCGTCAACCAGTTGCGCGCCCTCGGTGAACTGAAGGCCCGCGAGCTGGACAAGGACACCAAGTTCAGCGGCGGCCTGTCGATCGCGCCGATGAACCTGCGCGAGTTCCTCGCCGGCATCGGTGTGACCCTGCCGGCCATGGCCGATGCCAACACCCTCGGCAAGTTCGAGCTGAACACCCGCCTGGCCGGCAGCCGCAACAGCCTGAATCTCGAAGACCTCAAGCTGGGTCTGGACGACACCGCCTTCAGCGGCCGCTTCGGCATCGCCGATTTCGCCAGGCAATCGCTGCGCGCCCAGCTCAAGGGCGACAAGCTCGACCTCGACCGCTACCTGCCGGCCAAGGCCAAGCAAGCCCAGGATGCCGCCAGCGCCACGCGCAAGGCGGAAGTCGACGCCACCGTGGCCAGTGCCGCCCAGGGCAACACGCCGCTACCGGAAAAACCGACCAGGCAGGCCTGGAGCGACGCGCCGCTGCTGCCCATCGCGACCCTGCGCAAGCTCGACCTGGACGTGGCGCTGAACTTCGGCCGGCTGACCGTCGAGAAGCTGCCGATCGACGACGCCAGCCTGAAGCTGCGCGGCCAGGGCGGCGTGATCAGCCTCGACGACATGCGCGGCGGGCTGTACAACGGCCGCTTCAACGCCAAGGCCAACCTCGATGTACGCCAGGACAGCGCCGTGCTGACCGCCACCAAGCACATCGCCAACGTGCCGGTGGAGCGCCTGCTCGAAGCCCAGGGCAAGAAACCGCCGGTGAAGGGGTTGCTCGACCTCGACGCCGACATCCGCACCAGCGGCAACAGCGAGAAATCCTGGATCGACCATCTCAACGGCAACGCACGCTTCAGCCTGATCAACGGCGTGCTGCCCGACGCCAACCTGGAGCAACAGCTCTGCCAGGGCATCGCTACCCTCAACCGCAAGGCCCTTGCCGGTACTCACGGCGGCAAGGACACGCCTTTCCGCGAGCTCAAGGGCAGCCTGAACTTCACCAACGGCGTGGCCAGCAACCCTGACCTGAAAGTGGCCATTCCCGGCCTGGCGGTCAGCGGCCACGGCGATATCGACCTGCGCGTGCTGGGCATGGACTATCGCATCGGCGTGGAGATCCAGGGCGACAAGAGCGACATGCCGGACCCGGCCTGCCAGGTCAACCAGCGCTACGCCGGCATCGAATGGCCGCTGCTCTGCCGCGGCCCGCTGGAACTCGGCGCCAAGGCCTGCCGCCTGGACAAGGAAGGCATGGGCAAGGTCGCCGCGAAACTGGCCGGCAATCGCCTCAACGAAAAACTCGAAGAGAAGCTCGGCGACAAGGTCAGTCCGGAGCTGAAAGACGCACTCAAAGGGCTGTTCAACCGCAAATGACACCTGAAGGCTTCAACGGCGCGGTCCTCGACTGGTACGACCGTCACGGTCGCAAGGATCTGCCCTGGCAGCAGGGCATCACCCCCTACCGGGTGTGGGTCTCGGAAATCATGCTGCAGCAGACCCAGGTCAGCACCGTGCTCGGTTACTTCGACCGTTTCATGGCAGCGTTGCCCGACGTCGAGGCACTGGCCGCGGCGGCCGAGGACGAAGTCCTGCACCTGTGGACCGGGCTCGGCTACTACAGCCGTGCGCGCAACCTGCACAAGACCGCGCAGATCGTGGTCGAGCGGCATGCGGGGGAGTTCCCCCGCGACGTCGAGCAACTCGCCGAACTGCCCGGTATCGGCCGCTCCACCGCTGGAGCCATCGCCAGCCTGTCGATGGGCCTGCGCGCACCGATCCTCGACGGCAACGTCAAGCGCGTACTGGCGCGCTACCTGGCGCAGGACGGCTATCCCGGCGAACCGAAGGTGGCCAGGGCGCTGTGGGAAGCCGCCGAACGCTTCACCCCGCACGCACGGGTCAACCACTACACCCAGGCGATGATGGACCTCGGCGCCACCCTCTGCACGCGCAGCAAGCCCAGTTGCCTGCTTTGCCCGCTGGTCTCCGGCTGCCGCGCGCACCTGCTCGGCCGCGAAGCCGATTATCCGCAGCCCAAGCCGCGCAAGGCGTTGCCGCAGAAGCGCACGCTGATGCCGATCCTGGCCAACCGCGACGGCGCCATACTGCTCTACCGGCGGCCTTCCAGCGGACTCTGGGGCGGGCTCTGGAGCCTCCCCGAACTGGACGACCTCGACGGCCTCGAACCGCTCGCCGCGCGCCATTCCCTGGCCCTCGGCGAGCGCCGCGAACTGAGCGGCCTGACCCATACCTTCAGTCATTTCCAGCTCGCCATCGAGCCCTGGCTGGTGGCGGTGGAAGGCGCTCCGCGCGCCGTGGCCGAGGGCGACTGGCTCTGGTATAACCTCGCCACCCCGCCGCGCCTGGGCCTCGCCGCTCCGGTGAAGAAGCTGCTCAAGCGCGCAGAACAGGAACTCGGACGCGGCACGGCCGCGTGAATGCCGGGCCCGCGGGCCCGGCGGCAACTGCAGGAGAACGACCATGAGCCGCACCGTGATGTGCCGCAAATACCACGAAGAGCTGCCCGGCCTCGACCGCCCGCCGTATCCTGGCGCGAAGGGCGAGGACATCTACAACAACGTGTCGCGCAAGGCCTGGGACGAGTGGCAGAAGCACCAGACCATGCTGATCAACGAGCGTCGCCTGAACATGATGAACGCCGAGGACCGCAAGTTCCTCCAGCAGGAGATGGACAAGTTCCTCTCCGGCGAGGACTACGCCAAGGCCGACGGCTACGTGCCGCCATCCGCCTGACCCCCACCCCGCCCGACGGAGGCCGCCATGACCCCATCCCTCTCTGGCCTGCCTCCGATCCGCACCGCGCTGATCGGCTACGGCTTCGCCGGCAAGACCTTCCACGCCCCGCTGATCCGCGCGGTACCGGCGTTGTGCCTGGAGCACGTGGTCTCCCGCGACCCTGGGCGGGTGCACGCCGACCTGCCCGAAGCCCGGGTCAGCGCCGATCCGGATGAGGCCATCGAGGCCGCCGACATCGACCTGGTGGTCATCGCCTCGCCCAATGCCACCCACGCCAGCCTCGCCGAACGGGCCTTGCGCGCCGGCAAGCACGTGGTGGTGGACAAGCCGTTCACCGTCACCCTGGCCGAAGCCCGGCGCCTCGCCGACCTCGCCCGTGAACGGCCTGGGCAGGTCCTCTCGGTGTTCCAGAACCGGCGCTTCGACAGCGACTTCCTCGCCGTGGAGGCCGCCCTGCAGGCCGGCAGCATCGGCCCGGTGCGCTACTTCGAGTCGGCCATCGAGCGCTTCCGTCCGCAGGTCCGCGACCGCTGGCGCGAACACGACCTGCCCGGCTCCGGGCTGTGGTTCGACCTCGGCCCGCACCTGCTCGACCAGGCACTGTGCCTGTTCGGCGTACCGCAGCGTGTGCACGGACACCTGCGCCGGCTGCGCGAGGGCGCGCTGACCGACGACTGGTTCGAGGTCCTGCTCGATTATCCGCACTGCCAGGTAGCGCTGCGCGCCAGCATGCTCGCCGCCAATCCGGCGCCACGCTTCAATGTGCACGGCGACCACGGCAGCCTGCTCAAGGCCGGCGCCGACATCCAGGAAGCGCAACTGCTCCAGGGACTGCACCCCGGTTCCGCCGGCTGGGGCCGCGATCCCGACCTGCTGCAGCACATCGATGGCCAGGGCCTGCGCCAGTCGCTGGTCACCCCGGCAGGCGACCAGAGCCGCTACTACCAGGCGCTGGCCGCCGCCATCCGCGGCCAGTCGCGCAACCCGGTGTCGGCGCAACAGGCCTGCGCGCTGATGGCCCTGCTGGAGTTGGCACGACGCTCCGCCGAGGAAGGCCGAAGCCTGCCGGTGGAGCTGCGCGACGAGGAACGCCAGGCCTGGAACTGAGGCCCGGCAGTCCGGCGGAAACCGCGAGGGGATCGTAAGGCGTTAAAAAACAAAAAAAATTTCTTCGCCGGTGTTGACACTGCCGCGCTAAACCCGTTTAATTGCGCCCCGTTGCCCAGGTAGCTCAGTTGGTAGAGCAGGGGATTGAAAATCCCCGTGTCGGCGGTTCGATTCCGTCCCTGGGCACCATGAATACGACGAAAAGGCTCACCTCCGGGTGGGCCTTTTTGCTTTCCGCCGTTCGCCTAGACGTGCTGCCCGCCGTTGACGTGGATTTCCGCGCCATTCACGTAGGATGCGCCGCTGGTGCAGAGGAAGTAGATCAGCGAAGCGATCTCCTCCGGCCGGCCGAGGCGGTGCAGCGGGATGCTGCGCTCGACGATCTCCTCGGTGCCCGGCGACAGGATCGAGGTGTCGATCTCCCCCGGCGCGATGGCGTTCACCCGCACCCCATGCGGGCCGAAGTCGTGGGCCATCTCGCGGGTCAGCGCGGACAACGCCGCCTTGGAAGTGGCGTAGGCCACCCCGGCGAACGGATGCACCTTCGAGCCGGCGATGGAGGTCACGTTGATCACCGTTCCCTGCGCCGCCTTCAGCTCGGCGAACAGGCCGCGCGCCAGCAGCGCGGTGGAGAACAGGTTGACGTTGAACACCCGCAGCCAGGTGGCGTAGTCGGTTTCCAGCACACCGAGGCGCTCGCCGCCTTCGCCCTTGGGCGAGATGCCGGCATTGTCCACCAGCGCGTGGAGCCGGCCGTCGCCAAGCTTCTCGCGGATCAGTTCCAGGCTGGCCTCGACGCCGGGAATGTCCTCCAGGTCCAGATGGATGTGGTTTTCCTCGCCGTCCGCCCAGGGACATTCGCTGGCCCAGCTCTGCCGCGACGCGGTGAACACCCGCCAACCCGCGGCATTGAAGTACTTCACCGTGGCATGCCCGATACCGCGGCTCGCCCCGGTCAGCAACAGGGTCTTTCTCTCCGCCATACGCCCTCCGTGAAGGCCTGCTGGAATGAACGCGACTCGCACAGCCTACAAGGAATGACGAATCGCCGCGGCGGATCTTTCGCCCATCCCGGCGAACGGCCGAGCGTGAGCCAGGCAGTGCCGATAGACTAGGCGGACCTTGTCCGGACCCCCGATCGATGCTGAAGAAAAGCTTCAACTCCCTGCTCACCACCTGGCTCGCCGGCCTGCTGGTGATGCTGCCGCTGGTACTCACCCTAGCCTTGCTGGCCTGGGTGGTCAGCTTGCTGAACCGCTTCGTCGGGCCATCCAGCCTGATCGGTCGCGGCTTCGCCGCCATCGGCCAGCCGCTCGCCGGCGATTCGCCACTGGCCTACCTGCTCGGTACCGCGCTACTGCTGGTAGCCATCTACCTGCTTGGCCTCGGCGTACAGCTAGGCCTGAAGCGGCCGCTGGCCAACCTGTTCGACCTGACCCTGCGGCGCACCCCGCTGATCGGCAACCTGTACAACCTGGCCGACCGTTTCGTCGGCCTGCTGGACAAGAAGCAGGACGCCGACATCGCCGCGATGAGTCCGGTGTGGTGTTTCTTCGGCGGCGACGGCGCCGCCGTGCTGGCGCTGATGCCCAACCCCGAAGCGGTGGAACTGGACGGCCGCGCGCACTACGCGATCCTGGTGCCGACCGCGCCGATCCCGGTGGGCGGCGGCCTGCTCTACGTTCCGGTGGAATGGGTGAAACCGGCACAGATCGGCATGGACACCTTCACCAGCATCTATGTGTCGATGGGCATCACCCCACCGCCGCCGCTGGCCGCCGCCAAGGTGCTGGCGGAGCCGCGCGCGGAGCAGCCGCCGGCGGCTCCATAGGCGGTCCCGCATGCCCGGGAACGGGGCGCGCACCGACCTCCAGGCTCTGCTTCAGGTCAGGGTTCGCCAGGAGTTTTCTTCGAAAGCCGACAGTTTTGTTCCTACGCGACAGCGCACTGCAGCGATGCGACAAGATGCCGCCAACCCCGCTCCAGAGGCACGCAGCCTGCTTGGCTCCGGTTGAAGCGCTGTGCTAGCTTGCCTTCGCCAGGAAGGCCCTTCCAATCCGAATAACAAGAGGAAAATCCATGGCCGAGGCCACCCCCGCACTGGAAATCCGTAACCTGCACAAGCGCTACGGCGACCTCGAAGTGCTCAAGGGCATCTCCCTCACCGCCCGCGACGGCGACGTGATCTCCATCCTCGGATCGTCCGGCTCGGGCAAATCCACCTTCCTGCGCTGCATCAACCTGCTGGAGAACCCGCACCAGGGCCAGATCCTGGTCTCCGGCGAAGAGCTGCGCCTGAAGAAGAGCAAGAACGGCGACCTGGTCGCCGCCGACAGCCAGCAGATCAACCGGCTGCGCAGCGAACTCGGTTTCGTCTTCCAGAATTTCAACCTGTGGCCGCACATGAGCATCCTCGACAACGTGATCGAGGCGCCACGTCGCGTACTGGGCAAGAGCAAGGCCGAAGCGATCGAGATCGCCGAGGGCCTGCTGGCCAAGGTCGGCATCGCCGACAAGCGCCACAGCTATCCCGCGCAACTTTCCGGCGGCCAGCAGCAGCGCGCGGCCATCGCCCGGACCCTGGCCATGCAACCCAAGGTGATCCTGTTCGACGAGCCCACCTCGGCGCTCGACCCGGAAATGGTACAGGAAGTGCTTAACGTGATCCGTGCGCTCGCCGAAGAGGGCCGGACCATGCTGCTGGTCACCCACGAAATGAGCTTCGCCCGCCAGGTTTCCAGCGAGGTGGTATTCCTCCACCAGGGCCTGGTAGAAGAGCAGGGAACGCCGCAACAGGTTTTCGAAAACCCCCAGTCGGCGCGCTGCAAACAGTTCATGTCCAGCCACCGCTAACGGAGCAACACCGCATGAAGAACTATAAGAAGATCCTGCTGGCCGCCGCTGCAACCCTGGCCTTCGCCCTCGACGCCAGCGCCGCCGACAAGCTGCGCATCGGCACCGAAGGCGCCTACCCGCCCTTCAACGGCATCGATGCCAGCGGCCAGGCGGTCGGCTTCGACCTCGACATCGGCAAGGCGCTGTGCGCCAAGATGAAGACCGAGTGCGAGGTGGTGACCTCCGACTGGGACGGCATCATCCCGGCGTTGAACGCCAAGAAGTTCGACTTCATCGTCGCGTCCATGTCGATCACCGACGAGCGCAAGCAGGCAGTCGACTTCACCGATCCTTACTACACCAACAAGCTGCAGTTCGTCGCGCCGAAGAGCGTCGACTTCAAGACCGACAAGGACTCCCTGAAGGGCAAGGTGATCGGCGCCCAGCGCGCCACCATCGCCGGCACCTGGCTGGAAGACAACATGGCCGACGTGGTCACCATCAAGCTCTACGACACCCAGGAGAACGCCTACCTCGACCTCTCCTCGGGGCGCCTGGACGGCGTGCTGGCCGACAAGTTCGTGCAGTACGACTGGCTGAAGAGCGACGCCGGCAAGGAGTTCGAGTTCAAGGGCGAACCGGTGTTCGACAACGACAAGATCGGTATCGCCGTGCGCAAGGGCGACCCGCTGCGCGAGAAGCTCAACGCCGCGCTGAAGGAAATCGTCGCCGACGGTACCTACAAGAAGATCAACGACAAGTACTTCCCCTTCAGCATCTATTGATGCCAAGCCAGGCCACCGCCGGGCGCGTCCCGGCGGTGGCCGCCTTCAGGCCTGACTTCTCATGATTCTCGACCTGCATGGGTTCGGCGAGCAACTGCTCGCCGGTACCTGGATGACCCTCAAGCTGTCGCTGGCGGCGGTCTGCGTGGGGCTGTTGCTCGGCCTCCTCGGCGCCATCGCGAAGACTTCGAAGTACGCGGCCCTGCGTTTCCTCGGCGGCACCTACACCACCATCGTCCGTGGCGTGCCGGAAACGCTCTGGGTACTGATGATCTATTTCGGCACGGTGAGCGGCCTGAACGCCCTCGGCGACCTTTTCGGCAAGCCGGACCTGGCGCTCTCGCCGTTCGCCGCCGGCACCCTGGCCCTCGGCCTGTGCTTCGGCGCCTACGCCACCGAGGTGTTCCGCGGCGCGCTGTTGTCCATTCCGCGCGGCCATCGCGAGGCCGGCCAGGCGCTCGGCCTGTCGCCCGGTCGGATATTCTGGCGCATCGTCCTGCCGCAGATCTGGCGGGTCGCCCTGCCCGGCCTCGGCAACCTGTACCTGATCCTGCTGAAGGACACCGCGCTGGTGTCGCTGATCACCCTCGACGAGATCATGCGCAAGGCGCAGGTCGCCTCCAACGCGACCAAGGAACCCTTCACCTTCTACATGACCGCGGCCGCCATCTACCTGAGCCTCACGGTCGTCATCATGGTCGCCCTGCACTTCCTCGAACGTCGCGCCGGCCGTGGTTTCGTGAGGAACGAGCTATGAGCGAGTGGGAGCTGATCCTCAAGTGGATGCCGAAGATGCTCCAGGGCGCGGCGCTGACCCTGGAGCTGCTGGCGATCGCGGTGGTCGCCGGGCTCGCCCTGGCCCTGCCGCTGGGCATCGCCCGCGCCTCGCGGCACTGGTACGTGCGCGCGGTGCCGTACGCCTACATCTTCTTCTTCCGCGGCACGCCGCTGCTGCTGCAACTGTTCATCGTCTACTACGGCCTGGCGCAGTTCGAGGAGGTGCGCAAGAGCGCCTTCTGGCCCTACCTGCGCGATCCGTACTGGTGCGCGCTGCTGACCATGACCCTGCACACCGCCGCCTATATCGCCGAGATCCTCCGCGGCGCGATCCACTCGGTGCCGGTCGGCGAGGTGGAGGCCGCCCGCGCCCTCGGCATGTCGCGGCGCCAGGCGCTCTGGCACATCATCCTGCCGCGCGCGGTGCGCATCGGCCTGCCGGCCTACAGCAACGAAGTGATCCTGATGCTCAAGGCCAGCGCGGTGGTCTACACCGTGACCCTGTTCGACATCATGGGCATGGCCCGGACCATCATCGCCCGCACCTACGAATCGATGCTGTTCTTCTGCCTGGCCGGCGCGCTGTACCTGGTGATCACCATCGTGCTGACGCGGATCTTCCGCCTGATCGAACGCTGGTTGCGGGTCGACGCCACCCAGGGCCGCTAAGCGGGCGCTTTCCGATGCCTGCGGGGCGGCTATAATCGCCGCCCCGTTTTCCCGCTGCCGCTTGCATCGTGTCCGAAACCTTCCCGTTCCTCACTGGCGACGCCCTGTCGCAGCGCTTCCTCGCGCTGGACGCGTTCCTCCTCGAACACCAGCGGCTCTGGCGACCCCGCCCGTTCAGCGAACCGACCCTGGCGTGGGAAGCCGAACACGCCGAGCTGGCGTCCTGGCTGCGCGGGCGCAGCCTCGAACAGGCCGACGCGGAGCACAACCAGCCCACCCGCCTGGCCGCGCCCGCGCCTTATCCGCAGCTCGCCGCCCAAGCCACGGCGCTGGGCGCGGTCGGCGAACTGCCATTGGCGGAACGCCCGCAGGCACCGAACCGCTTCAACGTCGACGTACCGGGACGCAAGTGGCAGCAGATCGGCCTGTTCGCCGGGCGCCTGCAGTTCGCCCGGCCGGTCGTCCACTGGCTCGACTGGTGCTCCGGCAAGGGCCATCTGGGCCGCCTGCTGGCCCATGCGGGGCAACCGCTGACCTGCCTCGAACACGATCCCGCGCTGGTCGCCGACGGACAGCGCCTGAGCGACCGCCTGGGGCTCTCCGCCCACCACCTCCGCCAGGATGTGCTGGCCGCGGACTGCGCCGAGCGCCTGCTTCCCGGGCATACGCCAGTGGCCCTGCACGCTTGCGGCGAACTACACCTGCGCCTGCTGCGCCTGGCCAGCCAGGCCGGCTGTCGCCAACTGGCGGTGGCGCCATGCTGCTACAACCGCATTCCGGGGCCTTTCTACCAGCCGCTCTCGCAAACAGCAGGCCGATCGCTGCTCGCGCTATCGCTTGACGACCTGCGCCTGCCCCTGAGCGAGACAGTCACCGCCAGCCAACGGGTCCGTCGCCAGCGCGACCAGTCGATGGCCCGGCGCCTGGGTTTCGACCTGCTGCAGCGCGAGCTACGCGGAATCGACCAGTACCTCAGCGTGCCTTCCCTTCCGGTGGCCTGGCTGGAACGTCCATACGCCGACTACTGTCGCGAACTCGCCGCCCTCAAGGGACTTCCCGAACCGGCCGCGCGCGACTGGCAGGCGCTGGAAGCGGCCGGCTGGAAGCGCCTGGCGATGGTTCGCAACCTGGAACTGGTGCGCGCCCTGTTCCGCCGCCCGCTGGAACTCTGGCTGCTGCTGGACCGCTGCCTGTATCTGGTCGAACAGGGCTATAGCGTCCGCCTGGGCGAGTTCTGTCCGACCTCCCTGTCTCCGCGAAACCTGCTGATCCTTGCGGAGCGCAGCTGATACGGGTGTTCCGGATGGTTGCCCACACAACCTGTGGATAAGTCTGGTGACAAGTTCTGGGAAACATCTGCCGAGGGGCCCGTATCCAGGGGCGGGCAATGCTGTTCAAAAAATGAACAGAAAAAATAAAATCCATATAAAACAATATCTTGATAACAACCTAAATAACCGCAGCGACTCTTAGAGCGTTTTCTTCCTATCCCTTGCCCGCTTGTGCATAAGCCTGGCTTTCCGGTTAATCCGAAAGTGGACTTCAGCACCGACAATAGTTGCAAAACGGCATCGTATGACGTTCGAAGGAACGGATTGTTCTTTTATTGCAACGGTTGACCTCTTGTTAATCGCTGCCTAGGCAGTATTATTTTGAAACACTTTCCCTGCCTAGACAGCGATCCCCCATGGGCCACTACAGCGCTTCCGACTTTCCCTTCAAGGGCTCCATTGGCCAGCTCATCGGCGTCAGTGCCGCGACCAAGGACCGCATCCTCGAGAAGCACCTCGCCGCGCTGGACATCACCGCCGCCCAGTTCAAGGTGCTGATCTTCGTCGGTCTCAACCGTGCCAACAGTCCGGTCGAACTGTGTCGCGAGCTGTCGGTGGACAGCGGCTCGATGACGCGCATGCTGGCGCGCCTGGAGAAAAAAGGGCTGCTGCTGCGTGGTCGCTGTCCCGAAGACCGCCGTTGCCTGCGCCTGGATCTCAGCGAAGCGGGACGGAAGGTCCAGGAGCAGCTTCCGCTGATCGCCTCGGCGGCGATGAACGAGCTGGTCGCCTGCCTGAGCACGGAAGAATTGCAGACGCTGACCCATCTGCTGACCAAGGTTCTGCTACACGCCGGCTGCCCGCGGGCCAGCCTGCAGGAGTCCTGATCCATGCCGTTCCCTCCTCTCCATCCCTGGCCGCAGCGATTGGCGCTGGCCTCGGCGATACTGCTGGCCGCCGGCTGCGTCACTTCCGAAGGCCTGGAACCGAACGCCCGACTGCAACCGGCAGGCGCCCTCCAGGCGGGCAGGAGCCTGGACGGCGTAGCCCTTTCGCCAGCGGCCTGGCCGCGCCAGGACTGGTGGACCGGGCTCGGCGACCGGCAGCTCGACCAACTGATCGGCGAAGCCCTGCAAGGCACCCCCGACCTGCAGATCGCCGAGGCGCGTGCGCGCCAGGCGGCGGCAACGGCCCAGGCGCAAGATGCCGCGCGCCAGCCGACGCTGGACGCCAAGGCCAGCTACTCCGGCATCCGCGCGCCGACCAGCGTGGCCCCGGCACCGCTCGGCGGCCGCTATTCGGCGATCAAGTACCTGTCGCTCGGCTTCAACTACGACTTCGACCTCTGGGGCGGCGAGCGCGCCGCCTGGGAAGCCGCCCTCGGCCAGGCCAATGCCGCGCGGATCGACAGCCAGGCCGCGCGCATCGGCCTCTCGGCAAGCATCGCCCGCGCCTACAGCGACCTCGCCCACGCCTTTACCGTGCGCGATCTCGCCGAGGAAGAACTGAAGCGCTCGCAGCGCATGACCGAGCTGAGCCAGAAGCGCATGAGCGCCGGGCTCGACAGCAAGGTCCAGCTGCAACAGACGCAGACCCAGCTGGCTACCGCCCGCCAGCAGCTCAGCGCCGCCGAGCAGGACATCGCCAGCGCCCGCATCGCCCTCGCCGTGCTGCTGGGCAAGGGGCCCGATCGCGGTCTCGAACTGCAGCGCCCGCAACCGCTGAACCCGGCCAGCCTGAGCCTGCCCTCGGTGCTCCCGGCGGAGCTGCTCGGCCGCCGCGCCGACATCGTTGCCGCGCGCTGGCGGGTCGAGGCGGCGCGCCGCAACATCGACTCGGCGAAGACCGAGTTCTATCCCAACCTCAATCTCGGCGCGATGGCCGGCCTCGCCGCCCTGCACACCAGCGACGTGTTGCAGGCGCCGAGCCGCTTCTTCCAGGTGGCGCCGGCGATCTCCCTGCCGATCTTCGACGGTGGCCGCCGCCGCGCCAACCTGGCCGAACGCGACGCCGACTACGACCTGGCCGTCGGCCAGTACAACAAGACGCTGGTCCAGGCCCTCGGCGAGGTCAGCGACGACCTCGGCAAGTTGCGCTCGCTGGCGCAGCAGGTGGTCGACCAGCGCCAGGCCCGCGATATCGCCAGGTCCAACTTCGACCTGGCCATGCGTCGCTACGGCGAAGGCGTCGGCAGCTACCTCGACGCCCTCAGTGTGCAACAGCAACTGCTGGTCGCCGAACGCCAGCTGGCCAGCCTGGAGAGCCAGCAGATCGATCTTTCCGTCCAGCTGGTCCAGGCCCTGGGCGGCGGTTTCCAACCCGATTCCCGCTCCGCTGCGCTCGCTACCGCGAAAGCGCCGGCAGAATGAACGAGGCACCCACCATGACTACCGCCAACAGCGAAACCCCCGCCGGCAACCCGAAGCGCAAGCGCTGGTTGCTGATCCTGCTCGCCGTGATCGTTCTCGCCACCCTGGCCAGCGTGGCCTGGGAGTTCTTCTACGGCCGCTGGCACGAGGACACCGACGACGCCTACATCAACGGCAACGTGGTACAGATCACCCCGCAGATCGTCGGCACCGTGGTCAGCATCGGCGCCGACGACGGCGACCTGGTGCGCAAGGGCCAGGAACTGGTCAGGTTCGATCCCAGCGACGCCGACATCGCCCTCCAACGCGCCGAGGCCAACCTGGCCCACACCGTGCGCCAGGTGCGCGGGCTGTTCAGCAACGTCGACGGCTATCGCGCCGAGGTCGCCACCCGCAAGGTCGCGCTGGCCAAGGCCGAGGCCGACTACAAGCGGCGCAAGAACCTCGCCGACGACGGGGCCATTTCCCAGGAGGAACTGGCCCACGCCCGCGACGCCCTGGACAGCGCGAAAGCCTCGCTGACCAGCTCGGAACAGCAGTTGAACACCAATCGCGCGCTGGTCGACGACACCCAGATCACCTCCCATCCGGACGTCAAGGCCGCCGCCGCGCAACTGCGCCAGGCCTACCTGGACGACGCCCGCTCGACCATCGTCGCGCCGGTCACCGGCTACGTCGCCAAGCGCAGCGTACAGGTCGGCCAGCGCGTGCAACCGGGCACTGCGCTGATGGCCGTGGTCCCGCTGGACCAGATCTGGATCGACGCCAACTTCAAGGAAACCCAGCTCAAGCACATGCGTATCGGCCAGCCGGTGGAGATCCGCTCCGACCTCTACGGCAGCGACGTGCGCTACAGCGGCACCGTCGACAGCCTCGGCGTGGGAACCGGCAGCGCGTTCTCCCTGCTGCCGGCGCAGAACGCCACCGGCAACTGGATCAAGATCGTCCAGCGGGTGCCGGTGCGCATCCATATCGATCCGCAAGAATTGCAGAAGCATCCGCTGCGCATCGGCCTGTCGATGGACGTCAAGGTCGACCTGCACGACCAGAGCGGCCCGGCCCTGGCCCAGCAGCCACCGCGCGAAGCGCTGTTCTCCACCGATGTCTACCAGCAGCAACTGGCCTCGGCCGACAAGCTGATCGAACGCCTGATCGAAGCCAACCTCGCCGAAGACCACGGCAAGACCGCCCAGCGTTGAGCCCGCCAGCATGAGCGAAAGCAGCAGCTTCTCCCCGCCCAGCCTGGTGATGGCGACCATCGGCCTGTCCCTGGCGACTTTCATGCAGGTGCTCGACACCACCATCGCCAACGTCGCCCTGCCGACCATCTCCGGTAACCTCGGGGTGAGTTCGGAACAGGGCACCTGGGTGATCACCTCGTTCGCCGTGAGCAATGCCATCGCCCTGCCGCTGACCGGCTGGCTGGCCCGGCGGGTCGGCGAGGTGCGCCTGTTCATCGCCGCCGCGCTGCTGTTCGTACTCGCCTCGTTCCTCTGCGGCATCGCCCAGTCGATGCCTTCTCTGGTCGGCTTCCGCGCCTTGCAGGGCTTCGTCGCCGGGCCGCTGTATCCGATCACCCAGACCCTGCTGATCTCCATCTACCCACCGGCGAAGCGCGGCATGGCCCTGGCCCTGCTGGCGATGGTCACGGTGGTGGCGCCGATCGCCGGGCCGATCCTCGGCGGCTGGATCACCGACGACTACAGCTGGCCGTGGATTTTCTTCATCAACGTGCCGGTCGGCCTGTTCGCCGCCTTCGTCGTCTACCAGCAACTGAAGGCACGCCCGGTGACGATCAAGAAGGCGCCGATGGACTACGTCGGCCTGATCGCCCTGGTGATCGGCGTCGGCGCCCTGCAGATCGTCCTCGACAAGGGCAACGACCTGGACTGGTTCGAGTCGAACTTCATCGTCGGCGGCGCGCTGATCGCGGCGATCGCCCTGGCCTTCTTCATCATCTGGGAATTCACCGACCGCCATCCGATCGTCAACCTGCGCCTGTTCGCCCACCGCAACTTCGCCGCCGGCACCCTGGCGCTGGTGCTGGGCTATGCCGCGTTCTTCGGCATCAACCTGCTGCTCCCGCAATGGCTACAGACCCAGATGGGCTACACCGCCACCTGGGCCGGGCTGGCCGCCGCGCCAATCGGCATCCTCCCGGTGTTCCTCTCGCCGCTGGTCGGCCGCTACGCCAACCATTTCGACCTGCGCATGCTCGCCGGCCTGTCGTTCCTGGCGATGGCCATCACCTGCTTCATGCGCGCCAACTTCACCACCGAGGTCGACTACCAGCACATCGCCATCGTGCAGTTGATCATGGGGCTCGGCGTGGCGTTCTTCTTCATGCCGATCCTGAGCATCCTGCTCTCCGACCTGCCCCCCGACCAGATCGCCGATGGCTCCGGCCTGGCCACCTTCCTGCGCACCCTCGGCGGCAGCTTCGCCGCCTCGCTGACCACCTGGATCTGGAACCGCCGCGCCACCCAGCACCACGCCTACCTCAGCGAAAACATCAGCCTCTACGACCCGGCCACCCACGAAACCCTCGCCCAGCTCGGCGGCAACACCCAGGCGAACGCGGCGCTGCTCGACCGGATGGTGCAGAGCCAGGCCTACATGATGTCCACCATCGACTACTTCACCATGCTCGGCTGGCTGTTCCTCGCCCTGCTGGTGATCATCTGGCTGGCCCGCCCGCCGTTCGGCGCCAAGCCCGGCGCGGCCGCCTCCGGGCACTGAGGACGAACGGCATTCGGGCAGGAAAATCAGTGGTTTACTCCTGGCGGCGGCTGGCTATAATGTCGCCCTCTTCGCCGGTATAGCTCAGCTGGTAGAGCAACTGACTTGTAATCAGTAGGTCCCGGGTTCGACTCCTGGTGCCGGCACCATTCAAGGTTCCATAGAAAGCTTTCAAATCTCTGGAACCCCCGAAAAACCCGCCTTCTGGCGGGTTTTCTCGTTTTGGCGTTCCGTCGGATTCCGAGGGTAGCCAGCGCTAATAAGGGTAGTTCTAAGGATAGAGGTCCGTTTCGATATCGGAGACTACCCTTATGGCCCGCAGCACTGCCCCGCTTACAGACACCACCTGTCGCACGGCAAAGCCCAGAGAGCGCGAGTACAAGCTCTTCGACGGCAACGGTCTTTACCTGCTTGTGCAACCCAACGGCCGCAAAGGCTGGCGGCTCAGGTACGTGAAACCCGATGGCCGCGAAGGCCTGACCGCCCTCGGCAGCTACCCGGTGGTCGGGCTGGGCGACGCACGCCGCAAGCGCTTCGAGATCAAGCAGCAGCTCGCCAACGGCATAGATCCCATCCAGTACAAGCAACAAACCAAGACCCAAGCCGTGATTAACGGCCGCACCTTCGAAAGCGTTGCGCTCGACTGGCATGCGAGCATGGTGCCGAAGTGGGCGCCCGGCCACGCCAAGACTGTACTTAGCCGATTGAAGACCCACGTATTCCCTTTGATCGGTGCCAAAGCAATCGTTGAGTTGTACACCCACGACCTCATGCAGCCACTGGAAGCCGTGACGAAACGCGGCACCATCGATGTGGCACTCCGGATCAAGAACTACCTGCAAAGCATCATGCGTGAAGCCAAACGGCTGCGACTGATTACGGCGAACCCGGCTCACGACCTCGATGGCTCGATCAAGACACCACGGTTAACTCATCGACCCGCACTACCCCTATCGCGGCTTCCAGAGCTATTGGCATCCATCGAGGACTACAGAGATCGCCCGCTCACCCGCCTCACGGTGATGCTGTCGTTGCATGTATTTGTACGCTCCAGCGAACTGCGCTTCGCTCGTTGGAACGAGTTCGACCTCAAGCGCGGCATCTGGGAAATCCCCGACACCCGCCCGGCGCTGGACGGCGTGCCGTTTTCCACAAGGGGTACGAAGATGGCCGGGGACATTCACGTTGTACCCTTATCGCCGCAAGCAGTGGCCTTGCTTGAGCAGATCCACGCGATCACCGGCAAGTTCGAGCTGGTGTTCGCGGGAGATGCCAAACCGTGGAAACCGATGTCTGAGAACACGGTGAATGCCGCGCTAAGGACGATGGGCTATGACACCAAAGTGGATATCTGCGGCCACGGGTTCCGAGCCATGGCATGCAGTGCGCTGGTCGAGTCCGGGCTGTGGTCGGAGACGGCTATCGAACGGCAGATGAGCCACAAGGAACGCAACAACGTGCGCGCCGCCTACACCCACAAGGCCGAGTTCCTCGAAGAGCGCCGGATGATCATGACCTGGTGGAGCCGGTTTCTGGAGGCGAACCGCGAGGACCATGTGACGCCGCATGAGTTTGCCAAGCAAACGGGCGAGAACGTCACGCGCCTTCGCAGTGCCAAGAGGACCGAGTAACCCGCCGCGCCACCACCTCAACTTGCTGTGAAGTTACCCACAGCACCGCATGAAGCTCCTCCGCGCGGGTCCTTTCAAACGGGGCTGCAAAGCCGCCCCGTTTGAAAGGACCATACCTAAGAAAAAAACTGCTGGCACAGCTTACGTCTGTGGAAAACCACTGATGTCCACCGGGGGATAGTTTTATCCATAGGCGCTAAATCCCTGATATCGCGCTGCTTGACGAATATTGTCCACAAGCGTAGACCGGGAGTCGCAAGAGCTGTCGATGACAGCACCCAGGTGGCCCGAACCTTAAAGGTCACGCCGCTCCCGCGGTGGTTCACCCGCAAGTACGATTCGCGTCCGGCAGCTCGTACGGTCACTACCCATGTGATGGATGCCAACTCAATATCGTTGCCCCTGCGGCAACCACCCTACCCATCTGCTCAGCAGCAACCTATCCGGTTGGCCATTTCGCGTGCGCCAACCTGCGCCCGTCTCTTTCTCCTGGAAAGAGACGGGCGCGTCTAACACTGCTGCAGCCCCCATCGCATTTGGCTTTGCGGCAACTTCACTCGTGACAATCGGCGTGACAAACGCCGATGTCACCAGCAACAGCGCTGTAGATGATGGTGCCGCAGACCAAGGAATGGACTGCACCTGACTGACAGTCAGGCATGCCCCGGTCATCGTATCGCTGCGTTCACCCGGCTCAGGATCTTTAGGCGCTGGTCTCGTCAGCCAGTGCTGCCTCCACCCGCCCACCGGTAACGGTGTTTAGGAGGCCAGATCATGAGATGCCCTTGCTCCCGGTCGTAAGGAGCCGCCAGTCCTGCGTAGTGGACATTCCCCACAGGTCGCAGGGGCCTTGATCCCTGATAACACTCAGCATTCTTGGCGGGATGACATGGGGCGAGGATCGGAGAACGGTAGATGAGGTGACTGACATGGCTTTGGTGGGTAGACGCGATGGTCGCAATTTCGGTTATGGCAGGCAATTGAGCTACGCAGGGCCGCAGGCGCTTAAGGACATGTTCGGCGGCGGCCACTACGGCACGGTCAAGGCGCACTGTGATCGGTGGCAGGCATTCGTGAAGTGGTGCCGCTCCGAACAGGGACCGGGTATCAACGATGCGCGGCAGGTTGATCGGAAGGTGTTGGCCGACTATGCGGCGTATCTACACGACATCGTTAGGCGCGGTGACCTTGCTGTTAGCACCGCACAAAACCGCATATCCAGCGTTAACAGGACCATGGCAGCGCTTCGCGGTGATCAGTACGTGAAACTGCCCAGTCCGAGCAAGGCATTGGGTATGCAGCGCACCGGGGTTCGACAGTCAGTGCCGCAAGGCCAGGATCGCGAGCACGTGAAGCAGATCGTCAACGCACTTTGCATCCAACATCATCAACGCGCTGCCGCGATTGTGCTGTTGGCGCGAGCCACCGGCATGCGCTTGCGTGAGGCCATCTTGGCTGACCTGCCACGGCTTAGCCGTGAGGCTGACGGTCTAGGAAAGCTTAACATTCAGGAAGGCACCAAAGGCGGTCGCGCCGGTGCTTCGGCGCCGCGTTGGATTCCGGCAGACAGCCATGTTCGAGATGCACTTAAGTTTGCACGCCAGATTTCGCCTGCGGGTAGCCGCAACCTGATAGCGCCAAACGAAAGCTACCTGAATGTTCTGCAAGAAATCATCAGCCCTGCGCGGGGCATCCTGCATGCACACAACCTGAAAGGCTTCCATGAGCTACGAGCGGCGTACGCATGTGAGCGTTATGAGCAAATCACCCAACACCGCGCGCCTATCAACGGCGGCCAATGCCGCCAGGTTGACAGCAACCTTGATCTTGAGGCCCGAAGGCAGATCAGCTATGAGCTGGGGCACGGTCGGATCGATGTGGTCGCTGCCTACATCGGAGGACGGATATGAGTAAGTCATTCGATATGGAACTGTTCTTGGCTGGCGTGCTGACCGGGTCGCGCGCAACGCAGCAACGTCATGTGCGCCAGGCGAAGACGATTCAGGTTGCAATCGCAGAGCGCTGGCAGCGGGAAACCCCATGGACTTGGCAAAAGAAGCATGTGGTGTGGTTTCTTGAGAATCGCTTGAGCGATCACAGTCATGCAACGCAGTATTACTACGTGCTGACGGTCCGACTGCTAGCGCGACGCCTAGAAACGTCATGGGTTTTCAAGCTCTGATGGGGACCTGTTCCTGATAATCAGGATCGGCTGCTATCGAGCCTTTGAGGCAAAAAATCAAAATATAGCATCCGCTAAAAATTTAGCTGGCGCTAATCTATTAGCTGGTGTTATGTTTTGCCTAGATCGTCACACCAGACCTGTCAGCCATTAGCCGAGATCACCAATGCTCAAACGCCACCGAGAAACCCTAGAAAACCGGCTTGAGGAGATACAGACGTGGGGCTGGACTCAACTGACCTGGGGTGAACTCTACCTCTGGTACGCGGCTGAACGGCTCTCAGTGAAAACTTATAAGCATATTTTGGAAAGTTATCGCGAGCTTCGCGATGACGAGGATGCCAGCCTGCTAGTAACCACGGTGGCAGGAGGACTAATTTTTACGCCCCCCGCACAAACCTCTCAAATTGAAGATGTCATTGAACACGGCTTCGACAACGCGCCCAAGATCGGATGAATCTGAGACTAAACTCACCTCCAGATTATCCTAAGGAACAAAACTACGGAGTTATCTAATGAAACCTTATAGCCTGAGCGTAAAAATTGACCTTCGAGAATTTGTGACGAAAGACAAGGTGTTTAAACTGGCCGCAGACGTTGTTCGGTCTGGGGTGAAAAACGAACATGGCTACAGGGCAACGAAAGGTTTGACAGATAATCGTCTTAGTAGGTGGCCTGTAGCTATCCGGTTCAAAACAGCAAAGAATCGCACTGACTTCTGCAACAACATAAAACAATTACTGCATCCGACAATTATAAAAAAACTGGGCCTCCAACTCACCCTCCCAAACATTAAGAAAACAGAACCTGTAAAGTATCTACGGGCATGACAACCCACTGCCCCTGTGACTCATAACCTTACAAAAATCAAATAAGAATTAAAATACCAAACGTATAGAAATACCTGGAAGCCGCGCTTCAAACATGGACCGCTTTCAGTGCAACTTATCGCTAAAAAATATATCAATGCGAATTTACTCATGGAGTGCGTGTAATGTCTCTACCTCCGATACTTGTCGCACAGAATCAGGTTTCAACTGGTGTAGATCAATTTACCACAGCGCTCACCGGATACCTAAACCATTTAGGTCTTCCTACTAACAACGTCTTAGTGCCAGTTCATGAGCGGCAGCGTGTCATCGGCAACCTACCGGACGTAATTAATAGTATTGATTTGAGCAAACGCGCCGAGTCACTATACATTTCGAAATTTATCGCCGCCTGTGGCGCGGGTCTATTTGACGCAGCATTAAATTTCATTTGGGATGAAACAGTCGTAAGTCTGCGCAATAAGGTGGCCCGCTTTGATCTAGAGTACTTCTACGACAGCGTCATTACAGACGCGACGCGCAGGAGCAAACTCCGCGATGAGGATGACTTAGTAAAAATTGAAGAATGGGAGCTTGTGCGTGGCTGTCACGTAACGGGCATCCTATCTGATATAGGATATCGTCATTTAGACTATATTAGAGACATGCGAAACTGGGCGAGCGCCGCACATCCAAATCAAAATGAGCTTAGTGGTCTACAATTAATCTCATGGCTCGAAACCTGCCTTCGAGAGGTGATCGCTAAGGAACCTGAGCCTGCGGCAATCGAGGTCAAGCGTTTTTTGCACAGCGTCAGAACGCAGATCCTTACAGAGCAGGACGCTCAGCATATCCGAGCGGGAATGGAGCGTCTCCCGGTAGATATAATTAAATCTCTTTTGAGAGCAATATTTGGAATGTACACCGCGGACAATACATCAACGCAGGTGAAAACCAATATCCGTTTTATCGGCAGTAAGTGCTGGGCTCTAGCGCCGGATGACACCCGCTATGAATGCGGGTTCCGTTTCACTACATTTGCTGCAAACGGGGAGAACGGGCGGAAAGCACTTGCTCATGAGTTCCTAAAAGGAGTGGACGGACTTGGGTACCTCTCGCCAGACTCGCTGGCGGTAGAGATGTCAGTATGCATCAACGCATTGTTTAACGCTCATAGTGGTTTCAACAATTTTCACAATGAACCAGCTCATGCACGGAATCTTCTAGCCTACGTCCCAGCAAATGGTCAAATCCCCGAAAGCGTCCGCGTTCCGTATGTAAAAACTCTAATTATGGCTAGAGTCGGTAATGGATACGGCGTTTCTGACATGGCTATACCTAATTATCAATCTATGATCGCCCGGTTTGGCGAGGACGAATTCAAAGAATTTGTAAAACTCATAATTGATCGCCAATTTCAGGCCCGCTTGACACTGCGAAATTGTTCCACTCGATTTAAGGAACTTGCAGCTAGTTTCTTGCCGCTGACTGCAAACCAAATTACCCACGGAGCACTCACTTCTATCATAGGGAGCACTGACCAGCACTTGCCGAATTTGGGGCGTGAAACAGCTTATACCCGCATAGTCTCTGCTTATTGACTAAGTACGGGTACCCTCCTCTCGTGATCTGAAACACTCATGGCAGGACGGATAGCAGTGGTAGCAAGCATCTGTTCGCCTTCAGAGGGCTGTGGGCGAAAGACGGCGGAGAGGTCGTGGGTGCCTTGCGTTTTGCGCTATCCAGTCCTGTGTAGCCATACTTCCGACTCTGGAGGGCCAGGGTGGCGCAAATCGCGATAGTCCTGCTGCCCCACTTGCCCCCCCGACATGGCCTTTAAGTGAAATCCACTCTGGTATTTCATCGAGTGTCAGCTCTGCGTCGGATGCAGCCGGTGCGGCAGGCCGCAACCGATTTGTAGTACCCCCTCCAACAGGACCGGATGGAATTTTGAAATAATTAGAATTTAAAATTAAGGCCTCTATCTATCTCTCGCCTCAGTTCTTGCAATGTAGTAAGTAAACTTTTATCAGCATCGATCCACATTGCAGTTTTTGTTTTTGCCACCAGTACTCCACCAATATAAAAGTATAAGATATCATCGTTCGGATCGATGTAGCCATTTACAGGATCCAATGTCAAAACCCGGCCAAGCCCCCACTTTTTTTCTAGCGGGCAAAGAAATTCATAGTTATCCTTATTGAGCTCCTTGGACTTGAGGCTGTCTTTTAAATCTAGGAAATCCGACAACAAAAGATCTTTTAAAACGCCTTCCTTAAGAAGGGAGGATTGGTCGTTTCTGATTTCGAAATACGAGAATATTCGCTCTTCGCCTGTAAACTTCTCGATATTGTTTGTCAAGTATGGGACTGCATTGTGCTTAAGGAAGTTGTTTATATCTATGTAAATATTGTGCTTTAGGCCCATGGAATTAGCGGCATTGCACAACAGGGGGCGCATGTAGAAATAATACTGCTCCACTTTAGGGTTTACCTTAATTCGATCCTCTTCCTCATCGTAAGCTAGCTCGAAGGTACTATCCTCTAGTGCACCATACTCCTTTAATGTATGACTTATAGCCCTCCCTAGAAAGCCAATCCAATAGTCATCTCCTATGAGCGATTTGAAGTTTTTATTATTTTCAGTCGCTTCTGCGTATTGCTTGAGGATGGTATCGATTGTTGTTGAGTCTTTTTCAGACTTGGGTATAGAGGCTTTTTCAATTATGAAGGTATTGCTGAGCGAGCGATATTGTACTTTCTTAATTTTTTCCTCTGGAACTCCTAGCTTCAACATGCAGCAGATACTGTAGTAGTCGATCAGGGAGGCCATGGAGTTTAGCAACGCATCAGAAAGTGCTTGATTTAATATCGCATTATCTTCATCAAGCTCTTGCCCCGGATTTACGTATTCATTGAGATATCGTAAATTAGTCTCATGTCTTTTTTGGAATAGCGCATTTACTTTTTTTAATTGATAGCGTATGTTTTTCTCGATATCGCCTGCCAAAATCTCATGCTTCATAATTTCTAGCCCCAGAAATCTATAAACATATAAGAGACTGCAAAATTGGGAATAGCTTACACGCAAAAAACAATCCTACTTGATTCGATACCAAGGAGAGCCACTTGTACCTTCAGGGTGCCCATGCGCTGGGTAAATTTTATCATCTTTAATACGTAACCATGGACTGCCACTGGTTCCTTCTGGATGCCCATGAGCGGGGTAAAGTTTATGGTCTTTGATCCGAAACCATGGAGAACTACTGCTACCTTCTGGATGTCCATGAGCTGGATAGATCTTATCTTCTCTGACCCGGAACCAGGGAGATCCACTGCTCCCAACTGGATGTCCGTGAGCAGGATATAATTTTATTTCCATTGCGATTACCACCCTTGGGGTGAACGATCAAATCGTGGTGGGCCGGACTATTAAGCAGCATTCTAACTACTTCGGCGCGTCTGAACCGCTGATCTTGCTTTGCGGTTCCATCGAAGATGCTCGGCTGATAACGAATTCCTTTTGATCAACTCCTCTTCAACTGACAGGCGCATCGAGTCCGGCTCGACCAAAATTGCAGTGACGCCAAGTTGATCCCCGGACTGTATCGCTGCGCGAACTTCTTTCAACTTTGATTGAGTGCCCGCAGGGGTCGAGAATAGATGCTGCGCTACCCGCGACCATCCTGACCTGTGGCTGCGCTGTCCGATGTACATTAGCTCCCAAGTTGCGTCCGGCCCCGTGCGTTTCCATAGCGCATAGACATTTATGGGCGTTTTTCTGAGCGATGGAGATAGTACGTTTTTCTCAAAAGCCTCCCTATCAACATAGTCGATAAGACACGGAACGGTCGCAAGCAGCCGCTCTTGGGCAGATGCAATCAAGGTGCTGATGTCGATGCGAAGAGGGTCCATACGGCTCCAACTGCAAGCAGGGAACAATTTAGCGTAATTCTTAAGCTATACAAGGCCACTTTCGACCCTTGCCTTTCTCGACTATTGAGCCAAGAAACACGAAGCAAGCAGAAGAGAAGGCGGCAAGATCTCGCCTGAGGTTACGAAATCGCAAGAGCGATGTCCATGGAGATTTAAGCAGTAGCCAGTACAGTCCGGAAATGTCGAATTTTGGCTGTAATGGGTTGATTATTAAATCCACCTTTTACGCGATGCCATCAGTCAGACTCCAGGCGATAGCTAGATGGCGCGAGCTTTTGAAGCTGGGGCAGGAATGCGTATCAAGCGTGCCCAGCGTCACCAAAATCCAGTCGCCAAGTTCGCCTTCACAGCGAGGCCAAAACAAGGTCGAACCTGACTCTGCGCAGACTCGCGCAAGCGTAACCGCTCTAGCAACGGTAGTCTTTCGTCGTGTACTGTCGCTTATCGTAGTAGGAGAACGAACCACGGATTCAGGAAAGCATGAGAGACATCCATGCACTAAGGGCAATCGATCCCACCATAGCCTTCCGCCTGTACCAATTCTTAGAAAGCCCTAGGGGTTCCAGGATAGTTTTAGAGATGGACATCTCATTAACTAAAAATAAAATACATACAAATCAGATATTTAGAAAATTTTTCGACTCCTGGTGCCGCACCACGAATCCCCGAAAAGCCCCGCCTCGCGCGGGGCTTTTTTGTTTTATCCTCCTACCTGCCGCCCGATGATGGCACTTCGCATAGAATGCCGGGTCAGATGCACCTACCAGATCTGGGGTTGGCAGGATCGCCATTTTTCCCGTACTAATCGTCGTCTTCACGATCGATTGGTACACCTTGGCGGGACGTGTCGAAGCAGCCCTACGGACAACCACTGCTTGAACAAGGTATGACTCATGACGATTCTCGTGACCGGCAGCGCCGGCTTCATCGGCGCCAATTTCGTGCTCGACTGGCTGGCCCTGCATGACGAGCCGGTGGTCAGCCTCGACAAGCTCACCTACGCCGGCAACCGGCAGAACCTCGCCAGCCTCGACGGCGACGCCCGGCACACCTTCGTCGCCGGCGATATCGGCGATAGCCAGCTGGTAGCCCGCCTGCTCGCCGATCACCAGCCGCGGGCGATCCTCAACTTCGCCGCGGAATCCCATGTGGACCGCTCGATCCACGGCCCCGAGGACTTCATCCAGACCAACATCGTCGGCACCTTCCGCCTGCTGGAAGAAGTGCGCGCCTACTGGGGCGCGCTGGAGCCGGAAGCGAAGGCGGCATTCCGCTTCCTCCATGTCTCCACCGACGAAGTCTATGGCTCGCTGGCACCGAGCGATCCGGCCTTCACCGAGAACAACCGCTACGAGCCGAACAGTCCCTACTCGGCGTCCAAGGCGGCCTCCGACCACCTGGTGCGGGCCTATCACCACACCTACGGGCTGCCGGTGCTGACCACCAACTGCTCGAACAACTACGGCCCGTACCACTTCCCGGAAAAGCTCATCCCACTGGTGATCCACAACGCCCTGGCCGGCAAGCCGCTGCCGATCTACGGCGACGGCCAGCAGATCCGAGACTGGCTCTACGTCAAGGACCATTGCAGCGCCATCCGCCGGGTCCTCGAAGCCGGGCAACTGGGCGAGACCTACAATGTCGGCGGCTGGAACGAAAAGGCCAACCTCGACGTGGTCGAGACCCTCTGCGCCATCCTCGACCAGGAGCAGCCGCGCGCCGACGGCCGCAGCTATCGCGAGCAGATCACCTTCGTCAAGGATCGTCCGGGCCATGATCGCCGCTACGCCATCGATGCCACGCGCCTGGAGCGCGAGCTGGGCTGGAAGCCGGCGGAAACCTTCGAGACCGGCATCCGCAAGACCGTGCGCTGGTACCTGGACAACCAGGACTGGGTGGCCAACGTAACCAGCGGTGCCTACCGCGAGTGGGTGGGTAAGCAGTACGCATGAACCGGATCCTTCTCCTCGGCGCCAACGGCCAGGTCGGCTGGGAGCTGCAGCGCGCCCTGGCGCCGCTGGGCGAACTGCTGGTCTGCGACCGCCGGCGCGCCGATCTCGCCGACCCCGAAGGCCTGGCGCGACTGGTTCGCGCCGAGCGGCCGCAGTTCATCGTCAACGCCGGCGCCTACACCGCGGTGGACAAGGCCGAGAGCGATGCCGACAACGCCCGCCTGATCAATGCCCGCGCCGTCGCGGTACTGGCCGAGGAGGCCGCGGGCTGCGGCGCCTGGCTGGTGCATTACTCCACCGACTATGTGTTCGACGGCGCGGGCAACGCGCCTTTCGCCGAGGACGCGCCGACCGGCCCGCTGAGCGTCTACGGGCAGACCAAGCTGGAAGGCGAGCAGGCCATCCGCGCCAGCGGCTGCCGCCACCTGATCTTCCGCACCAGCTGGGTCTACGCCGCGCGCGGCGGGAACTTCGCCAAGACCATGCTGCGCCTGGCCGGGCAACGCGACGAACTCAAGGTCGTGGCCGACCAGTTCGGCGCGCCGACCAGCGCCGAGCTGATCGCCGACGTCACCGCCCAGGCCCTGCAGCGCCTGCGCTGGGACGCCGAGCTGGCAGCACGGGCCAGCGGCACCTACCACCTGGTCGCCAGCGGCGAGACGTCCTGGCACCTCTATGCGCGCTTCGTCATCGAACAGGCGCTGGAGCGGGGCTGGGAGTTGCAGGCGACGCCGCAGCGGGTCCTGCCGATCGCCACCGAGGACTACCCGGTGCCGGCGAAGCGTCCGGCCAATTCGCGCCTCGACAACCGCAAGCTGCAACAGGTCTTCGGCCTGGTACTGCCAGACTGGCGCTACCATGCCGGACGCATGATCCAGGAACTGAGCGAGCAGGGACCACTATGAAACGCAAGGGCATCATCCTCGCCGGAGGCTCGGGCACCCGCCTGCACCCGGCAACGCTGGCCATCTCCAAGCAGTTGCTGCCGGTGTACGACAAGCCGATGATCTACTACCCGCTCAGTACCCTGATGCTGGCGGGCATCCGCGAGATACTGATCATCTCGACCCCACAGGACACCCCACGCTTCCAGCAGTTGCTGGGCGACGGTTCGAACTGGGGCCTGGACCTGCAATATGCCGTGCAACCGTCGCCGGACGGCCTGGCCCAGGCCTTCCTGATCGGCGAGTCGTTCATCGGCAACGACCTCAGCGCGCTGGTCCTGGGCGACAACCTCTATTACGGCCACGACTTCCACGAGTTGCTCGGCAGCGCTTCGCAGCGCCAGACCGGCGCCAGCGTCTTCGCCTACCACGTGCTGGACCCGGAGCGCTACGGCGTGGTCGAGTTCGACCAGGGCGGCAAGGCCATCAGCCTGGAAGAGAAGCCACTGGAGCCGAAGTCGAACTACGCGGTCACCGGCCTGTATTTCTACGACCAGCAGGTGGTGGACATCGCCAGGGACCTGAAGCCTTCGCCGCGCGGTGAGCTGGAGATCACCGACGTCAACCGCGCCTATCTGGAGCGCGGCCAGCTCAGCGTGGAGATCATGGGCCGCGGCTACGCCTGGCTGGATACCGGCACCCACGATTCGCTGCTCGAGGCCGGCCAGTTCATCGCCACCCTGGAGAACCGTCAGGGTCTCAAGGTGGCCTGCCCGGAAGAGATCGCCTACCGGCAGAAGTGGATCGACGCCGCGCAACTGGAAAAACTCGCCGCGCCGCTGGCCAAGAACGGCTACGGCCAATACCTCAAGCGCCTGCTGACCGAGACCGTGTACTGATGAAAGCGACCCGCCTGGCAATCCCCGACGTCATCCTCTTCGAACCCCGGGTGTTCGGCGACGATCGCGGATTCTTCTTCGAAAGCTACAACCAGCGCGCCTTCGAGGAGGCCTGCGGTCATCCGGTCAGCTTCGTCCAGGACAACCATTCGCGTTCCGCCCGTGGCGTCCTCCGCGGCCTGCACTACCAGATCCGGCAAGCCCAGGGAAAACTGGTGCGCGCCACTCTCGGCGAGGTATTCGACGTGGCCGTCGACCTGCGTCGCGGCTCGCCGACCTTCGGCCAGTGGGTAGGCGAACGCCTGAGCGCGGAGAACAAGCGCCAGATGTGGATTCCGGCCGGCTTCGCGCACGGCTTCGTGGTGCTCAGCGAATACGCCGAGTTCCTCTACAAGACCACCGACTTCTGGGCGCCGGAACACGAACGCTGCATCGTCTGGAACGATCCCGAGCTGAAGATCGACTGGCCGCTGCAGGATGCCCCCCTGCTTTCGGAGAAGGACCGCCAGGGCAAGGCATTCGCCGACGCCGACTGCTTCCCCTGAACGGCAGGGAGCGACCGGACTCGGCGCAAGGCGTGATAATTTAGGGCATCCCGTCCGGGATGCCCCGGATACTCGCAGCCACGGCAGGTTCGTTCGTCTTGAAAGCCTATTTCCATCGCTGGCGCTCGCTGGTCATCCTCGCCCTGCTTCTCGCGCCCTTGCTCTGGCCCCTGCAATATTTCGCCGAGCGCTACTACAGCGAGCAGTTGGCCGAGCAGAACCGCCAGACGCTCGACCTCTACGTCGCCAACCTGCTCGGCACGCTGCGCCGCTACGAAGAACTGCCGCAGATCCTCGGCGGCCTGCCGGTGCTGCGCCAGGCCCTGCAACAACCTGGCGACCCGTTGCTGCAGAAGATCGCCAACGAGGCGCTGGCCGACATCCGCCGACGCACCGGCGCCGACGTGATCTACCTGCTGCAACCGGACGGCACCACCCAGGTCGCCTCCAACTGGGCCCAGGCGGACAGTTTCGTCCACCGCAACTTCGCCTTCCGCCCCTATTATCGCGAGGCCATGCAGGGCCGCCTGGCGCGCTTCTTCGGCCTGGGCACCACCTCGATCAAGCGCGGCTACTACTTCGCCAGTGCGGTGAAGGAAGGCTCGCGGATCATCGGCGTGCTGGTGGTGAAGGTCGATCTCGAACACATCGAACGGCTCTGGGGCAATTCCCCGGAGCAACTGCTGGTGATAGACAACTACGGCGTGGTGATCCTCTCCTCGCGCGAGGATTGGCGCTTCCATGCCAGTCGGCCGCTGAGCGCGGCGGAGCGCGACGAGATCCACGCCAACATCCCCTACCCGGTGCAGGACCCGAAGCCCCTGCGCCTGCAACAGAGCGCCTGGCTCAGCCAGAGCCGGACGCTGCCGGAAACCGGCTGGACGGTGAGCATCTACGCCCCCCGCACCCTCATCGAACGGCCGGTGCGCAGCGTCCTGCTGATCGGCGGCGCGACCCTGCTCGCCCTGCTCCTGCTGCTTACCCTGCTGACCCTCAGCCGCCGTCACTACCTGGACCGCATCGCTCTCGAGGCCGAGGCCAAGCGCCAGTTGGAAGAGCGCGTACTGGAACGCACCCGCGAGCTGGAGAACGCCAACGCGCAGTTGCAGCAGGAAGTCCACGAACGCGAGCAGGCCCAGCGCGAGCTGATGCGCGCCCAGGACGAAGTGGTCCAGGCCGGCAAGCTCACGGCCCTCGGCACCATGTCGGCGAGCATCAGCCACGAACTCAACCAGCCGCTGGCGGCGATCCGCAGCTACGCCGACAACGCCCGGGTGCTGCTCGACCACCAGCGCACCGAGGACGCCCGCGGCAATCTCGAGCAGATCAGCGACCTCACCACCCGCATGGCCTCGATCATCGCCCACCTCAAGGCCTATGCCCGCGGTGCGCGCCGGGCGCCGGAGAACGTGCAGTTGCAGCCGGCGATCGAGGACGCCCTGTCGATGGTGGCCAGCCGGCGGCGGGCGATGAACGTCGAACTGCTGCGCGACGTGCCGGACGCCCCGCTGTGGGTCCAGGCCGGCGAGACCCGCTTGCGGCAGATCCTCGGCAACCTGCTCACCAATGCCCTCGACGCGCTCGCCGAGAAAGCTCCGCCGCGGCGCCTGTGGGTGATCGCCAGCCAGGACCAGCACGGCGTGACCCTGACTCTGCGCGACAACGGCCCGGGGTTTTCCGAGGACGCCCTGGCCCACGCCCACGAACCCTTCTTCACCACCAAGACCACCGCCAAAGGGCTCGGCCTCGGCCTGGCCATCTGCGATAACCTATTGCGCGCCCTCGGCGGCCGCCTGGAAATGGGCAACCATCTCGAAGGCGGCGCCGTGGTGCGCCTGCACTTGCTGCCGGGAGTTCCCGGCGTCGCCGCCATGCCCCAGGAGGAAACCCGCGCATGAGTCCCTTCGCGCCATTCGATGCCCAGACCCAGGTCCTGCTGATCGACGACGATCCGCACCTGCGCCAGGCCCTGCGCCAGACGCTCGACCTCGCCGGGCTCAAGGTCGCGACCCTGGACGACGCGCGCCAGCTGGATACCGCGCAGTGCAAGGACTGGCCCGGGGTGGTGGTCAGCGACATCCGCATGCCCGGCATCGATGGCATGGAACTGCTCCGCCAATTGCACGAACAGGACGCCGACCTGCCGGTGATCCTGATCACCGGCCACGGCGACGTGCCGCTGGCGGTCCAGGCCATGCGCGGCGGCGCCTATGACTTCCTGGAAAAGCCCTTCCCCAGCGACGCCCTGCTCGACAGCGTGCGCCGCGCCCTGGAGGTGCGCCGGCTGGTCCTGGAGAACCGCACCCTGCGCCTGGCCCTGGCCGAACGCCACGAGCTGCATGGGCGCCTGATCGGACGCTCGGCCGGCATGCAGCGCCTGCGCGAGCAGGTCGGCTCGCTGGCGGCGATCCAGGCCGACGTGCTGGTCCTTGGCGAAACCGGCGCCGGCAAGGAGGTGGTCGCGCGGGCCCTGCATGACCTGTCGAGCCGACGCGACGGACCGTTCGTCGCGATCAACGCCGGCGCCCTCGCCGAATCGGTGGTGGAAAGCGAACTGTTCGGTCACGAGGCCGGCGCCTTCACCGGCGCGCAGAAGCGCCGCATCGGCAAGTTCGAGTACGCCAATGGCGGCACCCTGTTCCTCGACGAGATCGAGAGCATGAGCCTGGACGTGCAGGTCAAGCTGTTGCGCCTGCTGCAGGAACGGGTAGTCGAGCGGCTCGGCTCCAACCAGTTGATCCCGCTGGATATCCGCATAATCGCGGCAACCAAGGAAGACCTGCGCCAGGCCGCCGACCAGGGCCGCTTCCGCGCCGACCTCTATTACCGCCTCAACGTCGCCAGCCTGCGCATTCCACCGCTGCGCGAGCGCGGCGAAGACATCCCGCTGCTGTTCCGCCATTTCGCCGAAGCCGGCGCCATGCGTCATGGCCTGACGCCACGCGAACTGGACGCCGGCCAGTCGGCGCGGCTGCTGGCCTACGACTGGCCGGGCAACGTGCGCGAATTGCAGAACGCCGCCGAGCGCTTCGCCCTGGGTCTCGGCCTGAGCCTGGACGACGGAGTCCTGCCCGACGCCGCCGACGAGCCGCACAACCTCAGCGCCAAGGTCGAGGCCTTCGAGCGCTCGCTGATCGCTGCCGAACTGGAACGCCCGCACAATTCGCTGCGCAGCGTCGCCGAGGCCCTCGGTATCCCGCGCAAGACCCTGCACGACAAGCTGCGCAAGCACGGCCTGCCGTTCAACACGCCTGGCGAAAATCCGCCAGATGATGGCGAATGAATGGCGGATTACCGCCAACCGTTCGCCATCCGCGCCCGCAGCATCTCCCCTGCGTACCCTTGCCCGACTGGCACAGGGCTTGCTCACGGCTTCCCGAGCGTTCCAACAAGCAGAAGACCAGGCGCTTTTCCGATTCACGCAGCATCTGCCGCTGCGCTGCCTAGACTTCCCTTGTTCGGCCACGCCGAGAGGACACCCGTCCTCTTCATAAAAGACAGACAAGAACAAAGAGGAAGTCTCATGCTCAAGCACACCGCGAAGGCGCTCGTCTGCGCACTTTCCCTGACCGTCGCCGGAATCGTCCAGGCAGCCGACCCGATCGTCATCAAGTTCTCCCACGTCGTCGCCGAGCACACGCCCAAGGGCCAGGGCGCGCTGCTGTTCAAGAAACTGGTGGAGGAACGCCTGCCGGGCAAGGTCAAGGTGGAGGTCTACCCGAACTCGTCGCTGTTCGGCGACGGCAAGGAGATGGAAGCCCTGCTGCTGGGCGACGTGCAGATCATCGCGCCGTCGCTGGCCAAGTTCGAGCAGTACACCAAGAAATTGCAGATCTTCGACCTGCCGTTCCTGTTCGACAACATCCAGGCGGTCGACCGCT
This sequence comes from Pseudomonas sp. HMSC065H01, assembly GCF_001815235.1. Taxonomy (NCBI): domain Bacteria; kingdom Pseudomonadati; phylum Pseudomonadota; class Gammaproteobacteria; order Pseudomonadales; family Pseudomonadaceae; genus Pseudomonas; species Pseudomonas sp. HMSC065H01. Next base: position 115,629 of record NZ_KV819937.1, on the reverse strand, counting down.
TCCAGCAGAGCCCGCAGGGCAAGGAGCTGCTGACCTCGATGCAGGACAAGGGCATCACTGGCCTCGGCTACTGGCACAACGGGATGAAGCAGTTGTCCGCCAACAAGCCCCTGCGCGAGCCGAAGGACGCCCGCGGCCTGAAGTTCCGCGTGCAGGCCTCCAAGGTGCTCGAGGAACAGTTCAAGGCGGTGCGCGCCAACCCGCGCAAGATGAGCTTCGCCGAGGTCTATCAGGGCCTGCAGACCGGCGTGGTCAACGGTACCGAGAACCCCTGGTCGAACATCTACTCGCAGAAGATGCACGAAGTGCAGAAGTACATCACCGAGTCCGACCACGGCGTGCTGGACTACATGGTGATCACCAACACCAAGTTCTGGAACGGCCTGCCGGAAGACGTGCGCGGCGTGCTGGCCAAGACCATGGACGAGGTCACCGTGGAGGTGAACAAGCAGGCCGAGGCGCTCAACCAGGGCGACAAGCAGCGCATCGTCGAGGCCAAGACCAGCGAGATCATCGAACTCACTCCCGAACAGCGGGCCGAATGGCGCAAGGCCATGCAGCCGGTGTGGAAGAAGTTCGAAGGCGAGATCGGCGCCGACCTGATCAAGGCCGCCGAAGCCGCCAACCAGGCCCAATAAGAAGAAGAGGGAAAGCCCATGCACGCGCTCGCGCGCGTCTGGGCGCGCCTGGAGGAAGGCCTGATCGCCTTCCTCCTCGCCGCCATGACGCTGGTTACCTTCGTTTATGTAGTCCTCAATAACCTCTATACGCTGCTCTACGATCTCGCCGATCTCTGGGAGGGCGGCAACGAGACGCTGCTCGCCATCGGCGATGGGGTCCTCACCCTGGCCCAGGAGATGACCTGGAGCAACGCCCTGACCAAGGCCCTGTTCGCCTGGCTGATCTTCCTCGGCATCGCCTACGGCGTACGCACCGCCGGGCACCTCGGCGTGGACGTGCTGGTGAAGCTGGCCTCGCGACCGGTACAGCGAGTGCTCGGCGTGATCGCCTGCCTGGCCTGCCTCGGCTACGCCGGCCTGCTCTGCGTGGCCAGCTACGACTGGGTGAAGACCCTGTTCATCGCCGGCATCGGCGCCGAGGACCTCGACCACTTCGGCATCCGCCAATGGCACATCGGCCTGATCGTGCCGGTCGGCTTCGCCCTGGTGTTCATCCGTTTCGCCGAGATCCTCGTGCGCATCCTGCGCAACCGCCAGACCGGACTGGGACTGGCCGACGAGGCTGCCGACGCGCTGAAGCTGACCGAGCACGAGGAGCCCAAGGCATGACCATTCTGTTCCTCTTCCTGCTGCTCTTCCTGCTGATGTTCATCGGCGTGCCGATCGCCGTCTCCCTGGGTCTCTCCGGCGCACTGACGATCCTCCTGTTCAGCCCGGACTCGGTACGCTCGCTGGCGATCAAGCTGTTCGAGACCTCCGAGGCCTACACCCTGCTGGCGATCCCGTTCTTCCTGCTCTCCGGCGCGTTCATGACCACCGGTGGCGTGGCGCGGCGCCTGATCGACTTCGCCAACGCCTGCGTCGGACACATCCGTGGCGGCCTGGCGATCGCCGCGGTGCTCGCCTGCATGCTCTTCGCCGCGCTATCCGGCTCGTCTCCGGCAACGGTGGCGGCAGTGGGTTCGATCGCCATCGCCGGCATGGTCCGCTCGGGTTATCCACAGGCGTTCGGCGCTGGGATCGTCTGCAACGCCGGCACCCTCGGCATCCTCATCCCGCCATCGATCGTGATGGTGGTCTACGCCGCCGCCACCGAGACCTC